>JBATIF010000338.1:0-2784 GCA_049667605.1 Gammaproteobacteria bacterium
CTGGCAGACCGTGGCAGAATAGATATAATCAGAATTTCAAAAAAGCATTTCCGGATGGTTATTCAGAGCGTTGATGATTCTACCCGGTGGTGGAAGCACGACGCGTAAATGACCAATGTTTGAGGAAGGCGAGAAGGCAAATCAGATACTCTCACCACCATTGTCACTGATGGTGTTCTTGTTGTCGGGACTGCCTGAACCCGAGAAAGCATACAATCCTCTGGCAGAACTAAAAATCCGGGGATTAACCCACGAGGTCCCTGCTAAAATGATCGCCTGGAATGAACATTGATCCACACAGTCTTTCGCAGCCGGCAGGAAGATCTTTATTTTTGCTGGCACGCAAGCACACATGAGATTGCAGGAACAATATGAGAATCCCCTTCAACCAGCCCTACATGACCGGCAAGGAACTGTGGTACATCAGCCAGGCTCATGCAAACAGCCACCTGGCCGGTGACGGTGAGTTTACCCGGCGATGCAGTGCCTGGCTGGAAAATCGCGTCGGTTGTAACAAGGCCCTGTTGACCCACTCCTGTACGGCCGCACTGGAGATAACGGCCATCCTGGCCGATTTCCAGCCGGGTGACGAGGTGATCATGCCCTCCTTCACCTTTGTCTCGACGGCAAACGCCTTCGTGCTGCGCGGGGCCGTACCGGTGTTTGTCGACATCCGGCCGGACACGCTCAATATCGATGAGGCAAGGATAGAAGAGGCGATTACCGGCAAGACCCGGGCCATCGTGGCCGTGCATTATGCGGGCGTGGCCTGTGAAATGGACGCCATCATGGAGATTGCCGAAAGGCATGGTCTGCTGGTGATAGAGGATGACGCGCAGGGCATGGGGTCCAGCTACAAGGGACGGCCGCTGGGAAGTATCGGCCATCTTGCAGCTGTCAGCTTCCATGAGACGAAAAACATCATATCGGGGGAAGGCGGAGCGCTGCTGGTGAATGCGCCCCGTTTCATTGAGCGGGCCGAGGTGGTCAGGGAGAAAGGCACCAACCGGAGCCAGTTTTTCAGAGGCCTGGTGGATAAATATACCTGGGTCGATATCGGTTCATCCTACCTGCCCGGTGAACTGATCGCCGCATTTCTCTGGGCGCAAATGGAAGAAGCCGATGCGATCACACAGCGTCGGCTGGATATCTGGGACACCTATCACCAGTGGTTCGCCTCGCTGGAAGACCAGGGCAAGATACGCCGCCCGGTTATCCCCCCCGACTGCAAGCACAACGCGCACATGTACTACCTGCTGTTACCGGACCTGGAGCGGCGAACCGCTTTTATCGAGGCGCTCAAGGTGCAGGGCATCGGTGCGGTGTTTCACTATATTCCACTGCATGATTCACCCATGGGCAAGAAGCATGGACGGACCTCAGGCGATCTGGATAACACGAACGAATTGAGTGAACGGCTTGTCAGGTTGCCACTGTGGCTGGGTATGGAGGACGACCTTGTTGAAGTCATTCAACAGATCGTTCATGCGGCTGGCTGAAATTATGGTGTCAGAGCACATTTACTGCTTATATACAGAGTTAAATGTGCTCTGACCCCATACACTGTTATTCAGTTACGAAAGAGTCATCAAACGGTGCACACAGGGCGTCCAGGTCATAGTGAATCGGCGGCACTGATTGCAGGTAGATCGCCAGCGAATGCAAATCCTGCCTGGTCAGCCGCATGCAACTGGTGCCCAGGACCTCGGCCATAAGGCTGCCGGTGAAAGTGCCATCAGGTTTTCTTCCCGTACCCAGGAATGTTTCCAGCTGCTTGAGTGACCATTTGCCGATGCCGGTCTCTTTGTCCGGCGTGATATTGGGCACCGGTCTTGCGTCAGGCCCCTCGCAAGTGCCGGCCAGGTAGCGGTCGCGACGCGATGCGCCCATGTCGTCACGGGGTGTATGGCATTCACCACAATGACCAAGGGCTTCGGCAAGATATGCTCCCCTGTTCCATTGCGGTGACTTGTCAGGGTCCGCTGAAAACTCTCCCGGCGTGAAGTAGCCGGCTTTCCAGAGCGACAACAATGGCCGGTTGGAAAATGGCCAGTAAAGATTATGCGGCCGGATTTCCCTGGAGGATTCCGGCAAACCCATCAGATAGGCATACAAGGCCAGCATGTCCTCGCGCGTCATCCTGGTGTAGGAAGGATAGGGAAACGCAGGGTAATAATGTTTACCTTGCGGGCCCAGGCCTTCACGCAAGGCGCGCACAAAATCTTCCTTGTTCCATGCGCCGATACCGTACTCTCTCTGTGGCGTGATATTGGGAGGATAGAATGTCCCAAACGGCGTAACAACCGGCCGTCCACCGGCCATCAATTGATCACGAGTGTGACATGAAGTACAGCCTGCGGCATAAAATACATACCTGCCGTGTTCAAGCAGATCATCCGAGGCCAGCGCCAGATTCACATTGCAGAAGCAACCCAGCACGCCCAGAAGCGCAGCAAGATAACTGATTCGGGAAGGCCAGGCTGTCTGCAACTCGCTCATGGCTTCATTTCCTTACCAACAGAAAAACAGGCTACGCCCTTGCCTGCAGGCATACTTTGAACAAATTGTGTCACGATATTTAAGGGTGTCAGAGCACATTTACTGCTTATATTAGAATTAAATGGTGTCAGAGCACATTTACTGCTTATATTAGAGTTAAATGTGCTCTGACACGAATGGTGCTTACTTAAGCAGTTTCATCAATATATGGAGTACAATTGGCCACGGAAGCACACGGAAAAACACGGAAAAATAAATTGTCTGACCGGAAACGGTTCCGTGTCC
>JBATIF010000339.1:0-3734 GCA_049667605.1 Gammaproteobacteria bacterium
GGAATGTCATCCGCACGTTCACGCAAGGACGGGATTTTTATGCGGATAACATTGAGGCGATGGAACAGGTCTTCCCGGAATTCACCATTGCGCACCCGCTGTTCGAGGTCCTGGTGGGTCGCAGCGATAATGCGTACATCGACCTGCTTCGGTGTATGTGCGCCAACCGGGTAGAACACACCGTCTGCCAATACCCGCAGCAAACGGGTCTGCAGTTCCGCGGGCATATCACCGATTTCATCGAGCATCAGGGTACCGCCATTGGCCTGTTCAAATCGTCCAATGCGGCTATTCTGCGCGCCGGTAAATGCACCGCGTTCATGGCCAAACAATTCGGATTCCAGCAAATCGCGCGGGATGGCCGCCATGTTGAGGGCGACAAACGGTTTGTCAGCACGGCTGCTGTGTCGATGCAGCGCCAGTGCAACCAGCTCCTTGCCGGTGCCGGACTCACCATTGATCAGTACCGTTGCATTGGATTTCGACAAGCGACCGATTGCCCGAAAAACTTCCTGCATCGCAGATGACTTGCCGAAAATTTCAGGTACGCCCTGCCCGGCATCCGCAACAGGGGTTGCGGACGGCTGTTCCGCACGCACGTCCAGCGCACGGTTAACCAGAGCTACGGCTGCATCTACATCAAACGGCTTGGGGAGGTACTCGAAGGCACCGCCCTTGTAGGCCGATACGGCGCTATCGAGGTCCGAGTGCGCCGTCATGACAATGACCGGCAACTCCGGGAAGCTGGCATTAATCCGCTCCAGCAGCTCCAGGCCATCCATGCCCGGCATGCGGATATCGGTAAGAATTACTGCCGGTTCCTGCTTGCTGATCGCTGACAATGCGCTATCTGCAGATGCATAGCTGCAGACCTGCATTCCGGCGCCCTCAAGGGCTTTTTCAAGAACAAAACGGATTGAACGGTCGTCGTCGATGACACAAATTTTGCTGCTATGGTTCATTCATTCTTATCCAGTGGTAATAAAATTGTGAATACGGTTTTACCCGGTTTACTGCTGCATTCAACCAGGCCCTGATGACGGCTGATCAATGCCTGCGCAATGGACAGCCCCAGCCCGGTACCATCACTGCGCCCGGTTATCATCGGGAAGAAAACCTGTTTCTGCAGTAGTTCGTCGATACCAGGGCCGTTATCGATCACTTCAATACTTGCAACCAGTCGGTGCTTGTTTGATCCAATATTGAAATTACGCTTGACCCGGGTACGCAGCCTGATCGTGCCTTTACCTTTCAGAGCCTGTACGGCATTGCGGACAATATTGAGCAATGCCTGGATCAGTAAATCCCGGTCAGCATTGAGATCGGGCAAACTCGGGTCGTAATCCTGCCGGATGGTCAGGTCGTCGCCTGATTCAACCAGTACCAGGTCACGTACGTGTTGCAGTATCTCGTGAACATTAACGGCTTGCAGTCGCGGTATGGTATTGGGACCAAGCATGCGATCAATCAATGCATGTAAACGGTCCGCCTCACTGATAATAATATGCGTGTATTCCTGCAGTGATTCATCATCGATTTTGCGCTCCAGCAGCTGTGCCGCTCCACGCAGTCCGCCAAGCGGGTTCTTGATTTCATGGGCCAGCCCGCGAACCAGCGCGTGCGTAGCCTTTTGCTGATTGATCAGACTCTCCTCCTGTTCGATACGCAGGTGATGGTCAATCTGGCGCATTTCCACCAGTACACGATTGACAGCCCCGGATTCACTCATCGGGGTAAGCGTGCAATTGACCCGCAGGTCATTTGTATCAGGCAATTCCAGCAAGCAGCCGCGCTGAATAGTGATCTGCTCAGATGTAATTGCCGCGGCCAGTAGCTCAACCATCTCTTCAGAATTTGTCATTAACTCGTGTATGGAGCGCCCGCACAGGTGTCGTGAACTGTGTGCAAACATCATCTCGCCGGCACTATTGATGAAAATCAGCCGCAGTTGCAGGTCGAAAACCAGCAGCACCGTACTCTGGTGCTCGATTATTTGTTCAGCGAACTTGTTGGGATGAATGAGAGCTCCAGACATATCGTGTGGTGATGCAAGAACCAAACCAGACTCCAGATAAACGCAAGCTTATGTATAAAAAAATACACTTATCTATAAATATCAGGCAGATAAGAAATACACTATGGCTTCATGTGGAACCCAGGTGAAGGCATGAGTCAACCATTATGCACTATTTTGGTGCGCAAATACCAGTGACTGGTTGGCCGGTATTGCCATCGGCGAGGGGCGTTACTTCGGTTTCGGTGACTTTGGAGGCTTCGTGTTTTTCGGGGCGGGGGCATTCGGGTTAAGCTTCGAGATCCGTTGTATATAAATCGTCACGGGGGTAGCGCTCACCAGCACCTCCCCTGCGGCATTGAGCACACTGGCACCCAGCGTATGTGTGCCTCGATCCATAATTTCAAGCCTGTGCCTTGAGCTCTCGCTCGGTTTGCCATGTGGCTTGTCGTCAAGATAATACTGGATTTTGTGCCCTTGCCGGGTTTTCAGCAGCGGATCCAGATCTACACTTATACCTACCTCCCCTTGTTGATCGCGAATGACTGATTCATTTTTCGGCTCGACCAGTACCATGACATTGTACGGACTCGCCGCAGCCTCTTTCCGGTCAACATCAGGAGGCAATGACTTTACCGTCGGGGTATAAGTCGACAAAGGCGGTAGCTTCATACGCTCAGCACTCGGTGATGGCCTGTCTGAAAAGGTCCATTCACCCTTTTCATCCTGAGATCTGTAGATCTCTGCAGCGGCGGCGCAGCTGATCAGTACAAGCAATACAAGTAATTTCTTCATAATAAACACCTTAGCCGTGCCACAGCGCCGATGCAATACAGGTTATCGGTGACCAGGGCCGTTGATCCTGTCGCCGAGGCTGCAACAAGCCAGAGAAAACACTCTGGATCCACATCAAGTTCGACAAGGGTTTTGCGGAAAAAATCCGCCAGCGGGGCCTCTCATCCTGCCTTTTGTGACATTGCTGCGGGCAAAAAAACGCCCCTGGCGGGGCGCTTCTTTTACAAACATTTACAATTGACGATCAGAGGCTGTAGTACATATCAAACTCGACCGGATGCGTGGTCATGCGCAGGCGCGTGACTTCTTCCATCTTCAGCTCGATATAACCATCGATCATGTCATCCGTAAACACGCCACCGGCAGTCAGGAACTTGCGATCCTTGTCGAGCGCATCCAATGCCTGATCCAGCGAGTAGCAGACAGTTGGAATCTTCGCTTCTTCCTCCGGTGGCAGGTCATACAGGTCCTTGTCCATCGGTGCACCCGGGTCGAGCTTGTTCTTGATGCCGTCAAGTCCGGCCATGAGCAAAGCGGAAAAGGCCAGGTACGGGTTGCCGGTAGGATCCGGAAAACGCACTTCGATGCGGCGACCCTTCGGGTTGGACTCAAACGGGATACGCACCGATGCAGAACGATTACGCGCCGAGTAGGCGAGGAATGTCGGCGCTTCGAAACCAGGCACCAGGCGCTTGTAACTGTTGGTGCTGGCATTGGTAAAGGCGTTCAGTGCCCTGGCATGCTTGAAAATGCCGCCGATGTAATACAGGGCCTGCTGGGAAAGACCACCGTACTTGTTACCGTTGAACAGATTCTTGCCATCCTTTGCCAGTGACATGTGAACATGCATACCACTGCCGTTGTCACCGACAATCGGCTTCGGCATGAAGGTGGCGGTCTTGCCATAACCATGCGCGACGTTGTG
>JBATIF010000340.1:0-6962 GCA_049667605.1 Gammaproteobacteria bacterium
TTGGAGGATGAACCAGCGCATTTTTCGATCAACTGTGTCCAGAGTTTTTCCATGGCTGCATCGAGCACATGGTTGGGTTGAGTGCTGACACCGGCACGACCCAGTATCACGATATCCAGCGTATCCAGGCGCGCCTGCCAGTGGCGGAAACTTTCACGTACAACCCGCTTGATGCGGTTCCGGGCGACCGCGTTGCGGGCTACCTTGCGTGAAATTGCCAGTCCGAGGCGGGGCCGGTCAACCGGGCTGGTGTTTGCCAACAAGGTAAACCAGCGATTGCTCAACCGATACTTGCCTAGCTTGAAAACCTGCCCGTAGTCATGCGCTTCCGTCAGGCGTACCCGCCGTGGGAAACGCGTTGAACCGGGACACAAGGGAAATCAGACGGTCAGCGAGGCACGGCCCTTGGCACGACGCGCGTTAATGACACGGCGACCATTCTTCGTTGCCATGCGGGCTCGAAAGCCGTGGGCGCGCTTGCGCTTCAGGTTGCTGGGTTGATATGTTCTTTTCATGGCACGTTACTTCACTGTGGTTACACGGTTAAATTCACTTCCTGCCTGAGCAGAAAAGGGCGCAAAGAGTACTGTTTTCAATGCTGTACTGTCAACTGGTATATACACTCAATGACTTGGCAGAGGGTGTGGATAACTTTATTCGAGAGGTATAGAATCCCCCACCTTGGTTGAGTTGGTCAGATAAAAAACAAGGGGGGATGACAGGTGGATGTGACGCTCTGGCAAAAGTGCCTTGTTCGTCTGGAAAACGAGCTGCCGGAGCAACAATTCAACACCTGGATACGCCCGCTACATGCCATAGAGTCCGGCGAGGATCTGCGCCTGCTGGCACCGAACCAGTTTGTCCTCGACTGGGTTCGCAAGCATCATTTCAAAACCATTTCCGAGACCCTGCAACAGATCGGGCCCGACAGCCATACCCGGGTGCAACTCGATATCGGCAGCACCCATAAAATTCCGGCCCCCGTGAATCAGCAGCCCGATATACGCGCCCGCGCGCCCGCGGTGCACCACAAGAGCAGTCTCAACCCGGAATTCACCTTCGACAGCTTTGTCGCCGGCAAGTCCAACCAGCTGGCGCGCGCCGCCTCCATGCAGGTCGGCGAGAACCCCGGCGGCGCCTATAACCCGCTGTTCATCTACGGTGGTGTCGGGCTGGGCAAAACCCACCTGATGCATGCGGTGGGCAACCTGATTGTGCAAAACAACCCGTCTGCCCGCGTCGTCTACCTGCATTCCGAACGCTTCGTCGCCGACATGGTGCAGGCCCTGCAGCACAACACCATCAATGAATTCAAACGCTTCTACCGCACCGTCGATGCACTGCTCATCGATGACATCCAGTTTTTTGCCGGCAAGGAACGCTCTCAGGAAGAATTCTTTCATACTTTCAATGCCTTACTTGAAAGTCAGCAACAGGTGATCCTGACCTGTGACCGCTATCCCAAGGAAGTGAACGGCCTCGAGGAGCGCCTCAAATCGCGCTTTGGCTGGGGACTGACTGCGGCCATTGAACCGGCCGAGCTGGAAACCCGGGTCGCCATCCTCATGAGCAAGGCCGAGCAGGCTGGTGTTGATTTACCCTCCGAGGTGGCCTTTTTCATCGCCAAGCGGATCCAGTCCAACATTCGCGAGCTGGAAGGCGCCCTGCGGCGCGTTATGGCGAGCGCCCGCTTCACCGGCCAGCCGATTTCCCTGGATGTTGCCAGGGAAGCCTTGCGTGACCTGCTCGCACTACAGGACAAGCTGGTCACCATCAGCAACATCCAGAAGGTGGTCGTTGAGTATTACAAGATTCGTATTGCCGACCTGATGTCGCCGCGCCGCACACGCACGATTGCGCGCCCGCGCCAGGTGGCCATGGCACTTGCCAAGGAATTAACCACGCACAGTTTGCCGGAGATCGGCGATGCCTTTGGCGGGCGCGATCACACCACGGTGTTACATGCCTGCCGCAGGATCGCCGAGTTGCGTGAAAGCGATGCGCGCATGAACCAGGATTACAACAACCTGTTAAGAACCTTGACAACATGATGTGGACAAGTTGTGGATAGTTTTACAAACACAAAGTTATCCTTTTTTATCCACAGCCCGCACACAGGTCCTGAAGCAATTAAACATAAACTGTCATTTCATATCGTGCTATGAATACAGGGGTATTATAGGCTTGTACACAGATTTTTGCCGGACTAGTAAACACTACTATAAAACATATATAACTTGATATTATTATTTATCATTATGAAATTCAGTATTCAAAGAGAAGCTTTTTTAAAACCCCTTCAACAGGTCATTGGTGTCGTTGAACGACGTCAAACACTGCCTGTGCTGGGTAATGTCCTGCTGACAACTACGAAGAAAAATATCAGGTTGACCGCCACGGACCTGGAGGTTGAATTACAGGCACAGGTTGCTGTCGCGGTTGCAGAAACCGGCGACATTACCTTGCCGGCGCGTAAACTGCTGGATATCTGCCGCACCCTGCCGGAAGAGGCACAGATTGATATTTCCCTGAAAAAAGATCGCTGCTATATCACCTCGGGAAAGAGCCGCTTTACCCTGTCGACGCTACCGGCCGATGAGTTTCCCGTTGTTGACCGGATTAAAAGCGCACGTAAGTTTTCCATTGTTGAAAAAGATCTGCATGGCCTGATCGAACGTACCGCCTTTGCCATGGCGCAACAGGATGTGCGTTATTACCTGAACGGACTGATGCTGGAAGCCGCCGATGGTGTGTTGCGCGCGGTGGCGACTGACGGTCACCGGCTGGCGATGTGTGAACTGGCAATGGATGTCGCCGACAACAGCGGTCCCCAGGTGATCGTGCCGCGCAAGGGCGTGCAGGAATTACATCGACTGCTGGATGAGAACGACAGCACCCTGCAAATCGAAATCGGTGACAACCATATCCGTATTACCACCGGTGAATTGCGTTTTACCTCCAAACTGATTGACGGACGCTTTCCAGATTACACCCGGGTTATTCCGAAATCGACGGACAAGCGCGTATTGATAAACCGTGACCAGTTACGCCAGGCACTGACGCGCACTTCGATCCTGTCGAATGAAAAATACCGCGGCATCCGCCTCGATGTTTCAAAAAATAACATTCAAATTCAAGCACATAACCCAGAACAAGAGGAAGCAGTCGAGGAAATAGAGGCACGTTACGATGGTGAATCCATTGTCGTAGGTTTTAATGTGACCTACCTGCTCGACGTGCTCAATGTCATTGCGACCGAGGATGTTGAGTTGCAAATGAGCGATGCCAACAGTAGTGCCCTGATGAACGACCCGGGTGGCCAGGATTGCCGCTACGTGGTCATGCCCATGCGACTTTAGTGACTCACGCGCGTCGCGGCCCACCCGACAGCAGCACTACCCCGGCAATGCCGACCAAGGCCATGTCCCTGCTGTCACTTGAAATAAACAACTTTCGAAATATCCACCACGCCCAGCTCGATTTTTCCCCAGGCCTTAACTTGATCACCGGGGAAAATACCGCCGGCAAGACCAGCCTGCTGGAATCGATTTATTGCCTTGGGCGGGTGCGCTCCTTCAGGACCGCCATATCCGAGCAGGCGATCCGTTATGGCGAATCGAGCTACCGACTGGTCGGGCGGGTAGGCCAGGCGCAGGACCGGACCCAGCCGATCGGCATCGAGCGACGCGCGGCAGGTCTGCAGGTGCATCTCGATGGAAAACCCATCAAGCGCTTGTCAGACCTGGCGGGGCATTTTCCGGTACAGGTGTTTAGTGCCGATACGCCGACGATTCTAAATGGCGGTCCACGCTACCGGCGCCAGGCTCTGGACTGGGCGTTGTTTCACGTGGAACGTCTCTACCGGGAGACCTGGCAGCGCTATAATCGTGCTTTGCGTCAACGCAATGCCGCACTGCGCGCACAGCATACGGCGGCTGCGATCCACGCCTGGAATGCGGAACTGCTCGAGGCGGGTGAACAGCTGCATCACTTTCGCCAGCGCTATTTTGAATCCCTGGAGCCACTTTTACGGGAAGAAATTGAATCCCTCCTGCCAAGCGGCGAGTTGTTGCTTCGTTACCAGCCGGGCTGGCCCGTCGATAGCGACCTGTCCGGGTTGCTGCAAAAGGCCCTTGAGCAAGACCGGGTCCGGGGCTATACCCGCTATGGTCCTCATCGCGCCGATTTTAGCCTGATGCTAGATGGCCACAGCGTTTCCGCCCATTGTTCCCGTGGCCAGCAGAAGGCCGTGACTGTTGGTTTCCTCCTGGCCCAGGTAAAGCTGCAGCATGAGCGCGATGTTCCCACGGGGGCCTTTTTGCTCGATGACCTGTCCAGTGAACTGGATGGCGGGCATCGGTCACGTATCCTCGCTGCGCTGCGGGAACTGAATAGCCAGGTGTTTGTAACGGCCATCGATGCCGCCCTGATTGATGCCGGTGACTGGCAAAAGGCAAGCAGGTTTCACGTGGAACATGGCCACATTCAGACGGCGCGATAAGGTATAATGGCGGGCTTAATCACAGGGCGCGAAGATGGCAGAGAAAAACACCTACGACTCATCGAATATCAAGGTTCTGAAAGGACTGGACGCGGTGCGCAAACGCCCGGGCATGTACATCGGGGACACTGATGACGGTACCGGCCTGCACCACATGGTATTTGAAGTGGTCGACAATTCGATCGATGAGGCACTGGCCGGCCATTGCAGTGAAATATCGGTGGTATTGCACAGCGATAATTCGGTGACGGTCAGTGATGATGGCCGCGGTATCCCGGTGGATATGCACTCGGAAGAGGGCATCTCGGCGGCCGAGGTGATCATGACGGTGCTGCATGCCGGCGGCAAGTTTGATGACAATTCCTACAAGGTTTCCGGCGGTTTGCACGGGGTCGGCGTGTCCGTGGTCAATGCGCTTTCTGAAAGCCTGCGCCTGACCATTTACCGCGAAGGCCTGATCTACACCATGGAATTCAGGCTGGGTGTGCCGGTCGCGCCACTGGAGTCTTCCGGGGAGACGACGCGTACCGGCACCGAGATCCGTTTTCTGCCCAGCCCGGTGATTTTTGCCGACACTGAGTACCATTACGATATCCTTGTCAAGCGCTTGAGAGAGCTATCTTTTTTGAATTCAGGCGTGCGGATACGGCTGACCGACGAGCGCACCGACAAGGAAGATATTTTTGAATACGAGGGCGGCATTCGCGCCTTCGTAGAACACCTGAACCGCAAGAAGACGCCGTTGCATCCTACCGTGTTTTACTTCAGCAGCGTCAAGGACGACGTCGGCGTCGAGCTGGCGATGCAGTGGAATGACTCCTACCAGGAGAACATCTTTTGCTTTACCAATAACATCCCGCAACGCGATGGCGGCACTCACCTGGCGGGTTTTCGCGGCGCCCTCACGCGCACGCTGAACACCTACATGGAGAAGGAAGCCCTGATGCGCAAGGCCAAGGTATCGGCCACCGGTGACGATGCACGCGAGGGCCTGACGGCCGTGCTGTCCGTGAAGGTGCCGGACCCGAAGTTTTCCTCGCAGACGAAGGACAAGCTGGTCTCCTCGGAGATCAAGGGTATTGTTGAATCGCTGGTGAACGAGCAATTCCAGAACTACCTGCTGGAGCAGCCGGCCGAGGCAAAGGCAATTACCGCGAAGATCATCGATGCCGCGCGTGCCCGCGAGGCGGCGCGTAAGGCGCGTGAAATGACGCGCCGCAAGGGTGCCCTCGATATTGCCGGTTTGCCCGGCAAGCTGGCCGACTGCCAGGAGCGTGACCCGGCCCTGTCGGAACTGTTCCTGGTCGAGGGTGATTCCGCCGGTGGTTCCGCCAAGCAGGGACGCGACCGTCGCACCCAGGCGATCCTGCCGCTGAAGGGCAAGATCCTCAATGTCGAGAAGGCGCGCTTTGACAAGATGCTCTCGTCGGTCGAGGTGGGCACGCTGATTACCGCACTCGGTTGCGGTATCGGGCGCGAGGAATTCAATGCCGACAAGCTGCGCTATCATCGCATCATTATCATGACCGACGCCGATGTCGACGGTTCTCACATCCGTACGCTGCTGCTGACCTTTTTCTATCGCCAGATGCCGGAACTGATCGAGCGCGGATATATCTATATTGCCCAGCCACCGCTTTATAAAATCAAAAAAGGCAAGCAAGAACAATATGTTAAGGATGATGCTGCGTTAAATGCCTTGCTCCTGTCGTCGGCCATCGACAAGTCACAGCTGTATGTGAACCCGGAGGCGCCGCCACTGAGCGGCACGGCGCTGGAAAGCCTGGCAAACGAATACATGATGGTTATGGCCTCGATTCGCCGGCTCTCGCGGCGCTATGACCCGGACATGCTGGAGAAGATGATCTATATGCCGATTCCCGACGAGGCGGAGCTGCAGGACAGCGCCGCCATGACGGACTGGTTCAAGCAACTGGAGGCGCGTATGAACGCCGGCCTGATCAATGGCCAGCGTCACCAGACGGCGCTTGCCCCTAGCGCCGAGGGCCAGGGATTCAGTGCAACGATCAGCAAGTGGACGCATGGCATTGTCTCCCTGGAACAAGCCATCGATCAGGATTTCTTTGCCAGTGCCGAGTACGAGCGCATGGCTGCCCTGGGCAAAAAACTCGACGGCCTGCTGAGCACCGGCGCCTATATCCAGCGCGGTGACCGGCGCGAGGATGTCAGCACCTTCAAGCATGCGCTCAACTGGCTGATGGACGAGGCCAAGCGCGGCCAGCACATCCAGCGTTACAAGGGCCTCGGCGAGATGAACCCGGAACAGCTCTGGGAAACGACCCTGGATGCGGCCAACCGGCGACTGTTGCAGGTTCAGATCGAGGACGCCGTCGGCTCGGATGACATCTTCACCACGCTGATGGGTGACCAGGTCGAACCCCGCCGGGACTTCATCGAGAAGAACGCCCTGTCGGTTTCCAACCTCGATATCTAGTCAACT
>JBATIF010000341.1:0-3580 GCA_049667605.1 Gammaproteobacteria bacterium
GATTGGGAAACACTGCTGGTCGAATGAATTTCGACCCTACCGGGCTGATTGGGAAACACTGCTGGCCGAATGAATTCGGCCCTGCAGTAGGGCCGAATTCATTCGGCCAAGAACCTTGCCATCAGAATGGAGTGCATCTTGTCTAAATTGATTGATTTACCCACTCAATCAGGATAGAGCCATACATTGAGGCTTGAACCAGGCTAATAGAAGCGCACAGTCCTTCCCTGACACCCCTCAAATAAATTGTTTTCTTTTTGGCCGGATTGCAATAGGATAATTTGCGATCTTGGCAGTCATCATCAGGCCCGAGCCTGGTTGTGTCGGGCAACAATTCAGCAATCAATTCCATCGGGAGGGATGACTATGGAAACACAGGAAATTACCGAAGAGATGATCTTTCAGTGCTTCGCAGCAGCTCAACAGTCCGGGCAATCGGAAAAAACTGCGGAATCATTCGTTGACGTGGAAGAATACGAGAACCAGATCATGTATCCGGAATTTGCCCGCTGGGCCAAACAGGCAGGTTATCCCCGGCTGGCCACGTTGTTCCGCAAGGTTGCCGGTGAGGAAAAGCTGCATGCCGTGTGGCTGCGCTCCCTGTATGAAGACATCGGTGTACCAGAACGTGGTGAGGACACCCAGCGCGCGATCGATGCACTCAATACCATTCGTGCCAACTGCGATGAGCTGATCGCGATGAATCCGGACGGCGTGGTCGAAAAGGCGCTGAGCGTTGCCATCCGGGTGGAAGAACGCGAGTACATGGACATCTACCCGCGTTTCCGTGACCAGGCTCTGGCCGAAGGTAATACCAGGGCGGCAGCGGTATACCAGAAGGTGATTGATTCCGAGCACGAACATGCGCAGTGGTTTACAGCCGCTTTAAGTGATTTCCGCTCCGGGGAAATAGTCTCTGCGTCTGCCTGAACAATAAGCGCTGCCTCGTTTGCAGGATTTCATAAACATGGAACGGCAAGCGGGGTGGTGGAAGGCACTTAACCCCCCCATCTACCTGGTATCGGTGCTGCCCGGCTTCGGGGTATTGTTGATCGCAGGTGATGCCCCGCTCTGGCTTGCGGGCCTGTTACCGGGCACATTCGCTGTGGTCCTGCTACAGCATGCGATCAACCTCCTCAATGACGTCAGCGACTGGCGCCTGGGTGCGGACGTTGAAAAGCACGACTCCTGGGTCAGGGTACATGGCGAAGACACCCGTATTGCCTCACTGCATGGGCTAATCAGTGCGCTGGCCGGAACCGTGCTGGGTGTTGGTTTGCTGGCCTGGTCCGACAAGCTCTGGATACTGTTGATCGCTGCTCCCATGGTTGTGCTCGGCTATCTCTACAACGCAGGACCGCGGCCGTTGTCGTACACCTTTCTGGGGGAATGGGTCACAGGTCTGTGTTATGGCCCCGGCGTATTCGGGTGCCTGTGGCTGCTGGCAGGTCTCCAGCTGCAGCCCGCGACCGGTCTGGGAGCACTGGCCTTCGCTGCGCTGGCGATGGCGCTGCTGTTGTCCCATCAACCTCCCCAGATCGAAACCGATCGTGCCGCCGGAAAACACTCCTTTGCAGTGCGTTACGGTGCTCTGCGCACCGCTCAGGCTGCACGCTGGCTTGCAGTTGTGTTTCTTGTCAGTACCGGTATCGGCATCGGTCTGGGTGAAACCCGTCTCCTGACCCTTGCGGTCTTTGCAGTGACCGGCCTGGCCGCGATTGTTTTTCTATGGCGGTCACAACCGAATCCCGGGCGTATCCTGCTACCGTCGACCGGGGTCATTGTCGCAAGCCTTATAGTGGGCATGATGTGACGGGTGTTACCACGTTTCCACTCATGCTTGAGTTAATCCCCGATATGGTATTATGCTCGGAGATTCGAAACGGGCGTCCGCCGGTTACCGTCTACAGGGAGCATAATCGTGAAGAAACTATCTCAAGTGTTGTTCTGGTTCGGCCTTGCCTCCATCCCCCTCTCCTGGATGGCGTGGTTCATTGCCCCGGAGATCGGGAATGAAGTCATGTCCGAAGTCTCCGACCCCGCTCTTCGCGCGGTCATGGAGGAAGCGCATCGCGAGCGCTGGGGCATTTACGTTGGCCACTGGCCTCCGACGCTACTCATCCTGAGCTATATACTGGACAAAAAGGCGGGCTGACGACTTGCTCTCATTGCCGCGTCGTTGGTGAATCGGGTCGTTTCATTAAATCTACTGCCGAAGATACTCCTTCATCAACGCAGGATATATCGCGGGATTGAACAGGATATTCGTGATGTAGTTGCATTCGTGCGTGCAGGTCCGGCAGTGCGGGTTGCTGACAGATATTGAGCGCAGGATGTCCCCTGCCTTCTCGGCGCGGGTCACTCGCATGATGTCGTAGCCATGATCCCGCACGTTGCCGAGGCTCTGTGGAAGGATCTCGCAGGGATACACCTCGCCCGATTCGGTTAGCACCAGGTTCAGCTTCCCCGCGTAACAGGGCAATGACCTGTCCTGCCCGGTCAGCGTCTGGTGAATAAACCGGCGCTGCAGTACGTCCTGCGCTGCCTTGAGACGCGCCCCCCTGAACCGGTGAATGCCGGAGGTCCGCTCCCTGAGGCGGGTTGCCAGTATTTCCGCCGCGCGGCGGTAATTCTCCGGATCGACCTGCTTGTAGCCGTTATCGAGCAGATTGCCGCGCACCATCGAGATGGTGTGCGTGATGCGTTTGTCCAGACCACCGACAAAGTCGACGATCTCTTCGATCTTGTCCTGATTCTGCGCGGTGAGGACTGTATTGAAGCCGAGCTCGAAATTCGGGTAGACGTCGAGGAGACCCTGCAGACGCGCATAGGTCTGCATGGTCTTGTCGAAATTGCCGCGGGTGTTGCGTAACGTGTCATGGTCAGTACCGACACCATCGAGCGAGAGTTTGACAACAACGATACTGTCGCGGCAGTACGCCGCAATCCGATCCGTTTGATCCCGGATCAGATCGGGCAGCATGCCGTTGCTCGGGTAGAGCATGACGGCGGGCCTGTTTCGGTCGTAGAACACCTTGCTTATCTCAACCAGGTCCTTCCTCAGATAGACCTCGCCGCCCGAGAAGGCGAGCCACAACAGCCTGCCCAGAGACCGGGAGATGCGTTCGATCTCGGCGAGAGTCAGCTCCGGCGCCGCGCTCTGCGGATGATCCGGACTCTTCAGGTAAAAGCAGAACGGGCAGTGGGCATTGCACTTGCGAGTCAGGAAAAAGGTCAGATGAACGGGCCGCCGTTTCCAGAGGATCGAGCCTGCATGTCGCAGCGGCGAGAACATCAGCCGGCAGCCTCCAGCAACCCGGCGTACCTGCGGTAGCTCAGCAACCCGGCGAGACCGCCCGCACCGACAATCAGGGGGTAGACCAGCAGGTAGTAGGCCGAGGCTGCGAACGCAAAAATCATCCCCCGGGCCCGGTAGAACCCCCGCAGCAGATCGCGATTTGCAGCGATATTAACTATCATCAGCACTGCAACGATAACGAGGAACCACGCATTTCCGGTACCCAGCGAGAGTAGTCCCGCAAGGATGCTGCCGAACAAAACAACTACATTTAGCTTCAGT
>JBATIF010000342.1:0-2572 GCA_049667605.1 Gammaproteobacteria bacterium
CTCATGGAAAAAAACAACAATCAATTCAAGCTGGAACGGGATGAGTACCTGGGTGCGGCCCGCCAGGATCTGACAAAGCTCAGGCAATCGTTGTTTAACCTGCTGTCCAATGCGGCCAAGTTCACCCACGAGGGAACTGTCACCCTGCAGGCAAGCCGGGCGAAATCAGGGGATGGGGACTGGTTGTCGTTTACGATCAGTGACACGGGCATCGGTATCCGTACGGACAAACTTGGCCAGGTGTTCGAGGAATTTACCCAGGCGGATGAATCGACCACGCGCGACTACGGCGGCACCGGTCTCGGACTGGCTATTTCGAAGCGTTTTTGCCGCATGATGGGCGGCGATATCACGGTTCGCAGTCAGCCGGGCGAAGGGTCTGCCTTCACGATTCGTATTCCGGCAATTGCCCCGGCCGCTTCGTTGCCGCAAACACCTGCGAAGGCGGCCCCGGTAAAGACGCAGGCGGAACTGGATGCGATGCTGAAGGTTGCACCCGGATGCATGGTGCTGGTGATCGACGATGATGCGGAGGCGCGGGAAATCATTGAGCGTTTCCTGAAAAAGGATGGTTTTGAAGTGATGACCGCGGCCAGTGGCGAGGAAGGCTTGCGTATAGCCCACAGAGTTAAGCCGGCCGCGATCACCCTGGACGTGATGATGCCTGATATGGATGGATGGTCGGTATTACGCGCGCTGAAGGCTGACCCGAATCTTCAGAATATACCCGTGGTGATGGTGACCATGGTGGACGACAAGACCAAGGGATACTCCCTCGGCGCTACCGATTACCTCACCAAGCCGGTGAACCGGGACAAGCTGCACAAAATTCTGAGCCGCTATCACTGCGCGGATGATGTCTGCGCGGTACTGGTGGTGGAAGACGATGAGAAAACCCGCGACATTATGGCGCGCACCCTGGAGAAAGAAGACTGGGATGTCATGCAGGCCGGCAACGGCCGTGAAGCACTCGAACAAATGTCGCAGATCAAGCCGGATTTGATCCTGCTCGACCTGATGATGCCGGTAATGGACGGCTTTGACTTCCGGATTGAAATGCGCGGCAATCCTGCCTGGAAGGATATCCCGGTCATCGTTGTGACCGCCAAGGATCTCACCGCGGACGACCGGCGCATCCTCAGTGGCAAAGTGGAACAGGTGCTGGAAAAAGGCGCCTATAGCCAGCAGCAACTGCTTGCCATGGTGCACAGTGTCGTCGCAAAATCGGATACCTGACAGGGTACCCCCAAAGCTGTTTAAGCTTTATTTTGAAACAATGAAACAAAGGTAACAGAACAATGCCCAGGATTTTGCTGGTTGAAGATAACGAGATGAACCGCGACATGCTGTCGCGCAGACTCGCGCGCAAGGGTTTCGAGGTGATCATTGCCGTTGACGGTCAACAGGGTGTTGACATGGCCGGGTCAGAAGCGCCGGACCTTATTCTGCTGGATATGAGCCTGCCGGTTCTGGATGGCTGGAGCGCCGCGAGCCTATTGAAGGCGAATGCCGAAACCGCGGCTATTCCCATCATCGCACTGACCGCCCACGCCATGTCCAGTGACCGTCAAAAGGCGCTGGATGCGGGTTGTGATGAATACGATACCAAGCCGGTGGACCTGAAGCGCCTGCTGGGCAAGATCGATGCATTTTTGTCGACATAGCGGAATGGGAGAACAATCGTGACGGAAGAATACAGCGGCAGCTTGCTGGTGGTCGACGACAACGAAATGAACCGCGACATGCTGTCCCGCCGCCTGCTGCGCAAGGGATACCAGGTAGAAACTGCCGATGGTGGTGCGGCGGCACTGGAGGCCGTTGCAGGCGGCTCGTTCGACCTGATCCTGCTGGACATCATGATGCCGGATATCGATGGCATGGAAGTACTGTCGCGCTTGCGTGAAACCCATTCGCAAACGGATTTGCCCATCATCATGGCGACGGCTAAGGACGAAAGTTCGGACATCGTCGCGGCCCTTAAACTGGGCGCAAATGATTACGTTACCAAGCCGCTGGATTTTCCGGTGGTGCTGGCAAGGGTGGGAAACGCAATGGCGCGCAAGCGTGCCGCAGAAGCCCTTAAAGCCGCCAATGAGCGCATGCAGCGTGGCCTGGAAGCGGCAGCCCGGGTACAACAGGCCCTGTTGCCGGACGAGGCCCCGCTGGTGGAGGGCGTGGAGTTTGCCTGGCACTACCAGCCCTGTGATGAACTCGGCGGTGATGCGCTGAACATCTTCAAGCTCGATGATCAACGGGTCGCCCTGCTTGTGCTGGATGTCTCCGGGCACGGGGTGCCGTCGGCATTATTGTCCGTTGCCGTGGGTCATCAACTCTCGCAGTTGTTTGCACAGTGCCAAAACAGCGATGCAACGGATGACAATGAACTTGTCAACCCGGCACGGCTGGCAAAAAGACTCAATACCCTGTTTCCCATGGATCCAAAGGCCCACCTGTACTTTACCCTGGTCTACGGCGTGCTGAACGCAGAGACTCAAGAATTCTGTTTCGTCAGTGCCGGCAGCCCCGGACCCGCCGTGATTCATGCCGATGGCAGCACCGAGGTGCACGATAT
>JBATIF010000343.1:0-2370 GCA_049667605.1 Gammaproteobacteria bacterium
CCGGGGGCCGCGCACAACTCGTGTATCTCGCTACGCTCGATTCACTCAGACAGGGCGCGCGGCTATTCCCCGGATTGGCTGCGGTACTCGGTGAGTGCTACGGGAGGGGTAGATCTACCCCCCATCGACGCAGTTGAGGATAATTGATTGCAGTACTCGGTGAGTGCTACGGGGGGTAAATAAACCCACCGGTCGGTGAGTATTGGGGGTTGACCTACCCTCCCGTAGGCGCAGCCGAGCATCGCAGTGAAAACCGGATGAAGCATGCGAGTGTTTGAGTGCATCTCGCGGTGCGAGATGCGCGAGTTGCGCATGCGCCGGTTTTCGCGAGAAGCGCAGGGAACCCGCGCAGCGGGCAAGCCTTCGGGCCGCCTTTCTTTTGGGTACTTTTCTTTGGCGGAGCAAAGAAAAGTACCTCGCCGGCGGGCGCGAAAGCCCGCATCAAAAAACAATCGCGCCTGCAAGGCGCTCCTACAAGTAAAAGACAAAGCCGTCAGGCAAAACCAAAAAAAACGGGCGCCGAAGCGCCCGTCCTCATACCGATAATAACCTGAAACTACAGGTTATAACCCGTCTCATCATGCAGCACGATATCGAGACCCTCGGTCTCTTCATCGCTGCTGACACGCAGACCAACGATCACATCAACGACCTTGAGAATGACCCAGGTCAAGATACCGCAATAAACGATCGTGGCTGCGACACCGACAAACTGCACCCAGACCTGGTCAGCCATGGTCACGCCTTCCGCCAGGCCGACACCGCCCAGGATGGCAACAAACACGCCGGCCAGCATGGTGCCGAGAACGCCGCCGACACCGTGCACCGGGAACACGTCAAGGGAATCATCGATCTTCAGCGTGCGCTTGATAAAGGCAGTCGCAATGTAGCAGACCACACCCGCCGTCAGGCCGATAATCAGTGCGCCCAGCGGGCCGACGTAACCGGATGCCGGTGTAATCGTGCCGAGACCGGCGACCATACCGGTGACGATGCCCAGCACACTCGGTTTGCCATGGCGCACCCATTCCATGAACATCCATGCCAGTGAACCGGAGGCCGCACCGATGTGCGTGACCAGCATTGCCATGCCGGCATCGCCATTGGCCGCCAGCGCACTGCCGGCGTTGAAGCCGAACCAGCCGACCCACAGCATTGCAGCACCGGCCACGGTCATGGTCATGTTGTGCGGTGCCATGGACACCTCGCCAAAGCCCTTGCGGTTGCCAAGCACGATAGCAGCAACAATGGCCGCAATACCGGCATTGATGTGTACCACTGTACCACCGGCGAAATCCAGCAGACCCATATCAGCAAGCCAGCCGCCGCCCCAGACCCAGTGACAGACCGGCGCATAGACAAAGGTCAGCCAGAGAGCGGAAAACAGCAACATCGCCGAGAATTTCATGCGCTCGGCAAACCCGCCGACGATCAGCGCCGGGGTAATAATGGCAAAGGTCATCTGGAACATCGCAAACACGGTTTCCGGAATGGTGCCGCTCATACTCGCCCGGTCGATATTCGACATGAACAGGTTGCCGAAGCCTCCCATCCACTGGTTCAGGTTGCCGCCATCACCGAAGGCAAGATTATAGCCATAGGCAAACCAGAGAATGGATGCCATACAGGTGATGGCAAAACACTGCATCAGTACGGACAGCACATTCTTGCTGCGCACCAGTCCGGCGTAAAAAAGCGCCAGGCCGGGTATGGTCATGAATAACACCAGCGCCGTGGACGTCAGGATCCACCCTGTATCGCCGCTGCTGAGTTCATCGGCCATTGTCAGTGACGGCAAACCGGCAGCAAACAGGCTCAAAAGAAGCACCGACACCACTGTTGGTTTTCTAAGGATCATGGATTATTCCCCCTGTTGGATACTTTGATTACAAACTTTATTAAAGCGCCTGCGGCCCGGTTTCACCGGTGCGGATACGGATGGTTTGCTCAAGGTTCGTTACAAAGATCTTGCCATCGCCGATCTTGCCGGTATTGGCGGCCTTGCTGATCGCATCGATGACCTGGTCGGCCTGGCTTGCCTCAATGCCAATTTCGATTTTGACCTTGGGCAAAAAATCGACCACGTACTCGGCCCCGCGGTACAACTCGGTATGCCCCTTCTGACGTCCAAAGCCCTTCACCTCTGTCACGGTGATGCCCTTCACACCAATCTCACTGAGGGCCTCGCGCACATCCTCGAGCTTGAAGGGTTTGATAATTGCCGTAATTAATTTCATTTTTTTCCTCCGGTTGATCGCGGCCCCGGCCACGAGGAGAGCATCATACCAAAGGATGCACCGGGATGGTGCTATACGGGGAATCGGGAAAATCGCGCCTGCAAGGCGCTCCTACAGGTTATTTACATATTGT
>JBATIF010000344.1:0-1881 GCA_049667605.1 Gammaproteobacteria bacterium
AGCACGTCTCCGCCGAGATGGCGCACAAACTCCCGGCTTTCGTACATGCCAATACCCAATCCCGCGTTACCTTTCGTGGTATCAAACGGCTTGAACAGGCGGTTGCGAATAAAATCGGCATCCATACCATGGCCAGTATCCTTTATTTCGACAACGTGCATCGCGCCAGGGCTGCTCAGGGTAACCCTGACAGCACCTTCTTCCCCGGTAGCCTGTTGGGCATTGTCGATCAAATGCCCCAACACGTTGGCCAGCCGGCCTTTCTCGGCCGCCACGAAACACTCAACAGCCGTCATTTCCAGACGGGGCCGCGGAGACTTGCCCTGCTTGCTCTGCAGCACGTCCTGCACCAGGGTGCACAGATCAACAATGATTGTCTTCTCGGTCAGGGCACGCCTGTTGCGTAACTGATCCAGCAACCTTTTGATATCACCGGCCGCATTGTCCACGGTTTCCAGGGCATCCTCGATGAACGCCGGGTTGCCCTTGTGTGTTTCGGCATTGCGTGCGACCAGCTCCAGCTCGGCGGCGATATTTTTCAGGTCATGCACCATATAGGCCGACAGCCGGGTGAACACTTCAAACTGTTTGGCCTCGGCCAGGGCAGTGGATGTCATCAGCACGGTCAGGTGGCTGGACACCTGTTTCGCCGCCGTCAACAGCAAATCCCGGTCTTCCCAGTTGATCGACCGCTTAATCAGCGGGTTGCACAAGAGGACGAAGCCGATCAGCGATTCCAGCCCGAACAACGGCACAATCAGCCAGGGCCGTGATACGCCTGCCAGCCATTCGGGCAGCGCCAGCCCCTGGTACTCATCGGCGCGGGATTCGAGCTCCCTCAAATTGATCACGTAACCCTTGTCTTCGAAAAAGCTGATCAGCGGCGTGTTAGCGGGCTCTGTGATATCAAGCCGTTCAGTTTGCCACGCGGCGGCATTTTTATACTGTGACTGGTCGTCGCGCAGCCACAGTATACCGGCCCGGGCATCGACAATGTGAGCCAGCACCTCGATCACCGCTTCAAAACGCGCATCACCCTGCCACTTGTCGCTCAATTCCCCGGTTAATCTGAGCCATTCGCGGCGGTAGTCGTACCGGTTCCGGTAAAAGTGCTTGCCGAGGAAAATCCGCAAGTGCGCCCGCAGCTGCCCCGAAGTCAGCACGGCCGCCAGCAACACCACGGCCAGCGAGAAAAGCACCACCTGGCCGATCCGACCCCAGCTGCCACCGAATTCCCTCAAATAATAGCCTGCCCCGGCCATTACCAGCAGGTACAGACCGCCGCCGAGAATGGCGGTGGTATTGAGGACAATATCGCGGGATACAAAGATGTTCAGCGACCAGTCCTTGTTGCGCGCGGCGGCGATTGCCAGCAATGGCACCAGCACCAGATTGACAGCGCCGCGCGCTTCCCAGAGTTGCCGGTCGATACTGCGAAACAACAGCGCATCGGCGTACATGTAAAAATCAAACACAAAAATCCCGCCCGCGGCGATGCACAGATACTTGATCGCCCCGCGATGCCGCTCGGCAGTATTGCGGTACAGTTGCTCGATGATCGCCAGGCCGACAAGGGCAAGCAAAACATGCCCCGTGATACCCAGTGCAGGCTGGTCCGACAGGGCAAATAATTCATTGGCAAGCAGCAGGCAGGCCAAACCCACACTGAGTGGCAACGCCTGGCGTATAAATTTGCGGTATCCGCTGCCGCGCACGGCCGCCGGATCAAACAGCTTGAGGAGAAACACGTACCAGGCGATGTAACGCAGAACCTCGAAGGCCTGATAGGCCCCGGGCAGGTAAGCGCCGTCGTCTGCAATATTCGCCGCCAGTCCCGCCCAGACAGCACTGATCACAACCGTGCCGGTAAGCAGCTTGCCC
>JBATIF010000345.1:0-8446 GCA_049667605.1 Gammaproteobacteria bacterium
GTTGTAGGGCCGAATTCATTCGGCCAGCTTCATTGGTCGAATGAATTCGGCCCCACCCAATGTCAGGCATCTTATATTTCCGGTCTTAATCTGCCGTTACCGGCCAAAACCCATTAGAATGATGTTACTGTCCGCCCGCTGTGATCCGGGTGACAGGCTTACACAACCAGGCAGGTTTCTACGATGAAAAACAAGCGGTGCAGACAGCAGGGCTTTACCCTGATTGAAGTGATGGTCGTGGTGGTGATCCTCGGTATCCTCGCGGCCATTCTCGTGCCCAGGGTAATGGACCGTCCCGACCAGGCGCGCAAGACCAAGGCGAGCCTCGACATCCAGGCGCTGGAAGGGGCATTGAAGATGTACAAGATGGATAACTACGTCTACCCGAACACCGACCAGGGCCTCGAGGCACTGGTCGAAAAGCCCGGCTCACCAGAACCGGCCAACTGGCAGTCCGGTGGTTATGTGGATCGCCTGCCGCTGGACCCGTGGAAACAACCCTACCAGTATCTGAGCCCGGGTGTGCACGGCGACATCGATGTCTACTCGCTTGGCCCCGACCAGGTGCCCAGCGAAGACGATATTGCCAACTGGAACCTGCAATAGCCCGGCTGGTATTTTTTCCAGCATGATAAATATCGCCAAGACGCAAAGATGGCAAAGATGCCAGGAAAAAATCACTAATACTTGATTTTGTACTGGCTTGTAACCTGGCGATCTTCGCATCCTGGCGAGAGAAATTTCGTCATTTATGGATGGTAATTAACCATGTCAGATGTGCATGCCGCATCACCCAGGCGGTCTGCCGGTTTCACACTGATCGAGTTGATGGTCGTCATTGTCCTGATCGGTATTATCTTTACCTTTGCCGTGTTATCGCTCGGAGGTGATGATGTGGCCGAGCTGATGGAGCAGGAAACCCGCCGCCTGGTGACATTGCTGGACATGGCCAGCGATGAGGCGATTATCCGGGGTGAAGAACTGGGCATGCATTTCACCGATGACGGCTACACCTTCCTGGTACTGGGTAACGCAGGCTGGGAAGCACCGCAGGACGATGTCCTGCTCAAGTCACACACTCTCCCTGCAGGTATCGAGCTGCGCCTTGAGGTTGAAGGCGAACTGCCACTTCTTGGTGCTCGCGACGCTGAAGAAGAGGACGAGGACGATAGTCTTGTCCCGCAGGTCTATATCCTCTCCAGCGGCGAGATGACGCCCTTTACGCTGAGCCTGTATGCCGCCTTGAGCGAGGCCCGCTATTACCTGACGGCTTCGTTGCTGGGTGAACTGGTCTGGGACACGGAGGAGACCTTGTGAAGCGGCGCAGCACGCGGGGCTTTACCCTGCTCGAGATCATGGTTGCACTCGCCGTGCTGGCGCTGGCCATGGGTGCCGTGATCAAGGCGGCGGCTGACTACACCGATAACCAGACCTACCTGCGTGACCGCACCATGACCGCCTGGGTGGCACGCGATGTACTGGTGCAGCACCAGCTGGAGAATCAGTGGCCCAAGGTGGGCGAACGCAAGGGCACACTGAAGATGGGCCGGCAGGAGTGGCAATGGCTGGCCATTATCTCCCAGACCGAGGAAGAACAATTGCGTCGCATTGACGTCGAAGTGCGCGCGCTTGATGACGATGACGAAGACCCGGTCACGGTATTGAGCGGTTTTCTCAGGCAACCTGATTGATGAAGCAGCCAGCCACAAGGTCCGGCGTGCGCGGGTTTACCCTGCTGGAGATGCTGGTCGCGCTGGCGATTTTCAGCCTGCTGGCGGTGATGTCCTATGGCGGTCTGGCCGCGGTGCTCGAGCAGCAATTCCGCACCGAGGCCGAGGCCGAACGCCTGGCTGCGCTGCAGAAGGCCTACCTGGTCATGCAGCGGGATATCGAGCAGGTGGTGGCGCGCCCGGTGCGCGACGGTTTTGGTGATGAACAGCCGGCCCTGGCCGGTGACCAGGCCCTGGAGTTCACCCGTGGCGGCTGGAGCAATCCACTGGGGCGTCCACGCAGCGCGCTGCAGCGGGTGGCCTACGCCTGGGAGGAACGGCAACTGCGGCGCTACGTCTGGCAGGTGCTGGATCGTGCCCAGGACAGCCAGCCGGTGGAACAGTTGCTGCTGGACAATATCGAATATTTGCAAATCCGTTACCTGCTTGCCGAAGACGATTGGAAGGAACAGTGGCCGGCACAGCTGGAGGATACCGGTACGAATGAAGCCGCAGCGGCGCCGGCGGTGTTGCCGGCGGCCGTCGAGGTGACCATCGAGCATGAACACTACGGCCTGCTGGTGTGGCTGTTTCAATTGCCGCTATGAGAGGCGTGTATCCAGTCCGCCGGACAGGTTTCCCGACGGCCGGCGCACAGCGTGGTGTCGCCCTGATTACCGCGCTGCTGGTCGTTAGCCTGGCCACCGTGGCGGCAGTTGCCATGGCGACGCGTCAGCATGTCGATGTGCGGCGCACCGCTAACCTGTTACATGGGGAGCAGGCCTATGCCTATGCACTGGCCGCGGAAAGCTGGGCCCGTGTGATTATGGACCGTGATGCTGAAGATTCCGATATCGATACGCTGGAAGAGGACTGGGCGTTCGCATTGCCGCCGATTTCCGTGGAGGGAGGCTTTGTGGATGGCCGTATCAGTGACCTGCAGGGGCGTTTCAACATCAACAACCTGGTTGGCAAACAAGGCGCACCGAGCCAAGCGGACAAGGACTATTTCACCCGCCTGCTGGTGCTGCTGGGACTGGACCCCGTGCTGACAAACGCGCTGCTCGACTGGATCGACCCGGATATTGACGCACGCTATCCGGACGGGGCCGAAGATGACACCTACCTGCTGAACAATCCCCCGTATCGCGCGGCCAACCGTCCCTTGAGCAGTGTCAGTGAGCTGGCACTGGTGAAGGGTTTCAGCGCCGAGGTGGTGGCCGCGCTGCAGCCGCATGTAACGGCGTTGCCGGTAGCTACCGATATCAACGTCAACACGGCCTCAGCGGAAATCCTGCGCGCACTGAACGAGGCCTTCAGTGAGGCGGATGTGGAATCCCTGATAGAGGGCCGCGGTGAGGAGGGCTACCCCGACAAGGCGGCATTTATGGCCGAGGATGCCATGGCCGGCCTCGAAGTTGCGCTCCCCCTCGGGACAAGTAGCAACTGGTTCAACGTACAAATCGACGTGGTGGTCGGCGCTGGCCGTGCCCGCCTGGAGAGTATATTGCAGCGTGAGGACGGGACAAGCCGGGTGATTGCCCGTATCCGCACCCGGGCGCGGCTCATGCCATGATGCGGGTTATTTATTTCCGAATGGGAGCCGGGACTGCCCGGGCCTGAAAAAAGACAAAAAATTTGGCCACGGAAGCACACGGAAACACGCGGAAGATAAAAACCATAAAAGAATCTTTTTCGTGTGCTTCCGGGGCTAACAAAGAAACCCGGCCAGCCTCGCTGTGTTGTTCCGCTACCCGCTGTTATCGGTTTGAGGGAGTGCTGGTCTTTTGAGAACCCGGTCCAATTGTCCGGGATGTTTTCTGGTACGATAATGCAGGAAATTCAATGATCAAACCGGGATCCACAGATGCGTAACATGTTGTTGTTGCGGGCGAACCCCTTTGATGCCCGGCGCTGGAGCTGGCTGCATCTCGATGCCGCGGGTGTCGCGCGTGGCGTGATTCACACGGGTACACTGGCGGATGCCGCGGCCGAGGCGAACGGTCTGCGTGTGATCGTGCTGTTGCCCGGTAGCGACTGCCTGCTGACCAGCGTGCACATTCCCGGCCGCAGGCGCAAGAGATTGCTGCAGGCAGTCCCGTATGCGCTGGAAGAACAGCTATCGGATGATGTCGAGAAACTGCATTTTGCACTCGGCGCCGAGCTGGTAAGCGGCACGTGGCAGGTCGCCGTTACCAATAAACAGCGCCTGCACACACTCATGGGTTCACTTACCGAATCCGGTCTTGATGTACAGCAGGTGCTGCCCGAGCAACTGGCGCTGCCATTCTCTGCAGGCGCGATCAGTGTATTGATCGATCACGACATGGCCGTGGTGCGTAACAGCGAGCATTCAGGCTACGCGGTCGATGCCGAGAATCTGGATGCCGTGCTGACGTCCAATAGCCCGGACGATGCGGCTGTAACGGCTGTTATAAACTTGTATCTGGAGCAGGATGCTGTACTGCCGGATAACGGCAATTACCCTGGCCATCTCCACCTCGAGCACTACGCGCGGGATCCGCTTGGCGTGCTGGCGCAAGGACTGGACATCAAGGCCATCAACCTGCTGCAGGGTGAGTTTAGCCATGCGGGTGAATGGAACCGTGTGCTTTACCCGTGGAGGGCAACTGCCGCGTTGCTGCTGGCGGGCATACTCATCAGTAATGCCGTCAAGGCTGTCGATTACTACCGTCTCAGCCAGCAAAGCGACCAGCTGAAAATGCAAATAGAGGAAACCTTCAGAAAGGCACTTCCTGAAACCAGGCGCCTGGTGAATCCGCGTGCGCAGATGCAGCAGAAACTGGACGAGTTGCAGCAGGGATCGAGCAGTGAGAGCCGTTTCCTGAACCTGCTGGGACAGGCCGGCGTGGTAATCAAGGATGTCGAGGGTGTGGAGATAAGCGGGGCAAATTACCGTGGCGGTCGGCTTGACCTCGACCTGAACGTCGACAGCCTGCAGTTGCTTGACCGGCTCAAGCAGGCGCTGACGAAGAACGGCACCCTGTCCGTTGACATCCAGTCTGCCACCACCGGGTCCGACCAGCGTATCAAAAGCCGCCTGCGTATCACCGGGGTGGAAACATGAAACAGTGGTTTGAGGGGCTGGAATCGCGTGAACGCCTGCTGGTGCTGGCGGCTGTCATTGTCCTGAGCGTGCTGCTCTTGTATGTACTGGTGTGGCAGCCGGCGCATTCCGGTTATGACCGCATAAAACGTAGCGTAACCGAACAACGCGCAACGGCAAGCTGGATGCAGGAAAGTGCCGCCAGGGTGTTGCAGTTGAAACGCGCAAGCCCGGCTGGCGATAAGGGCCTGGGCGAACGCTCGTTGCTGGCCGTGACAGACAGTACGGCACGTGCCGGGGGACTGGCCGATTCCCTGAAACGCATCGAGCCGGAGGGCAGCAGCGGGGTGCGAGTCTGGCTTGAGGACGCGTCGTTTGACCGTTTTGTCAGCTGGCTGGCGCTGCTGGGTAGCAATCATGGCATCAACCCGGATAGCGTCAGCATGGAAAGGAGCGAGGCAGCAGGCAAGGTGAATGTCCGCCTGACGTTGCAGGCTGTGCAACAGTGAAGCGTGCGGGTTTCCTCCTTGCGCTCGGTGTTGTTGCCTATTTCCTGATCCTTGTTTTTACCTTGCCTGCCGAACAGGGCGGGGATTACATCGAGAGTCAGGTTCCGGGGCTGTCGCTGTCCGCGTTATCCGGGTCGGTTTTTAACGGCCAGGCGGGCCGCATCAGCTACCAGGGTATCTCCCCGGGTTCAGCGCAGTGGCGCTTCCAGCCGCTGGCCCTGTTGACCGGACGGGTTGAATATCAATTTGAGTTTTCATCACCTGGCGGGCCTGGTCGGGCCAATGCCGGTGTAACCTTTGCTGGCAAGGCCTATGGCCATGATATTGATTTACATTTACTGGCGGACGACATCATCAATCAATATTCACCGCTGCCTGTCAGGGCCAGTGGAGAAATAAATTTACTGGTCGAAACAGTGTCAATGAGCGATGGTTTTCCTTCCGACCTTGATGGCAAGGCGGTCTGGAAAAGTGCGGCCTTGCTGTCGCCTGTCGAAATGGTGTTCGGGGACACGGTTATGGACTTGCAGCGTGTCGGGAGCGAGCTTGTCGGTGTTATCGAAAATGAGGCAGACTTTAAGGTTTTTGGAGAAATCGCCATTGCACCCGGGGGTAAATACAGGATCGAGCTGTCACTCTCGCCGGACGCCAGTGTCAGCAGGGACACTTTATTGTTGCTGGAAAGTACAACCAGCGTACAGGCTGACGGCAACTACCTGCTGCGCAGCTCGGGCCAGTGGTAAGACGCTGCAGATGGATGCAATAGCATGGAACCCCTGAATCTGTCTGTCCCCAGGCAACACGATTTTACCGATCCGAGAGTAGAGCGGAACATCAAGCGATTGCGCGGCTGGCTCACGGGTCTGCCGCTGATGGATGTGGTCGAAACCATTCGCCTGGTGCTTAATGCGCTGGATGCCCTGAATGAGCAGAAGATGGATGTACAGTCGCGGTTTGACTCGCTGGAGGCATTTCACGTGACGGTGCAGGGTTTGTTCGTAACCCTTGATCCTGTGCACCTGCGCCAGTTGTCACTTTCAATCGAACGGCGCGAGCAGGCAATCGAAGGCGTCGAGCGCCTGTTGCTGAGCCTCGCCGCCGGTTACAAGCTGGTTGTCATAACCCTGCATAAAGGCCAGGCCTCCGGGAAGCTCGACAAGCTCTTCGGTCTGGCCGTCAACCGCTCGATTGAAACCCTGGTATACACGCTGCTTGACTGTTTTCGCTTTTATCGTGCCACCCAGCCCTGCTACTACCTTGAATTGCATCAGTTGTACCGGCTTGCCCGTCACCATGGCCTGATGCATATCAAACCCGACGATGCGGGGGAGGACCATTCTGCCGCAACAGCCAGCACGGCTGATCTCTATCACACCGGCATGCTCGCGGCGTTGATGGATCCCTTCCGGCTGGCCGAGGGCGAGATCAGCGTGCTGTTCGAAGTATTGTCGCAGCACGCGGAACATTGCCGGATCATTCCCGGCAGATGTCAGCCGGGCGATGGCAAGGGCCGCTACCAGATAGATCTGGGGTCAGACAGGATGCCGGTCAGCTGCATCGATCTTGAACCATCGGCTGTTGTGGAAGAGCCCTATATCCTCGATATAACCAAAGTGCTCGAGTCGGCGCGCGAACAACTGCAACAGGTGCCCGACAAGGTTCGCATGTTAAGCCCCGAGGCCATGTTGTTGCGCCAGCTATCACCAGAAGACCAGAAGTTGAAGCAGCGCGCTGAAAAGCGCCATGCCATAACACGCCGGGCACAATTGCTGCGCGGGATCGGCAGTATCCATGATTTTCTTGTGCGGCCTTCCCTCAAGGAAGTCCTTGGACAGGCAGCACGTGGCAAAAGTCCGTCCATGGTCAAACCTTACCAGTGCCAGGTGCTGGATAGCAGCGAAAATGGCATGCGCCTGTCCTGGGTCAACAATGATGACAGTGACGTGCGCGTCGGTGACCTGCTCGCCGTTGTCCAGGGCGAGCCCGGCGAGGAATATTTGCAGCTGGCCATTTTGCGCTCCGTGCATGTTTTCCGCCAGGGTGCCATGGATGCCGGGGTGATGTTGATCAAGGGCGGGGTGGGCGCCGTTTATTGTTATTTCCCCGGTGAGTCGCCGAGCCGGGGTTCATCTGCCTTGTTTGTGACTACTGCAGATGATGAGCAGGGTGCGGCGACCCTGGTTGCGGCCAAGGGTATTTATGAAGAGGGCCGCCGGCTTTCAATCGACATTGCGGACAAGCATATCAATGTGCGTGCCGGACGGCTGATTTTCAACGGCCCCGTTTTCGACCGCTTCGAGTTTTCTGCTGAATAGCACGGCATTCAGGCGCCGATGGAAAGACATGCATTTGTCGTGTTAGTCTGCAAACATCGTTAACAGCAGCAAGTAAAAGATCATGACCATCGTAAGAAATATCCCTGTAGGCGTGAAGATCACTTCCGGGAACAAGTGCGGCTTCTGCACGAATTCCAAGTGTTGCACCTACATTACCGAAGAGCTGGTGACGCCGCGGGCGATGGAAGATTTCGATCATATGCTTTGGCAACTGTCGCACAGGGATGTGCAGGCCTATAAGGACGAGGAGGGCTGGTACCTGCTGATCAATAATCCCTGCAACCACCTGTTAAGTGATGGCCGTTGCGGCATCTATGACGACCGGCCAAAAATATGCCGTGAATACACCAATGACTATTGTGAATTCGATGAAGATTCAAGCGAAGGATTCGAGTTGTTTTTCGACGGTTATGAGTCGCTGCATGAGTATGTCCGCAAACGCTTCAAGACCTGGGACCGCTTCGCGGCAACCCGGGACGAGCGTATCGAAAAACCGGCCGACTGACTCAAGCCCTGTAGGAGCGGATCTCATCCGCGATACCTCGCCCGCATGAACCCCGCTCGCGCTTGAGAAGCGCTCCTGCAAGTGGAGACACACCTGTAAGGATGCTGCACGCATGACACGTTGCACCTGTAGGAGCGGATCTCATCCGCGATACCTCGCCCGCATGAATCCCGCTCGCGCTTGAGAAGCGCTCCTGCAAGTGGAGACACACCTGTAAGGATGCTGCACGCATGATATATTGCATCTATAGGAGCGGATCTCATCCGCGATACCTCGCCCGCATGAACCCCGCTCGCGCTTTAGAAGCGCTCCTGCAAGTG
>JBATIF010000346.1:0-2926 GCA_049667605.1 Gammaproteobacteria bacterium
CTATACGACTGGGCGATACAAAAAATCGGCGCACCGAAAAAAAACCGTTTTCTGAGAGTTATTAAAGTGATGTTGATAAATAATATTATGGGGCCTGTATTCTTTAGCAGAAAATCAAACGGGTTCTCCGGGGCCAGGTCTTTCGGCAACGCGTTTCTGATATTAGAGAAAAAATGAACATGCCTGGAGAAGATTCCTTCGATGCGCAATAATTCCGGGAGGATTTATTGCGCATTACAAAAGCCGGTATTTTTATCAATCGGATTCGTGAATATGAAATGTACTCAAGAAAATACTTCATGGCAGCGGTGTGCCGTTAAATTACTTCAAAAGTTATCTCCAGTCAGTCGGCATTATGCGAATGCAGAGATTTGTTGCGTCTATCCTTATGCAGGAGCTGATAATTATTCTAATGAAATAAAGATCGTGGCAAAGTAAGGCTATGTTACGGTTTCTCCTCCGTCTTGCTCACAGAATCTTTTCAAAGCTTGTCGATGTCTGGCCAACCTCCGGGGATTTGTCACGCGCATCTCTAAAACAAGTCCTGGTCATCCGGCTGGATCACCTGGGGGACTTTGTTATCTGGCTGGATGCTGCCCGCAAGTTACGCGAAATTTACCCGCATGATGAATGGGAAATTACACTCCTTGTCGAAAATAACCTGGTTAGTTATGCCCGGCAGTACGATTACTGGGACGAGGTTATCGGCACAAGCCGCTGGAGTTTTTACAATAATCCGTTAATCCGGTTCCGGTTCCTGTTGAATATCAGGAAATGCGCATTTGATTCGGTACTGGTGACGAGTTATTCACGCTCGTTTTATGTCGAAGACAGCATAGTAAAGGCAAGCAATGCAGCAGAGCGAACAGGCTTTCACGCAAATCTTTCCAACATCAGCGAAGATGAGAGAAAGCAAGGTGATGCTTACTACACCAGACTTATAGACACACCTGGTGAGTACGCTTCTGAATTTCTTCGCAATGCGATCTTGCTGACGAATTCAGGAGCGCCTCCCTGGCAACCTGAACCCGCAAAACTGGTTCACAATGATTCTGGATCGTCCATTGAACCTTTTGACTACGTGTTACTTCCAGGCTCCGGCATGCCTTACAGGCGCTGGCATAAATCGCGTTTTTCCGAACTCACAGATCGGATATACAAAGAAACAGGTTTTAAAGGAGTCATACTTGGTGCCTCGTCGGACAGGTCTCTGGCTCATTGGATAAAACAGCACTCTCTGGCGCCACTGGTTGATTTAACCGGCCAAACGTCAATAGATGAGCTGATCTCAATAATCAAAGATGCCAGATTTGTGATCGGGAATGAATCAGGCGGGGCCCATATTGCTGCTGCAGTTGCAACTCCGAGTATCACAATTCTGGGCGGAGGGCATTTTCAGCGATTTATGCCATATCCGGAATCGGTGCTGGGGGCTGTGAAAGCGAGAACTGTGGTACATCATATGGAATGCTTTCAGTGCAACTGGAATTGCAGGTATACAAAAGACGAGTCAAAACCTTTCCCTTGTATTGATGGAATTAGTGTTGATGTGGCCTGGCGCCAGGTACAGGCAATCATTGAAATGTTGTAGACGTATTGGCGCCAACCGGAACGATCGGATGTCTGCCTGTCATCAGATGCCTTTCTTGCCTCCTTTCATGAACCCTGAAAACATTTTAGCAAGGGACACAAAAAAGAAGCGCACGGTGTTCAGCGCTACACCCACTCCCGGCAGTCCGGGTATCGGGTAGTATCGGGAAAACAGTACCCGCAGGTCCCTGACATTGCGGTGTGATCCCCGGTTTTTCAAGGCGTCTGCAAATCCGGCCAGGCCTGGATTGCTGCCAGGGTCGGCAGATGATGTCATGCTGTCATCGATGTTGACCCGGGTATCCTGGCATATAAAGAGCTGCAGTCCGGCTTTGCGGCAGCGAAAGTAGAAATCATGGTCAGCGTAATAATGGGGCATATGTTCCTCGTCCAGCAGTCCCACGTGTTGTAAAGTTGTGGCGCTGACTATCACCCCCCGGCCGCCACCGATCAATGGTGTCGGTACCAGGCCAGTCGGATAGCGCAACCGGTACCAGGCTGCAGGCGGGACGATGGTGGGAAAACCGAGCAGGAAGCAACTCGTGATACCGATGATATCGTGCCCTTCCCGCAGCATGTGCTGCACGGGAGCAATCACGGAATTCTCGTTATTTTCTGCATTCTTTAACAAGGTGCCAACGGTCTCCGGCTGCACATAGCAATCATGATTGAGCAGCATCAGCCATTGGCTGCCGGCCTCCAGCGCATGCCTGATGCCAAGGTTGGTAGCGCCGCTCCACCAGAGGTCAGTCGATCCGCGCAAGCAAGTGACCCGGGGGAATTCATCATTTGCCAGGCGTGACAGTTCGTCGCTGACGCCATGGTCTACCAGGATGATTTCAAAATCCCGGTAGTCACTCTCAGCCAGTGACTGCAGGCAGCGCCGTGTTTGCTGAAGGCCGCTGAAGGCAGGAATAATGATTGAGAGTTTATTGGTCATGGGGTACAGCAGGACCGTGGCCGGCCCGGGTCAGGTTCTTTTGGTTTATTCAAACCAGATGACGAATTGTTTATCTTTTTGTGCGCCTTCTGCTTTCATGAATGTCCTTGTAATGCAGGGCGGAGATTTGTTCTGACACGATGCCGATCAGGAAGGTAAACAGCGCCCCCAGGACAAGAATGGCCGTCATGTTTGTGAGTCGTCCAAAGTTGTAGTAGGTGTAGCCGTAATAGGTAAGGCCGGTAAAGAACAACAGTGTGCTGACTGGCAGAAAGAATCGCATGGGAGAAAACAGAGCGCCGATCTTCAGGATAATAATCAGGAAGCGGATGCCATCATGAAACAGCCTGATATGACTTTTGGCTTCGCCTGTCCGGTTCATGGCCTTGATTGGAA
>JBATIF010000347.1:0-2861 GCA_049667605.1 Gammaproteobacteria bacterium
GCGTGCAGTGGCTGCCAATGCCGCCGGGAAACGAGAACTGCCGGAAGAAATGCTGCATGCCTTCGACATCTTCACTCTTGTCCGGATAGACCTCTGAATAGGTGCCTTCCAGGTACACCGGCGCCAGTACCCCCGGCGCCCCGTGGCCCGGACCGGCGAGAAAAATCGCGTTCAAATCATCCTTGACGATCAGCCGGTTCAGGTGGGTATACATGAAGGACAGGCCCGGACTTGCGCCCCAGTGGCCCAGCAGGCGATTCTTGATATGTTCGGGTTTCAGCGGTTCCCTCAGCAGGGGATTTTCCTGCAGGTAGATCATGCCCGCCGCGAGGTAGTTGCAGGCCCGCCAGTAGGCATCGATTTTCGCGAGCGCTTCCGGGGACAGCGGTTTTTCAGTGCTTTTCAGTTCGGATGCAGCAACAGCCATGTCGAAGTACTCCTCTAATAGAATAAATGGTGTCAGAGCACATTTACTGCTTATATTAGAAACAAATGTGCTCTGACACCATTAATACTGAATATCCTCGCATCGACAAACATTCTCAGACACGGGTCACAAATGCTCGAACAGTTAGTGCAGGATGGTAGCTTAACGATTGTTGCTGCTTAATACTCACTTGAAACGGGCGTGGTCGAGTTTATTAAATAAGGCTTTTCCCCCCACGTCGAGTGGGTAGAATACCATTGTAGGGCCGAATTCATTCGGCCAACAGAGTGCATCTGGATGACAGATGATGTTGAAACACCGCTGGTCGAATGAATTCGACCCTACAGGGCTGATTGAGCCGCTGGTTAGAATAAATGGTGTCAGAGCACATTTACTGCTTATATTAGAAACAAATGTGCTCTGACACCCTTTAATTATAATTACAGGGTTTTCAGGAATTCGATAAGGGCATCTTTCTGGCTTTGAACCATGCCGGTGTAGGCCAGTTTCGCTGCTTCTGCCTCACCGCCGTGCCAGAGGATCGCCTCGTTCAGGTTACGGGCGCGGCCATCGTGCAGGTAGGCCTCACCCCCGCTTACACCCGCCGTCAGGCCGATATTCCATAGCGGTGCGGTGCGCCACTCGGAACCTGAGGCGTTGCCTTCACCCAGGGTCGATGCCAGGCCGGGTCCCATGTCATGCAGCAGCAGATCGGTATAGGGATGGATGGTTTGATCGCGCAATTCCGCATGCGGGTGATAGGGCGATGTCTGGAAGGTCGTGGTGTGACAGCCGCTGCAGCCGGCATCTTCAAATAATGCCTCGCCCTGCAGGGCAACCGGGTCAGCCAGGTCGCGGCGGGCACTCACGCCAAGCAGTGAAATGTAGGCACTCAGGTTGTCGAGGTGCTGGTCACTTAACTCGGTGCCGGAAGGGCCACAACCGGTTTGGGAACTACCGCAGTCCGGGCTGGGAAAGACCGAGGTCATTACACCCATATCGGTATTCAGCGCCGCCGCGACCTGCTGTTTTACTGTGGGCTGGGAGGCCTTCCAGCCGAAACGCCCGATTCGTGTCTGTCCGGTTTCGGCATCGTTCAGCAGTCGTATACGCCCGGAAATACCATCAGCGTTACTGTCACCGGGGTCAGCCAGCGCTTCGATATCGGCCTCGCTAATGGCCTCCAGCAAACCCATCCCGACTAACTGCGGCGCAATACGCGCTGAGAAGTTACCCGGTGCGGCACCACTGAAGCTGAAGTTGGGTGAACGCAGGCCATTACTTTCTGTCCAGCTGCCGATACTCACGCTGCCTTCCGATGCACCGCTGGTGAACCTGGGTTGTAATACTGCACCTGTTTGTGCATCCGGGTAGCCGCCGGCATCGCCGACTTTTACCACGTACTGGTCCAGCTCCTGTCCGACCGCCGGTGGCAGTGCCCGGCCATTTTTCGCATGGCAGGCCACGCAGGAGCGGTTGACGTAGTGTGTCCCGAGCTTGCCGGCCAGTTCGGTGAAGTTGGGATTGGTGACGGCCTCGTTATGGGATCCGTCGCCGAAGTCCGTGTGGTGTACGCGGCGCCCCAGCATGAATGTCTGGCCATTGATATTCGACATGTTCGGGGCCATCTGGATGAAGTGATTATCGGGTTCATCCGAGTACTGGTAGGGGAGGGTCACGTTGCCGCCAAGCCAGCCCGCAACCGGCATGGGATAGGAATCGTCACCCAGGCCCTGGCGCGCTTCCCAGGGCACGATGCCCTGGCCGACGATATAGAGGATGGCGGTGCCGTAATAATTTTCCCGGCCATTGGGTGGCGCATCGAGAAACTGGCTGAGTTCAAACTCCAGCCGGTCGCCGACCTGCAGTGGCCGATTGAACTTCTGGTTATAGTTCAGGCTGCGGGTGTAGTGGCGGGCATCTTCACCGGGAACATCCAGGCCCGGGACGCTCGTCATTATGCCGTTGTTGGCGTAGATCGCCGCAACCAGGTGGAAAAAGCGCAACTCCGCCTCGTTGGTCCTGACCTTCCACTCGGTCTTCACGTTGAATGTAATGGTGTCTCCACCCTTGCCGATGGTGTCGACGATCTCTACGGCCGCCGTGCGGTGCTCCCAGTAAAACGACAAGTAGTGATCGTAGATCTGGAACTGGGCTTCACGTGCATGGCGGTCGCGCGCACGGTCCGAGAAGCGCGTGATCAATGCCGTCGGTGTATCTTCCTGAAGGGCCGGCTCCAGCACGGTGGTGTTGTCAAACAGAGGCGCAATGACCTGGGCATAGGGAACTTTGTGCCAGACGCCACCGACACCGTCACCAGTAGTGTCACCAGGCGCGTTATCACCGATAAAGAAGTACAGCGGCCGGCCATTATAGGTTGCTTGCTCGGGGCCATCGTTGCGAGCAATGGTACCGAGGTCAGAGACCCCGGACG
>JBATIF010000348.1:0-2886 GCA_049667605.1 Gammaproteobacteria bacterium
CAACATCAAGATGACGGTGTCGCTGATTGCCCCGATTGCGATGGAAGACGGGCTGCGCTTTGCGATTCGTGAAGGCGGCCGCACCGTTGGCGCCGGCGTCGTTTCCAAGATTCTTGAATGATCTTTATCAAATACAGTAGCGCCTTGCAGGCGCGACACGCCCTTGCAGGCATAACACAGACAAGTGAAGAATTGATATGAGCAACCAGAGAATCAGGATACGTCTCAAGGCTTTCGATCATCGATTGATCGATCAGTCAGCGGCAGAGATTGTAGAGACAGCCAGGCGTACCGGTGCCCAGGTGCGCGGTCCTATTCCGCTGCCAACAAGGAAAGAGCGTTTTACCATATTGATTTCACCGCATGTCAACAAGGACGCGCGCGACCAGTACGAAATTCGCACACACAAGCGCCTGATGGATATCGTTGATCCGACAGACAAGACCGTTGATGCCCTGATGAAACTGGATCTCGCTGCAGGCGTCGATGTCCAGATCAAGTTGAACTAACCGGATAATTGTAATGACTATCGGAATAGTAGGACGCAAGGCAGGTATGACACGCATCTTCACTGATGACGGGGCCTCTGTGCCGGTGACTGTAATTTCGGTCGATCCGAACCGTGTCACGCAAATAAAGACTGTAGAGGGCGATGGTTATCGTGCCTTGCAGGTTACAACGGGTGAGCGGCGTGCATCACGCGTCACCAGGCCCCTGGCGGGACATTTCGCCAAGGCAGGCACGGAATCCGGGCGCGGGCTGTGGGAGTTCAGGCTTGCCGATGGCGAGGGTGAAGGTATCGAGGTCGGTAGCGAAATCAAGGTGGATATTTTCGAAACCGGACAGGCTGTGGATGTCAGCGGCACCTCCATTGGCAAGGGGTTTGCCGGTGTGATCAAGCGCTATAACTTTCGCATGCAGGATGCCACGCACGGTAACTCACTGTCGCACCGTGCACCCGGATCAATCGGACAATGCCAGACGCCGGGACGTGTCGTAAAAGGCAAAAAGATGTCTGGTCAAATGGGTAACGTCAAGCGTACAACCCAGAACATCAAGGTAGTAAGTGTAGATACAGAGCGTAACCTGCTGCTGGTGAAGGGCTCGGTTCCGGGTTCCAGGGGCGGTGACGTCATCATTTGCCCGGCAGTAAAGGCGCGTTAGGAGTTGCATGATGGAATTGCAGTTACAAGGATCGGGTACAGTGCAGGTTTCGGATGATACCTATGCTGTTGATTTCAGGGAGTCGCTGGTGCACCAGGTGGTGACGGCCTGCATGGCCGGTGCCCGCAGCGGAAACGCCCAGCAAAAGACACGTTCGCAGGTCAGTGGCGGTGGTGTAAAACCGTGGCGCCAGAAGGGTACAGGACGCGCGCGAGCTGGTACAATACGCAGCCCGCTTTGGCGGGGCGGCGGTATCACTTTCGCATCAAGCCCGCGTGACTATGCGCAGAAGATAAACCGCAAGATGTACCGCGGGGCCATGCGTTCCATCCTGTCCGAACTGGTTCGCCAGGAACGCCTGGTTGCAGTAGACAGTTTTACCGTCAAGGAAGCGAAAACCAGAGAGCTATCCGGCATGTTGCAGGATCTCGGTCTGGATAGCGTCCTCATCGTAACGGTCGACCCGGATGACAATCTTTACCTGGCAGCACGGAATCTGCCGAATGTTGCGGTATGTGACGTGACAAGTGCAGATCCTGTCAGCCTGATCGGTTTCAACAAGGTGCTCGTCACAAAGGATGCCTTGAAAGGATTTGAGGAGAGGCTGGCATGAACCAGGAACGTTTGATGAAGTTGTTGCTTGCGCCGGTGATCTCTGAAAAGAGTACCCGTGTTGCAGATGCGCATCGCCAGTTTGTATTCAAGGTGGACAAGAGCGCAAGCAAGCCCGAGGTTCGCAAGGCCGTAGAACTCATGTTCGATGTCAAGGTAAATGATGTCCGGATATCCAACATGCGCGGCAAGATCAAGCGCCATGGGCAAACCGCCGGCAAGCGCGCTGACTGGAAGAAGGCATATGTGACGCTTGCAGAAGGCCACGATATTGATTTTATGGGAGCGGAGTAATCGCGATTGATGCGCGGGCTACGCTAAAAAGGATACAGAAATGGCACTTGTTAAATCAAAACCAACATCGCCGGGACGCCGCTTTGTAGTCAAGGTGACAACACCCGGGCTGCATAAGGGCAGCCCGCACGCGGCTCTGGTCAAGTCCAAATCAAAGAACGGCGGTCGCAACAATGCCGGGCGAATCACCACGCGCCATCGTGGCGGTGGTCACAAGCAGCGTTATCGCGTGATCGATTTCAAGCGCGACAAGACGGGGATACCTGCGAAAGTTGAGCGGATCGAGTATGACCCGAACAGATCTGCACATATTGCCCTGTTGCTGTATGCCGATGGCGAGCGACGCTACATCCTGGCGCCGAAGGGTGTGGCGACCGGAACGGAGGTTCGCAGTGGCAGTGATGCCCCGATCAAGGTGGGCAATGCAATGCCGTTGCGCAACATCCCGCTGGGTACGCTGGTTCATAATATTGAAATGAAGCCTTCCAAGGGCGGGCAGATTGCACGCAGTGCAGGCAGTGGTGTGCAGCTGGTGGCGCGCGAGGGAGAACATGCCACCCTGCGTTTGCGTTCCGGCGAGATGCGCAAGGTGCATGTGGATTGTATGGCTACGATTGGTGAAGTAGGTAATTCCGAGCATGGTTTGCGCTCGCTGGGCAAGGCGGGAGCCACACGCTGGCGCGGTGTGCGTCCGACTGTACGTGGTGTTGCCATGAACCCGGTTGACCATCCGCATGGTGGTGGTGAGGGGCGTACTTCAGGCGGCCGTCACCCCGTGAGTCCTTGGGGAACGCCTGCAAAAGGATACCGTACGCG
>JBATIF010000349.1:0-1981 GCA_049667605.1 Gammaproteobacteria bacterium
AGGCGCTCCAATCTACAGCGCCTGTGATTCGAACTGCGGCAATGGCGGCGGTGCCTCGGGCTCCTCGATGTCCTTTTCCGTCAGCCATATAAGGATATCGTAGTAGGTGCGGATATTTTCCACGTAACGTACCGGTTCGCGTCCGCGGGCGTAGCCGAAGCGGGTCTGCTGAAACCATTTCTTCTGGCTGAGCAGGGGCAGGTTCTTTTTCACATCGATCCATTTATCGGTATCGCCCTTGTTCTTCTCTGTGAGGATGCGTGCATCCTCGAGGTGTCCGAAGCCAACGTTGTAGGCTGCCAGCGCCAGCCAGGTACGATCGGGCTCCTGAATGCGATCGGGAATCTTTTTTATCATGGCAGAGAGGTAGCGCGCGCCGCCTTGTATGCTCTGCACCGGGTCAAGACGGTTTTCGATGCCCACGTCTTTAGCAGCATCGAGTGTCAGCATCATCATGCCACGCACCCCGGTCGGTGACACGGCATCCGGGTCCCAGTGGGATTCCTGGTAGCTGATGGCTGCCAGCAGGCGCCAGTCCATATCAACCTCGCTGGCCGCCTTGATGAACGTTTCACGATAGGGCGGCAGGAGTAACTCGACATCTCTCTGGTAGCGCCGCGTGCCGACATAGTCGAAATCACCGATGTGCCCGTAATAACGCTCAATCAACTGGACCAGCGTGCCATCTTTTCTGATCTTGTTGAAAAATACCACGGCGGTGTTGAGCAGGCTGTCATCGTCGCCGCGTGGAAAGGCCCAGGCGAGTGGTTCCTCGGGCATGATATCGAACGCGGGTATCAATTCCGGGTAGAAGTGGCGAATCACGGCCAGTTCGTTGGAATCGGCGACGGTGTACTCGATTAATTGCTCCCAGACATACTCCAGCAGTTCCTCGCTGCTGCTGTTTTTCGCAAACCAGGCGAGGTCCGGGTATTGCTGCTGAAGTGTCTTCAGGTGCTCTTCATGGCTGCTGCCGGCAACCACTTCGAGTATGCCGCCGACCTCGGCCAGCGAGGTGGGCGGCCGGGTGCCGCTGCGATAGACCAGCTGCGGGGTGATTCTCTGGTAGATGGGGCCGAAACGTACCAGCTCCTTGCGTTTTTCGGTGATGGTCAGGCCGGCGGCGGCGAAGTGGACATCACCAAGCGCGGTCAGTGGCAGGATGTCACTGAAGTTGGGCGGCACAACAATGCGCAAGTCCACGCCAATGAAATCCGCAAACATGCTTGCGAGTTCATATTCGAAACCGGTTGGCCCGTTGCTGCCTTCATAATACGTCGTCGGGCCATTGCGGCTGATGACGATCAGTTCATTCTGTTCCTGTACCTGCTTGAGAATGCTCTCTGGCCTGTTACAGGCTGCCAGCAGCAGCAGGCAGGCAAGGCAGGGCAGGGCCATTTGAGCGATGGCGCTGGCACCTGCGCATACGCTAGAATATGCAGCCTGCAAGACGGCCTGGAAACCTGCCCCGGTCGATCTGAATCCTTTGAATGTCATGGCAATCTGGATGCCGTCAGATACATGAGTTGTTGCGGGGGTATCATATCGCATAGCGCGTATCTATATGAATCCCGATAAAGGTTTTGTAAACATGGAGAGGTACCGAAGCGGTCATAACGGCACCGACTCGAAATCGGTTGGTCCTTAACTGGGCACAAGGGTTCGAATCCCTTCCTCTCCGCCATATGGGATATATTTGAATAAGCCGGTACGCTGGTTTACCCTGTCGCGCCCTGTTGCATGAAGACAGGTATGACAATCCTGGAGAGGTGGCCGAGTGGCTGAAGGCGCACGCCTGGAAAGTGTGTATACGGCAACGTATCGAGGGTTCGAATCCCTCTCTCTCCGCCAAATAAATAAAGCCCCGCAAGGGGCTTTATTTCCCCGGACGGTAGCCGGGATTTGAACCCTCGATGTATCAATCAGCGGTTCGACCAATCGGCAGGATTGCCGATTGGGACGCCGGCAAGGCCGGCGCCCG
>JBATIF010000350.1:0-3051 GCA_049667605.1 Gammaproteobacteria bacterium
ATCATCGGCGGGTCGCACCCGACGCGGGTCGAGTCGGGGCGGGTGGAGAATATTTCCTACGTGTTTCTGCGCAATGGCACCGTCCACGAACAACCGAAGATCCACCCGACACCGAACGAGGAATACTGGTGGAATATCGAGGGCGGCAGCAAGCTGAATGCGATTGAAACCGACTGCGGGCCGATCGGTGTGCTGATTTGCTACGATGCGGAATTCCCGGAACTGTCACGCCACCTGACGGACCAGGGCATCCAGATACTGTTCGTGCCGTTCTGTACTGATGAACGGCAAAGTTACCTGCGTGTGCGTTACTGCTGCCAGGCCCGCGCGGTGGAAAACCAGATTTACGTGGTCATGTCGGGCAATGTCGGCAACCTGCCGAACGTCGCCAACATGGATATCCAGTATGCGCAGAGTTGCATCCTCACCCCGTGCGATTTTCCGTTTGCCCGCGACGGCATCGCGGCGGATACGACCCCCAACGTGGAGACCGTGGCGATCGCCGACCTGCGCCCGGAAACCCTGGTCACGGCAAGAAACAGCGGCACGGTGAAAAACCTGCGCGACCGCCGCCATGATCTCTACCACCTGCACTGGCGTGGAAAATAAGCAAGGCATCAGCGGGGCGTGCGGGATGCGTCGCGCGCAGCGGAAATACAGTACAAGCCGGGATGCCTGTCCCGGCAAGGCATGCCTGCGCAGCATGGGCGGCTGCCTGCGGCGTTATTGGCGTGGACTTTGAGTATGAGGGCTACTATTCTTTAGAGTGTTAGTTACCTGTTAATGCACTGCAAACCGGAGGAGGTGGAGCATGTTGGACAGGATTCTTTTACCCCTGGACGGAACCGAGATATATGCCGAGACCCTGAGTTACCTCAAGGAACTGGGGCTGGAATCAGCACCCGAATTGTACCTGTTGCATGTTCTGCAGCCCGGCAGTGAAAAACAGACCTCGGCTGACGCTGCCGGTCATCCCCTGCTGAAAAAGTACTGTGATGCGATGCAGGCCGAGGGCTGGAAGGTCAGTGCCGAATTGCGAAGTGGTGAACCGATCGAGGAAATCACCCGTTTTGCCGCCGATATTGATGCCTCGTTGCTGGTGATGTCGACGCACGGGCGCTCGGGGCTGGAAAACATTCGCGAGGGCAGTGTTACCGAACATGTAGTCCGGCAGTCCCCCTGCCCGTTGTTTATCCTGCATTCCACCCGCGCCGACAGCAACAGTAAACAACACGGTCAACTGTTCCGCCGCATGCTGGTGCCGCTTGACGGGACCGAGACCTCCGCGGCCATACTTCCCTGCGTGGAACAATTCGCCAGACGCTATCACACCGATGTGGTGCTGTTTCACGATCACCCGGAGTGTGACGATGTGGCCGATGCGGGCAAGCGCAGGGAGTTTATCGGTCACTACGGCGTCGAACTGGCAAACAAGGGTATTTCGGTGGAGCTGGATTGTTCAACGCACCGCCGTCCGATCCAGGAGATCCTCAAGCGTACCGATGATCTCAACATCGATATCGTGGCCATGGTGACCCACGGCCTGCATGGCGAGCGTCGGCCGCTGGAGGACTCGGTAACGGCCAATGTCATGCGCCATGCCAACCGGCCGCTGCTGGTTTGGTCATCGGATCCGCAATGTCCACCCAGGGATTAGCACACGGGCACTCTCTGACCATTTACACCCCGCTTCCCGGGATTCGGCGCGGGGAAACCGTCGCCATGGCAGACCTGCTGCATCGAACGGGGAGCCGGGCCCGACTTTATTAACCTTGATCAAAAAGATGAAAAATAGTTTCACGGTTCTGCTGTTCCTGTTACCGGCGTTGCTTGTGGCGGAGGTCATGCCGTCCAGGACGCCGGACTTTAGCTACGAGATCGTCACCGCTGGCCTGGAGCATCCCTGGGGCCTGGCCTTTCTGCCGGACGGGCGCATGCTGGTGACGGAACGCCCGGGCCGCTTGCGGCTCATCAGCTCGGCAGGAAAACTACAGCCCGAGCCGGTTGGCGGCTTGCCGCCCATCCGGCAGCACGGCCAGGGCGGGCTGCTGGACGTGGTCCTGCATCCCGATTTCAGCAACAACCGGCTGGTCTATTTTTCTTTTGCCGAGGCCGATGCCCGCGGCCGGGGTGTGGGCACGGCCGTGGCGCGCGGACAGCTGCGCGGGCAGCGACTTGAACAGGTCGAGGTCATCTTCCGGCTGGAGCCAAAGAGCAACGCCCGGCAGCATTTCGGTTCACGCCTGGTTTTCGATAATGACGGCTACCTGTTCATTACCCTCGGCGACCGCGGCGATCGCCCACGCGCACAGGACCTGGGCGACCATGCCGGCTCGCTGATCCGCCTGCACGACGATGGCCGCATTCCTGCCGACAATCCGTTCGTGAAGCGCCGCGGTGCGCGTGCCGAGATCTTCAACTATGGCCACCGCAACATGCAGGGCGCGGCATTGCACCCGGACAGCGGCAAGCTGTGGACGCACGAACACGGGCCGCAGGGCGGTGATGAACTGAATATTGAAAAGGCCGGTAGCAATTACGGCTGGCCGGTAATTACCTACGGGGCCAACTACGGCACGGGCACCCGCATCGGTGAAGGCACGCACAAGCCGGGCATGGAACAACCGCTTTATCACTGGGTGCCGTCCATCGCTCCCTCGGGCATGGCGTTTTATACCGGCACGCGTTTTCCGCAATGGCAGGGAAACCTGTTTATCGGCTCGCTCAAGTTCCGCTTGCTGGTGCGGCTGGTGCTTGATGGCGAAAAGGTGGTTCAGGAGGAACGCCTGCTTGAAGGCGAACTGGGCCGCATCCGCGATGTCCGCCAGGGGCCGGATGGTCTGCTTTACCTGTTGACCGACGACAGTGATGGCCAGCTGGTGCGCTTGTTGCCGGGAAGCTGATGATTGAGATGCCCTGGTCTGAATCACCGGCATGATCCGCAGGCACTGATGCATGCCTTCTCATCGTAATCTGCGTAAAACTTACCCTGCGGGTCGTGCGCAAGGAAAGCTGGTATCTGCACCCGGTTTTGTGAATGATAGGCGGCCA
>JBATIF010000351.1:0-6428 GCA_049667605.1 Gammaproteobacteria bacterium
GCAGAGACAGAAATGATAGCTTGCGGTGAAAACAGGGTGCGCTGTCCTGGATGCAAATGCTCACCTGTTTTAGCACTGGCTATCGACTTGATTAATTCAGATGCCTCGACTTCCAGCGCATCCCGCAGCGTTCGAGCACAACAGCCATGCCTGTGAAGCACCCCGAAAACCTGGTCTGGACCCCGGAAATGGTGAAGAACTTCTGGGACTACCAGTCACTCTTTCCGGAGCAGTATTTTACCTACCGGCACAGCACCGAAATTGCGCGCCAGATCAGCCCGTTCCTGGCGCCTGGCAGCCAGGTACTCGACTACGGCTGTGGACCGGGCTACCTGATGGAAAAGCTGATGCAGCGCGGCTTCCCGGCCGCCGGGCTGGATTTCTCTGCCGCGACGCTCAACGCGGTGCGCAAAACTTTCGGCAAGATACCAGCCTTCCTGGGTGCCTACACCCTGCAGGAACTTAGAGATAGCGGCATGCATTTCGACGCCGCCACGGTGATCGAAGTGGTAGAACATCTTTACGATGCGCAACTGCAGGAACTGCTGCAGACGCTCAAATCGCTGCTTAAACCCGGCGGCGTCGCTGTGTTCTCCACCCCCAACAATGAACTGCTGGAAAAGTCCATGGTCCTGTGCCCGGTGAGCAATCAACTGTTCCACCGCTGGCAACACGTGCGCAGCTGGTCGGCAGAGAGCCTCTCGGCCTGTCTACGCGACAACGGGTTCGACATCGTCAAAACGTTCAGCACCAATTTCAGCGTCAGCTTGCACATCGATCACAGCAGGCAGCCTCTGAAGGACACATGGCAGGCGCTGCGGCGCAAGATCAAGGACCGTTTCAAACGACACAGCAAAAAGCCGCATCTGGTGGTCATCGCGCGGAGCGTGTAGCCAATTGAGTACCGCAATCCGGCACCGGCGGCCACTGGCATTAACCCATGAGACTTCCCAATTTCTTTATTGTCGGCGCACCCAAGGCGGGCACCTCCGCGTTGAGCGAGTATCTAGGGCAACATCCGAATATATTCATGGCCAAGCCCAAGGAGTCGCATTTTTTCGCCGACGATTTGCCGGAAATGAGAACTGCTCACTCCCTGGAACAATACCTGGCACTGTTTGAGCCGGCATCCGACACGCATATCGCAGTAGGTGAAGCTTCAGTCTGGTATCTTTTTTCTTCAACCGCGTTGCACAATATCAGGAAATTCAATCCGGCAGCCAGGATAATCTTAATGCTGCGCAATCCGATTGAACTGGTTTATTCGCTACATTCTCAGAGCCTCATGTCTACAGACGAAGACCTGCCGGATTTTCGTGCAGCCTGGCGTCTCCAGGACGAAAGGGCCGCTGGCAGACACATCCCCGAAACCTGCAGAGAACCGGCCCTTCTGCAGTACCGTTACACCGGTTTGCTCGGCAAGCAGCTGCAAAACGCGCTGAAGATATTTCCGAAAGAGCAGCTGCACATTTGCCTGTTCGATGATTTCAAGCGCGACACCAAGTCAAGCTACGAAACAACGTGCGATTTTCTCGGGGTAAGCAAAACACCGCAGCCGGAGTTTACAATCGTCAATGCCAACAAATACTACCGAAGCCGGCGGATCGCCGAACTCGTGGAACGCCCGCCGGAAATCTTCTCCAGGAAGATAGTTGGCTTCAAGTTAAGCCATATCCGCAAACTGATGCGCCGGCTCAACAGCAAGACCGCGCCCCGGCAAATAATGGACAATGCGCTCCGCAAGCAGCTATCTGATTATTTTCGCCCCGATATTCATCTTCTCGAAAGCCTCATTGAGCGCAACCTTTCGCATTGGCTGGTATTCGCGGACAGCAACGACAGCCGGGGCAGCCAGCAGGACACCGGAGCGGCTTAAACCCTCTCCCTGTGATCAGCAACGATTGCTCCGGGTTTGAAACATCAGCAAGGCCAACGATTACTTTTGACCCGGCCTGCAAAAAGCGTCGCAGGCGCATCGTGTTCTGCAGTCCTTGCCCTTTTCGGATGCGACTGTGGTCTTCAGGGCACGTTATTGATGTGACCTTACGAGTCGATGGGGATGGAATCACCCCGGGCGGCACCCGGTCAGGTAATCAATTGTTTAATTCTGCCGACTACTTTCTCTAATTCGTCTTCGGGTGTGACGCCGCCGGGCAGGAATGTATGCCCGAGCGGCACCGCCAGGCGCTTGTCATAGAGCTGCCTGTGTATCGCCGTCAGATCGCGGGAATTACCAAGCAATCCCAATCGTAGTAAAAGCTTTCCCAACTTGCCGGCGCCCGCCGCAGCGACCAGGCGCTGCTGCAACCACGGCTTCAGACCGCGTTGATACGGCAAGGCGAAGATCGCCAGCGGTTTACCCAGCCGCGCGACTTCAATCATCATCGACATGCTGTCACCGGTCACGATAAACCGGTCGGCCAGGCCAAGCAGGGCGAGATAGGGGTTATCGCGATTGTCCGCCGACCAAGTGTACAGGCGGGCATTGGCCGGCAGCGCCTGTTGCAGGGTCTTGACCACCGCCGGCGGCGTGCGGCGGCTCGTGGCAATATACAAAAATCCGGCGCCGGCCGCTTGTTGCGCGGCCTCGAGCAACTCACGTGCGGTGTCGGCGTCGAACCGGAACGGCTTGGTTTGGCCACCCACCATCAAGGCCGTTAGCGGCTGCGGCAAGCTACTCAAGCGTGCGCGCCATGTGTCAACCGCTTGCGCGATAGCCGCCTGGTTACTGCGCATTAGCGGTAAATCCAGCTGCAATACGCGGCGGCTTGCCGGCAGCAGGTATTGTGAGGGTACGATAATCAGGTTAAAACGCTGCATCCAGCGCTTGGGTCGTCCCAGCAGCACGATTTGGCAATGGCCACCCGACTGTTGCTGTATCCAAAGCGCGGCCATTGCCGCACGCCGGCCGATGGTCAGTATCAAGTCCGGCCAGGGCGGCTCCAGTTTGTCTGAGCGCTGCAGATCGAGATGGTACAGCGAGACCTTGAAAGGCGGTTTACCCAGTACATAATGTTCTTTTGGCAAAACGCGCCGGATCTCGAACGGCAGACCGAGCGCCTCGGCAATGATTTCCACCTGCGCGTTGTCGCCGGGCTTGTCGCCGATGACAAGCCAGATACGCTTTTCACCTGTTGTCGTTAACCCTGCCATTTAATGGCATCGCTGTGCCGGGCACGCAGCGTTTCCAGCAGATTTTTGCAAGACCGGCAATGCAGGAAATTCCTCCGGCGCCTGTGCGCTTGAATTCATAGTACTCGTGAGAATGGCAGTCAAAGCGTTGCTCAAACCGCCTGTGTTTTCAAGAGAAGTGATTTCGCCCGCGTTGCTGATGATGACCGCGCCCGCAGCGCATGTAAAGATCTCGCCGTCGATATCCGGTATTTTTACTTACGCGCGAAGTTTTAGTCACTACGTGGTAAATTACGCGCCATTATGCGCCAGCCACAAACAAGTAACCCCGGGGTAAATGGCTCGAGTACACCGCATCAGTCAACGCAGAAACGCCAGACCACTTGATTATCGATCGTTACATCAGCCGGGAAATTTTCAGGCTGTTCTTCGGCGGCCTGGGAATGTTGATCGTGGTATTTATCGGCTACTCGGCCGCGAGGCAACTCAGCCTGGCTGCCGAGGGGCAGCTGGGAATGTCTGCTGCACTTGCATTGGCTGGCCTTAATACATTGATTATGCTGGAAGTATTGCTGCCGTCAGCGCTGTTTTTCTCGATTTTGGCCGCCATCGGCCGCATGCATCGCGACGGGGAAATGCCGGTTTTGTATGCCACCGGCGTGAGCCCTGCTCGCATACTCGGGTCGGTGGCAAAACTCTCCCTGCTGATCGCCCTGATAACCGGTTTTGTTTCCATAGCCGGCAGGCCGTGGGCGTACCGGGAAAGCTACCGGATCGAGGCTGAGGCAGCCGCCAGATTCGATCTGAGCAAGGTGGCCAGTGGTCGGTTCGTGACCCTGGGGAACAAGTACTTTACTACCTTCATAGCCGACGGGCTGGATCTTGACCAGGGTCTGCACAAGGAAGTGTTCCTGCAGAGAAATTACCAGGGTGAGCGGCGTCGCTCGGAAATCATCGTGGCGGAAGCCGCCGCATTGCTCGAGTTGAACCCGGGGCAGACGGTCACCGGGAAATTCTTTAATGGCTATTACTACCTGTTGGATAATCGCAAGCAGCAGGATGTCACTTTGCGGTTCAAGGAGCTGGCGATCACCGTCCCCTTCGAGGAGGCACAGGCGGATTACCAGCGCAAGGCGAAGTCCACCGGTGACCTGGCCGATTCCCGCAACCCGAAAGACATCGCCGAATTCCAGTGGCGCATATCTACTCCGCTGGCCACGCTGCTGCTGGCCCTGACGGCTGTGCCGCTGGCACGATCCAAACCCCGGGAATCGGGCTTCCGGATTTTCATTGTTGCGATTGCGCTCTATGTCGGTGTCTTCAGTATGGCCGCCGTGGCTCGCACCTGGCTCGAACACGGCAAAATCGACTCGGTTCCCGGCCTCTGGATTGTCTACCTGGTCCTGGGCCTGGTATTGCTGGCGTTGCTTAAACCGCGCGGTTGACTCGGTTATGCCTATCTTGCAGCGCTATCTCGCCGGGAAGCTCATACGCGCCTGGTTTTTGGTGTTGCTGGTGCTGGCCGCGGTATTCGGACTCCTGGGGTTTATCCAGGAACTGGATCGGGTCAATGCAGACTACGACGCGCTCGGCGTGGCCGGATATACGCTGTTCACACTGCCGCAGCGGATTCTGGGACTGGCTCCGGTAATTGCGCTGCTGGGAACCATCTTTGCCCTTGCCAGTCTGGACAAGGCCAATGAATTGACGGTGATCCGTTGCGCCGGGGTGCCGTTGCGCAGATTCCTTGGCGCCATAGCCATACCGACACTGCTGCTGATGGCGTTGTTGTGGCTCAGCCTCGAATTCATTACGGCACCGCTGCACCAGCAGGGAGAGGAACTGCGCTACACCCTGCGCAACCTGAATTCAGACGTTATCCCCGACGGCGGGGTCTGGTCGAAAAGTGGCAAACGCTATATTCACCTGGGAAAAATGCTGCAGCGTTATGTGCCTGGCGATATTGATCTTTACGAGTTTGGTGAGAATGGCAAGCTGCTGCGCACCCTGCACGCCAGCAAGGCCGTCGTGAGCCCTGATCGTCGCTGGACGTTTGAAGACGTCAGGAAAAAGGAACTGGTCGATGGCAAATTGCAGACTACCCATGAAGCGGAGCTGGAGATCGCCAATCTGTGGTCGCCCGAGGAATTACCCACCCTCGCCCTGACCGACGAAAGCATGAGTCTCACAGTGCTGCATCGCTACAGCCACTATCTGCGCAGCATCGATCGCCCGTATCAGCAGCACCTCAGCGCCTTCTGGCAGCGGCTCATCCTGCCGTTTACGGTCGCCGCGATGGTCTTGTTGGCAATCCCCGTCAGTGTATCCCTCGGTTCCGGGCGCAACGCCGGTTTCGGCATCAAAATGGGGGCTGGGGCGGCGCTGGGCATCTTGTTCTACCTGGGGGCACAGATCGTATTTGCTCTGGGTCTGCTGCTGCAGCTGAGTATTCCGGTGGTAAGCTTGGTCCCCACGGTTATAGTGACACTCTGTGCCGGCATTCTGCTGACCAGGATGCACTGGTAGTGAAAAATTGATCGGTTCCATGACGAGGCACACTAAATCCTGCAACAGGTGTTGCCGGCAGGGAGATTCCGCATGCAGCTGATGGCCCATTTCTTTCGCGCCTACCCGCTGCACACGGCGTTGTTGCTGGCCGCGCTATTACTGTCCGGAATTGCGGAGGGGATAGGCCTGTCCGCGCTGCTGCCCCTGCTCAATCTCGGGCTGGGCGTGGATGCCGGCATCGGGCTGGCCGGCGCGGAAGTCGCGGTACAGAACGACTTCGAGCGCGTGGTGCTGGACTTTCTCGGCGCTCTCGGTATCAGCGTTACGCTCGGCAACCTGCTGCTCATCATCGTGGGCGTCGTAGTGGTGAAAAGCCTGTTCCTGTTGTTGGCTCAGCGCGAAGTGGGCTATACCGCCGCACAGGTAGGCACCGATTTGCGTCTGGAGATGCTGCGGGCTGTGTTGTGCAGCAAGTGGGAGTACTTTCTGCATCAACCGGTGGGCAAACTGACCAACTCGCTGGCAACGGAGGCCCACCGCTCCTCGGAATCTTTTGTCAACGGAGCCATGGCCTTCACCTTCCTGATCCAGGCCGTAATCTACGGCTCCGTGGCAACGGCCTTGTCCTGGCGCGCCACCCTGGTAGCCCTGGTTGCCGGTATGACGGTGATCGGCCTGTCCCACTTCCTGGTGCGCATTACGCGCAAGGCCGGCAAGCGCCAAACCATGCTGTTTACTTCCCTGATGGCGAACCTCACGGACACCCTGCAATCCGTCAAACCCCTCAA
>JBATIF010000352.1:0-16537 GCA_049667605.1 Gammaproteobacteria bacterium
CGGGCCGCGCCCCCCAGCAGATGCTGGATGATTGCCTCGCGGTCGATGGCATGCGCGATGGCCCTGCGCACCAGAATATTCCCCGTCACCGGGTCGTTAAGGTTAAAGCCGAGATAGGAAAAATTGCTGCCGGGCACGGACTGCACCCTGATATCCGCCTGCCCGGCGAGGTACTCCAGCAATTCGGCAGGCAAATCGTTCTGCAGCAAGTCCACTTCCCCGCGCAGCAACTTGAGCACCCTCACCGTGGGATCGCCAATCCTGATGAACTCGAACAACTGTCCGTCATCGATGCGCGCGAGCTGCAGCCTCCCCGGCTCACTCCAGCGAGATAAACGAAAGGGTCCACTCCCGAGAGGGGATTTATGAAACGGGTATCCGGCTGCGATGCCAGCGGCCGGCACGATACCGATTACCAGGTACCCGGGAAACAGCGGATCAGGCCGGTCAATATGAAAGTCCAGCGTGTCGGCATCGATAACGACGATGTTTTCGATCAGGCGCAAACTGCTGGCATGCGCGGAGGCGTTGCCCGGGTCGAGTATGGATCGATAGGTCGCTGCAACATCAGCGGCGGTCAATGGCGCTCCATCGTGAAATGGCGCCCGGTCCGGGGCCAGCTGAAATCGATAATGCCTGGGGCTTATCTTCTTCCAGCTGGCAAGCGAGGGTACCGGCCGGACCTGCTCGTCAAAATCCACCAGGCGCCGGTAGATAAGGCGGTTGATGCGTGCCGAGGTCGCATCGGTTGCATAGCGCGGATCGAGGTTGGCGGGCCCGCTGGAAAGGCCAAAGCGAATGGTGTCATCGGCCGGGCCGGTACAGGCCGAAACAAGCAGCAACAGCCCGAGCAATAAATAGCTGGATCTCATTTATAGACGCCGTTATTTCCCTCGCCAGGACGCAAAGGTCGCAAAGTAAAGCAGTTAAAAAGTCATATTAAGATTTCGGCTGTTCCCCGAATCGAGTGTGTAGATTACCGTTGGAGGGCTGAATTGATTCGGCCAACAGCCATGCCTCAGAAGGAATGCACCTCGTCTAAATTGATGTGTTACCCACCCAATCAGGGGAAGATCCAGGATTTCTTTCTTTGCGTGCTTTGCGTCCTGGCAAGAGTGTTGCCTTTTTCCACTATCAAACGTCTGCCTGATTCAGCTCGATCATCAGACGTACCCGCAACCGCCTGAAAACCTCGCGCTCCAGCATATCGGGCAGAAGCACGAGGTGGTGCACGCGGCCGCCGTCGCTACTGAAATGCATGATCACCAGCCATGGCAGCATGAAGACCTGTGGCAGCAGGCGTGCCCTGATATCCCGCCCCGAAGCAAGGCGCAACCGGCAGACATGTGCTTCAAGCCATTCAACCGCACAGACCGCGTTGGGATGAACCATGCTGATATGCATGCGCATGGCGCGCCACAGGCTGAACAACACGGCCGTCATCAGCATCAAACCCGCCCACCAGGGAAGTGACATGAATGGAAGCAAGATGATTGCCACAACATGACACAGCACCAGCCAGGCACGCAATGTGCCTGACGGCCCGGGTTCAAGCAGCAGCGGTGTTGCGTATTTGCGTAACAATTTCTGCCACATCCGCGTCAGCGGGTGTCATGCGCCCCATCAGCAATTCAAGCAGTACAGCATCCGGGTATGCAAGCAACATCTCAAAAGTGTTGTGTTCACTGTCATTCAGGCTGCTGTAACGCTGCTCCAGGAAACACATGAGCAACACGTCAAGCTCGCGCATGCCACGGCGGCACTGCCAGCTCAGCCGGTTGCGATCGGCATCCACGCCTGTATTGATCGCTTCCTCATGCATCATATCGACCGCTTGACCATCAACTCTTTTATCCGCCCTATCGCACGGGTCGGGTTCAGCCCCTTCGGACAGACCTCCACGCAATTCATGATGGTATGGCAACGAAACAGCTTGAATGGCCCCTCGAGATTCGCCAGGCGTTCATCGGTTGCATGGTCACGGCTGTCTGCGAGAAATCGCCAGGACTGCAACAGGGCGGCAGGCCCGAGAAACTTGTCCGGATTCCACCAGAACGACGGGCAGGACGTTGAACAGCATCCGCAGAGAATACATTCGTAAAGCCCGTCGAGCCTGTCGCGGTCTTCGGGTGACTGGCGATACTCGATTTCCGGTTCAGGGTCCTTGTTAATCAGGTAAGGCTTCACTGCACGGTATTGCTTGTAGAATTGCTCCATATCCACGACCAGGTCGCGGACCACGGGCAGGCCCGGCATCGGGCGGATCTCGATGGGTGTCTTCAGGCTGTACACGGGAGTAACACACGCCAGCATGTTGCGGCCATTGACGTTCATCCCGTCAGATCCGCACACCCCTTCACCGCAGGATCGCCTGAAACTGAGCGTTTCATCCTGCGCCTTCAGCAGCAGCAATGCATCGAGCAGCATCATATCCCTGTCAAGCTCATCGGTGGATAATTCAAACACCTGCATGCGCGGCTTTTCATCAACATCGGGATTATAGCGATAGATGGAAATTTTCATGGCAGGCAAGTCACCCCCGTTTAATAGACGCGCGCTTTCGGTGGAAACGAATCCACTGTCAACGGCTTGATTCGCACCGGCTTGTAATCAACCGTGTTCGAGTCCCTTGTATACAAGCTGTGACGCAGCCAGTTCACGTCATCCCGCTCCGGGTAATCAACGCGCGAGTGCGCGCCACGACTTTCGAGCCGCTTCCAGGCGGACATGATGGTCGCCAGTGCCACATCCATCAGGTTTTCCAGTTCCAGCGCTTCAATGCGTGCGGTATTGAAAACCATGCTGTGATCCTGCAGACGAATATCCGGCATCCGCTGTTGCAGCGAAAGTACTTTCTCCACACCCTCGGCGAGCAATTCATCGGTACGAAATACGCCGCAGTGCTCTTCCATAACCCGGGTCAATTCCTGGCGCATGGCGTCGACAGACTCACCCTCGCCTTGCTTGTCCCAGCGCGCCAGCCGCTGCATTGCCGGCTCCAGGCAGGCATCAGCAAGTGGACGGTGATAGCGGTTCTCCTGCAGGAACTCGATAATCTGGTTTGCAGCAGCACGCCCGAACACAATGATATCAAGCAGTGAATTCCCTCCAAGGCGGTTGGCGCCGTGTACGGATACACAGGCACATTCGCCGGCCGCATACAGTCCGGGCACCCGCTCTTCCGGGCCGTGTTCGATCGGCGCGACGACCTCGCCAAAACGGTTTGTCGGGATGCCGCCCATCGAGTAATGCGCTGTCGGAAATATCGGTACCGGTTCAATGCACATATCAACGCCTGCAAAGGTAAGTGCAGAATCACGAATCGCGGGCAGCCGCTTCATGATCATTGCAGTGTCGAGATGATGCACCTGTAACAGCACATAGTCCTTTTTGGGCCCGCATCCACGTCCCTCGCGAACTTCCGTGAAAATCGCACGGCTGACGACATCACGGCTGGCGAGGTCTTTTGCCTGGGGGGCGTAGCGCTCCATGAAGCGCTCACCCTCGCTGTTGACCAGGTATCCGCCCTCGCCACGCGCACCCTCACTGAGCAACATGCCCTTGCCGGCAATACCGGTTGGATGAAACTGGACAAACTCCATGTCCTGCAACGGTATCCCGGCGCGCAGCGCCATCGCCATACCGTCACCGGTATTGATCAATGCATTGGTATTGGTGCGGAATATCTGGCACGCCCCGCCGGTCGCAAGCAGGGTTGTCTTCGCCTCGATCACCAGCTTCTCACCGCTGGCAATATCGAGCAGCAGCGCCCCGAGAATGTAGCCCGCATCATCATGCAACAGGTCAATGGCAAAATATTCATCGAAGAAATGCGTGCGCGCACGGATATTTTGCTGGTAAAGCGAATGCAGGATGGCATGACCGGTACGATCGGCAGCGGCACAGGTGCGCGCCGCCTGTTCTCCGCCAAAGTTCATGCTCTGGCCGCCAAACTGGCGCTGGTAAATCCTGCCGTCATCCATCCTCGAGAACGGCACGCCGAAGTGCTCCAGTTCATAGACGGCCTTCGGCGCTGCCCGGCACATGTATTCAATCGCATCCTGGTCACCCAGGTAATCACTGCCCTTTATGGTATCGAACATGTGCCAGTGCCAGTTATCCGGGCGTACGTTCGCGAGCGCGGCATTGACACCACCCTGGGCAGCAACCGTATGCGAACGTGTCGGGAAAACCTTCGACACCACCGCGACATGTGCATCCGCCTGCGATAACTGCAGTGCAGCGCGCAGGCCGCCGCCGCCGGCGCCGATAATCAGGGTGTCAAATTGTCTGTGAGGCAGGTTCACGGGCTACATCGTCGCCAGCAGCAGGGTGCGTAGCGCCCAGAACCCGCAGCCGGACAGTAGCAGGCCGATCAGGGACAGGACTATCAGGCGCAAACCTACAGGATGAATGTAATCCAGCACAACGTCACGCATACCGATCCAGCCGTGCAGGAGTATGGCGAGAATAAACCCCGCACTGAAAATTGCCATCAGCGGTTGACTCATCCAGGCATGCCACTGCTCGTAGCTTTGCGATGGCTGCAGGAGGAAATGCACGATGAGATAGACCGTATAGCAGCCCAGGTAGACGGCAGTGAAACGCTGCAACAACCAGTCCCGCAATCCGTGCGCCTGGCGGCTCAAAATATCCACCACAGCCAGGCCAGTGTCAGGGCAAGCGCTGCCAGGTTCACAGACCAGGCAGTTGCCCGCGCTCGCGTCAGGGACACACCCTTTTCAACATCGATCAGCAGATAACGTATCCCCGAGAGCAGGTGGTGAAACAGGGACCAGGCGATAATGGCCGAGCCAAGCCGCAGCCAGGGATTAGCAAGGATGGCGCCGGCCTGTGCATAGCCCGCCGGGTCCTGCAGGGAGATGTCCAGCAGGTAGGTGAGGAATGGAAGCGCAAGAAACAGCAATACGCCTGAAATACGGTGAGCGATAGATGTGACTGCAGCAACCGGAAAACGAATCCGGAAAAGATTGAGATAAACAGGAGCAGTTCGCTGAGTAGTCATATAAAATTCTTTCGGCAAGTGATTGTATACCATTGCTCCCGCTTGAACACCAGTGCTGGACAGATATGAAATTGTCTGTGTTTCATCTAGAATTCTTATCCCTGCCAGGACCACGGGACCACCATGAAAACCGACTGGAAGACCTTTCTTAGCAATGCCGGCGCTGAATTTCAAGGCGATAAACTCCTGCATTTCGGTAATCCTGATCAGGAATGTGAAATCGCGCTGAGCGGTCTGGTATTTACCGATCTCGATTATCTGGGAGTGATTGCCGTTCACGGCACCGATGCAGGCAATTTCCTGCAGGCCCAGCTGAGTAATGACATCAGAAATTGCGGGGGAAATAGCAGTCAGCTTAGCGCCTTATGTACCCCGAAGGGCCGCATTCTCGGCCTGATGCGGCTATTCAGGCATGGCGATACCTTTTATCTGCGGCTCCCCGCCGACTCACTGGAAGCCGTGCTGCAGCGCCTGCGCATGTTTGTTCTGCGCGCCGACGTGACGCTTGAAGATGTGAGTAATAATTTCTGTTGCATCGGCGTGAGTGGCGCGGATGCCACGAAAGAAATCCGCACTGCAGCCGGCGATGCGCCGGCGGAAAACAACCAGCTGCTGCATACGGACACACTCTCTATTATCAGGGTGCCCGGTTTAGCAGCGCGTTTCGAAATTTATGCAAACTCTCTGGATGCAGCCCGGGACTTCTGGGATTCACTCAACGTGCATGGCGCACCGGTCGCCAGCCAGGCCTGGCGGCTGCTGGAGATTCAGGCAGGAATACCGACGATATTCGCCAAAACCACCGAATTATTTGTCCCCCAGATGGTTAATCTGCAACTGGTCGATGGTGTGAGTTTCAAGAAAGGCTGTTATCCGGGACAGGAAATCGTCGCACGCATGCAGTACCTCGGCACCCTCAAGCGCAGGATGTATCTTGGCCGCATTGACCAGGATGCCGCTGTCTCGCCGGGCGACGTGCTTTACCAGGCAGAGGGTGACGAGCAGGTTATTGGCCGCATCGTCGATGCACAGCCACATCCGGATGGTGGTCAACTTGCCCTGGCCGTGTTGCAGATCAACTCGGCGGATAGCGGCGATGTTCGGCTGGGGGACACGAATGGGGCGCCTTTTCTCCAACAGCCCCTGCCCTACAGCTTTGAGGATTGATTTCCCGGGACCGGTACAGTCGCGCAAACCGGATTAATAATATCCAACAAATTTTTATATATATCGCTGCAGTCGGGCGGTGGAACTCAGCCTGCTGGGCGGAGTCATACTAGTTGTTCAATTCCACCGGTACAGAGAACCGATCATGAAACACAGGAAAACACTATTAGTCACCGCGGTTGCCATACTTGGCCTTGGCAGCATCGCAGGGTTCACGATTGCCGAAGAGCCCGGGACGCCGCTACAGCCGGAGTCAGCTCGCGGGGTAGCAGGCATCGCTGATACCGCTAAATACGAGCGTCCTTCCGATGAAGAATTGCGGGCCCGCCTGACACCCCTGCAGTATGACGTAACCCAGAACGAAGGCACAGAGCGGCCATTCAACAACGAGTACTGGAATAACAAGCGGGAAGGCATTTACGTGGACATTGTATCCGGGCAGCCGCTGTTCAGCTCACTGGACAAATACAAGTCGGGCACCGGCTGGCCGAGTTTTACCCGGCCAATTTCAGACGCTGCCATGAACGCTCATACGGATACACGCTTTTTCATGAAGCGTACCGAACTGAAAAGCAGTATCGCCGCATCCCACCTCGGGCACCTCTTCGATGACGGGCCACAGCCGACCGGCAAGCGCTATTGCATCAACTCGGCATCCCTGCGCTTTATTCCCAGGGAAGACCTTGCCGCCGAGGGCTATGCAGCCTACCTGCCGCTGTTCGATCAGTAACCAGCGGACTGCTACATATGCGATTGATGCTCAAAGTTACCGCAACCCCAGTAACTCAGGCCATCGAGCACAACAACGACTGTTGTCTCATATGACTTGCCGGTCTCAACATCCAGACACATCTTTTCTGTTACATGCACATCGAATTGATGGTCATTGTTGGAAACCTTGTAGACAGTTGTTTTATTTTTGTTGTTGATCGTATTTCCGTAGTAAGGATAGACATAGCTGATCACGCCCTCAGCTGATTCAAATGTAACCTGGTGAGTGGTGTTATCAACCACCAGGTACCAGTTCGGTGCCTTTCCCAGTGCCGTAAGGTTACCGTCCTTGTTGCCCGTATTTCCACCTGCTACAGCCAGCTGGGATACGAGCATCAGCGATGCTGCGAAAATACAATACACCGGCTTCTTGAAATAGGATCTCATCTTCATTGCTCCTTTTGTTGTACCATCCAACTCGTTCATTTATAGGATGCCCTGGCAGCAGCTACCGCCACCCCGGAGGTGATCGGTGCCTTCATACTGCTGAGCACCGCATCAAGCGCTCCCAGACAGAATAGAACATTTGTTGTGTTGCTGGCAAAGCCCATTAGCCCGATACGCCAGATTTTTCCGGCCATTGCGCCCAGACCTGCCCCGATTTCGAGGTTATATTCGCCCAGCAGGGCCGCCCTGACGGCTGCCTCGTCAACACCATCCGGGATGGAAACCGCGTTCAGCTGCGGCAAGCGCTGGCCTTCGGGTACGACGAAAGACAGCCCCATGGCTTCAATACCGGCACGCAATGCCAGGTGGTTTTTCTGGTGTCTGGCCCATGAATTCTCGATACCCTCTTCCTGCAGGATAACCAGGGCTTCATGCAACCCATAGAGTGTGTTGACGGGAGCCGTGTGGTGATAGGCCCGCTTGGCGCCGCCGCCCCAGTACCCGAGAATCAGGTTTAAATCCAGGAACCAGCTCTGTACCTTCGTTTTCCGGCTGGTAATCACATCAATGGCCCGCTGGCTGAAGGTGACGGGCGACAGGCCCGGAACACAGGACAGGCATTTCTGTGTACCTGAATAAACCGCATCCAGTTTCCAGTCATCCACCATCAGGGGTGAGCCGGCGAGTGAAGTAACCGTGTCTGCAATGACCAGGCAGTCATGCTGACGTGCAATTTCCGCCAGCGTCTTCGCGTCCGAGATCGCGCCGGTTGATGTCTCGGCATGCACAAACGCGAGTACCTTTGCGTCAGGATTGGCCTTGAGCGCCGCCTCGGCCTTGTCGGGATCGACGGCAACACCCCAGTCATCTTCAACCATGACTGCAGTAGCGCCGCAACGCTCGACATTCTCTTTCATACGCCCGCCGAAAACGCCGTTCTGGCAGACCACAACCTTGTCTCCGGGTTCCACCAGGTTCACGAAACACATTTCCATACCGGCAGATCCCGGGGCAGAAACCGGCATCGTCAGGCTATTGCTCGTCTGGAAGGCATAGCGCAACAGTTCTTTCATCTCGTCCATCATGGACACAAAAACAGGGTCAAGATGCCCGATGGTCGGCCGCGACATGGCCTCCAGGATGCGTGGGTTCACATCAGAAGGCCCGGGGCCCATCAGTGTGCGGACAGGCGGGTGAAAGGACTTGATACTCATGTATATGCCTCTTGCTTGAAGTTTGTTTGATTGATGATGGCCACAAAGCGGAAATTCTAACACCATCTCTGCGCCGGCCCCATATTTTCCTCAGGCCAGGGAAGGAATATCACCAGCCAGGGGTTACAGGCAGCCCGTCAAAACACCCATGTGATAGCCGGTCCCGGGCCCTTGATCAGCCGTATAAAAAGCAGCGTACCCGGTGATCAGCGGGGCCGGTTTCCTGCGGATACTGCTGCCGGCACTGCGGCATGGCCTGCGGGCAGCGCGGGTGGAAATGACACCCCCCTGGCGGACTGGATGGCGAGGGCAGATCACCCTCGAGGCGAATGATCTCGCGATGCGTATCCTGCTCAACAACCGGCACGGCGGACAGCAGGGCCTGTGTATAGGGATGCAGGGGTTTTTCCAGAACATTGGCGACCGTGCCCTCTTCAACGATACGCCCCAGGTACATCACGGCAACCCGGTCTGCCAGGTAGGCGACCACTGAAATATTATGCGTGATAAAAAGATAGGAAAGACCGAGCTCATTTTGCAGCTGTTTGAGCAGGTTCAGTATCTGCGCCTGTACGGAAACATCCAGGGCACTGGTTGGTTCGTCACAAACAATCAACTGCGGGTCAACCGCCAGTGCACGCGCGATACAGATACGCTGTCGCTGGCCACCGGAAAATTCATGCGGATAACGTGGCAGGTGTTCCGCAGACAGGCCAACCTGGGTAAATAATTGTTCAACACGTTTGCGCCGTTCGCTGCGGTTCCTGCCGATACCCTGTGCGATCATGCCTTCCTCGACGATATCGCCGACCATCATGCGTGGATTCATGGACGAGTAAGGGTCCTGGAAAATAAACTGGAAATCAGCACGCGCACGTCGCAGTTGCCTGCCTCCCAGCGTGGTCAACTCTGTCTTGTCGAAACGCACGCTGCCATCCGTTGGCCTGATCAGCTGCAGAATGCTCTTGCCAACGGTTGTCTTGCCGCAACCGGACTCACCCACAAGCGCCTGCGTGCAGCCCCCGGGAATCTCCATGGAGACGCCGTCAACCGCGAACACGTGGCCGACAACGCGCTTGAAAACGCCTTTATGAATCGGAAAGTGTACTTTCAGGTCCGAGACCTCGAGCAAGGAGCCGGCAGCTGTTGCCTGCTGCACAAGCAGAGCACGGTCCTGTACCGCACTATCGGGGTGCGCAGGTGACGACAGGGTGTCATCCGCAAGGTGGCAGCGTACATGTCCGCCGGCGGGTGTATCCAGCCAGCGGGGCACATTGCCCTGACAGTAATCCCAGGCGTAATCACAACGCTCTACAAAGCGGCAGCCTGCAAACTCGTGGTCCAGCGGAGGAACAGAGCCCTTTATCGTATCAAGCGCCTGGTCACGTTTTCTGACATCCGGCAGCGACTGAAACAGCTTGCGGGTATAGGGGTGCTGCGCTGTGGTAAAAAACTGCTCGCGCGTGGACTCCTCAACCAGCTGCCCGGCATACATGACGGCGACGCGATCCGCCATGCCGGCAACAATGCCAAGGTCATGGCTGATCAGCAGGATCGCCATACCGGTCTTCTTCTGCAGTTCCTGCAATAACTCAAGTACCTGCGCCTGGATAGTTACATCTAGCGCCGTCGTCGGCTCATCGGCAATCAGCAAATCCGGTTCACCCGCCAGTGCTATGGAAATCATGACGCGCTGCTTCATGCCCCCCGAGAGCTGGTGCGGGTACTCGCCGTAACGCCGCTTGACATCCGGGATACCCACGGCATCCAGTAACTCCAAAACGCGATGCCTGGCAACGCGTCCTTTCATGCCATGATGCTGCTTCAGCACCTCCGCTATCTGGCTGCCTATCGTCAAAACCGGATTAAGCGAGGTCGCCGCCTCCTGGAAGATCATGGCAATGCGTCGTCCGCGGATGGCTCGCATTTCAGCCTCGGGCAACAGCGTCAGGTCGAGACCCTCGAGAAAAACATGCCCCTGGGTAATATGTCCAGCCGGTTCCGGCAGGAGTCGCAAGATAGACAACGCGGTCATGGACTTTCCGCAGCCGGATTCTCCCAGCAAGGCATAAGTCTCACCCCTGTGGATGGCGAAGCTGACATCGTCAACCGGGCGAATGGCATGCTCGCCATAGCCGATGCGCATCTTCAGGTTTTCCAGCCTGAGTAATGGCTCTGTCATGGATGCTCCACCCGGTGAATCATCGTGCGCGTGTCCGCGGATCGAAGGCATCGCGCACCGCATCGGCGAACAGGTTTGCGGCGAGCACCAGCGCAAACATAAAAACAAACGCAGCCAGCAGGGACCACCAGACAATCGGCTCGCGCGCCATTTCCAGCCGGGCACTGTTGATCATGTTGCCCCAGCTGTTCATGGTTGAGTCGACGCCGACACCGACATAGGAAAGTACGGCCTCGGCCAGCACCAGGCCGCTGAAATCCAGCACCACGGTAATCAGCACGATATGCATGACATTGGGCAGAATGTGCCGGGTAATCACCTTGCCGTGCGACACACCGAAGGAGACGGCCGCCTGGATGTACTCGGCCTCGCGCAGCTTCAGCGACTCGCCGCGCAACAGCCTGCACAGCCCTGTCCAGCTGGTAATGCCGAGAATAATACACAGGAATAACAAACGGATATCAGCTCTTTCTTCAGTGGTTTCAAAGTATTCCGGGTGGTTTGCCATGAACACCTGCAACATCAGGATCGCGGCAGCAATCAGCAAAACGCCGGGGATAGAATTCAGCGTGGTGTAAATATACTGCACGACGTCATCAATCCAGCCGCGCATATAGCCGGCAAGGATACCCATCAGGATGGCAAAAGGCAGCATCACCAGGGTTGTAAGGCTGCCGATAAGCAGGCCGGTGCGAATACTCTTCAGAGTGAGGTAGAAAACATCCTGGCCAACCTTGTCGGTGCCGAACACGTGGTACGCCGCACCAAGGTTGATTGAAAGAAAAACAAACAGCAGCAATACGCCGACCGTGAACAGGATTACCCGCCACGGCAGGGTGGTGTTTTGTGCCAGGACATCATCTATCTTGCTGCGCACGCCGGCCCCGTTACCCCTGGCCAGCAGTGCCGCCAGCAACACAAGCACCAGTACACTGCCAATCAGGCTCTCCACCAGGGCGAGCATGCTGCGCCCGAGGATATCCGAGCCCCTGCTTTTACCGCTGCCCTGCAAATGACGTCCGCCATATTCCAGGGGAGGATATGTGCGGACCTCGCTGCCATCGGGCAGTGACACGGTTTCTTTGGAATACAGGTGTGTCGCAAACGGTGCCGAGTAGGTTTTCTCGACCTGGGTACGCAGCGGCCCCATTATTATATCCAGCACACTCAGGACATCACCTGAGTAATGGACTTCATTCGTCATGCCGTTGTTTTCAAGCGCGCGGCGAAAGTGGATGGAGTCAAGCAGGCCGACAACAACGAAGGCCAGTAATATCACCGCTGATGCTGCGGCAATCCGGCCGCTGAAAACCCGCCGCCACGGCTCCCTTATATGCGGCTTGGTGCGCGCGTAGAGTATGAAAACAACGACCACTGCAAACAGCAGGAATACCAGTATATCCGTGGTCAGCAGAACCGGCTTGATCATGTCAGCCGCACCCTTGGATCAACCAGCGTATACGAGATATCCACCAGTATCAGTCCAATGATATAAAGCAGTGTGCCAAGGAATACCATGGCCCGCACAATTGCAAAATCCTGGTTCCTGATCGCATCAATCGTATAACTGCCAAGCCCGGGGATGGAAAAGAACGATTCCAGCAACAGACTGCCCATGAACAATAACGGCAGGATAACGACCACACCGGTAACGATCGGCACCAGCGCGTTTCTGAGAATATGACGAAACAGGACCAGGGATTCTGCCAGTCCCTTGGCACGCGCCATGCGCACATAATCCTTGCCGGCCTCCTCCAGAAAAAAGGTCCGATACCAGCGGGAACCGGAACCAATTCCGCTGACCACGCCTATAATTACCGGCAGGACAAGGAATCTGAGGGCATCAATACCGTACTCAAAACCCGAGATAGGCATCAGACGCAGCAGTTTTGCCAGCAGGTATTGTCCGCCGATGATATAAAACATGGCAGAAATCGACATCAGCACCACGCAGACAACAACACCCGACACATCGAGATAGGTACCCCGGAAAAAGGCCATCATCATGGCGAAGGTAATATTGACCAGCAAGCCGACGAGCAACACCGGGACCGCAATCGCCAGGCTTGGCATCATGCGCTGGCTGATATCGAAGCTGATGTCGCGGCCGTCGTCCGAGTAGCCGAAGTCGAGTGCAAACAGGCGCACCGATTTCTCGTAGAAAATAGTATTGGTAAGCTTTTCCACACCACTACCGGCCTGGTTCAGGAGCAGCGGCTTGTCATAGCCGTGATCGGCCTTCCACTTCTCAACAGCTTCGGTTGTGACACGCTTCATGCCCAGGTGCATGCGTGCCATATCGTCTGGCGTATTGACCACGAAGAACAGGTAAAAGGTAAGCAGGTTGACACCGATCAGAATCGGTATTGCATACGCCACTCGCCTGACAATATAGGCAAACATCAGTTGTTATCCTGGTAGGCCGGCATGCGCTGGTGCTTGCGAAAACCAAGCCATGCTGGAACAACAAGAACCAGCAACAGGACTGCCAGCAGCAACAATGGCCAGCGTACCGGTTGATTCCACTGCGCCCGGAGCTGTGCGCGAAGCCCAGGGTCGATACGCCTGTATTTGAGCGAATTATTGGCCATCAGGTTCGGCTTGGCATTCATGTACCAGCTATGGTGCAGGGAATAATCCATGGGGAAGTATCCCCATATCCAGGGAGCATCATAACGCGCAATGGCGATCATGCTGTTTATCAGTTGCTGGCGTTGCGGGCTGTTTTCCATATTTTTCATCTGCTCGAACAGTAGATCGAACTCCGGGTTCTGGTAGTTCGATGCATTTTCGCCGTTCTTGCCGACCTTGACGTTCGGACCATAGAGCAGAAACAGGAAATTTTCCGGGTCCGGGTAATCGGCATTCCAGCCCCACTGGAATATCTGCGCAGTGCCTTTGAGCATTTTATCCTGGAAGCGGTTGTAGTCAGTCCCGCGAATGACCAGCTGTAAATTCAGTTTCGCAAACTGCTTCCTCAGCCAGTCGAGCTGGGCCTTGGAGTCCGGCCCGGACGAGGGTGTGTCAAAATGCAATACCAGCGGCTTGCCGGACACGGCATCACGCCCGTCGGGATAGCCGGCTTCGGCGAGCAATTGCCGGGCCACCTCCAGCGGCTTGCGTTTCATGCCGGCTGCAGTGAAATCGTAGACGTATTGATTTACACCCGCCTTGCCTTCAGCATGCCCGAAAATCCCTTGCGGAATCGGGCCCTGGGCCGGTATTCCACGGCCATTGAGAAAAATCGAGATGTATTCTTCGAAATCAATCGCAATGGAGATTGCGTGGCGCAGTTTGCGGGCGCGTTCGGACTGTCCCCCGACCACCGCATCGAGCATATTGAAGCCGGTGTAATACATTGACGTGGCGACCGAGGTATTCAACCTGATACCCTGCGCGCGCATCGCCTCTGTCAGCCTCGTCTCACCACCCGAGCCCACGGTAACGGCCTGGTCAAAGCTATCGGATGCAATGCCGGAGGAATCGTAATAACCCTGCAGAAACTTGTTCCAGTAAGGAATGGTCTCTTTCTCAAGGCTGAAGGTAACCTGGTCAATGAAAGGTAACGGCCGGCCCGCATCTTCGAGCAGACCCTCCTCCCTGTCACCGGGTTCACCTTCCAGCGGGTAGGTCTCGCCATGAAAATTCGGATTGCGCCTGAGGATCATCTGGCGATTCGGGTTATTCACGGTGAGCATATAGGGCCCGGTTCCAACCGGGTACCAGTCCAGCGTGATATTGCGTTCCTTCATCCCCTGCTGTGAATAGAAGCGATCGGCTTCATGTGGCACCGGCGCAAAGAACGGCATCGCCAGCCAGTACAACAATTGCGGGTACTTGCCCTGGATCCTGATTCTGTAGGTGTAGCGGTCAATCAACTGAGCGCCTTCCAGCGGGTATTTTCGCAGATCCAGGTAAACCCCCTCTTGCTGCCCTGCGGCAAGCTGTTCATAGGCATCCGCCAGTGTTTTCTGATAGGCATCGAGACCGACGATGTAATCACTCATCAGGCCGAAGATCGGTGAATGCAGACGGGGATGCGCCAGTCGCTTCAGCTGATAGACATAATCAGCGGCTGTCAGCTCCCGTGTAGCGGTTTTATCGAAGTCGGCCAGCGTATGTATCGGCGCCAATTGCTCTGCCGTCATATCGAGGTATACAGGCTTCCCCTGCTCATCGCTGGCAAAGGCCGGATGCGGCTGATAACGGATACCCGGCTTGATTTTGATCTCGTAAACGCTGAATGCAATGTCGTCATTATCAGCATCTGCAGGCAAACGCTTACCCGTGGCATCGAGGTAGACGGCTACCGGCATTTCAGTTGCCGTCAGCGGGATGAGTTCATAGGGCCGTTTCAGATAATGATATTGCAGCGGCGGCTCGTAGATCTGCCCGGTGAACGTGACCTCGTTGGAACTGTAGGATTGCGCCGGATCGAGGTGATTCGGCCGCTCCCGAAAGGAGGAATACATGATATTCAGCCTGGCCTCGTCCGCCGGGTATGGACTGTTCCAGGGATTGTTGTCACAGGCCGCGAGTAACACGCAGCCCAGGGCCAGCAACCACCGTAAATGCACGGCCAGACATGGTGATGGCTTGTCGATAACGGTTTCCGGGGGCACAGGCATAGGCCGCCATTATAACGACCAGCCGCACTTCTTCCATGCCCGCGTGCCCTTCACCCTGATGGTATTTTCCGGTACCGTAGCGACTCCATCCCCGCCGTGTGGATTCACGCCGGGGGTTCAACTGTCGAAATTCACCACGAAGGTATCAGCATGGGTTTTATGAGCGGAAAGCGTGTTCTCATCGTTGGCGTGGCCAGCAATCGTTCAATCGCCTGGGGTATCGCCCAGGCAATGCACCGTGAAGGGGCTGAACTGGCCTTCAGCTATCCGAATGAAAAAATGGGCGTCAGGGTCAGCAAGCTGGCAGCCGGGCTGGGATCGGATATCATCTTGCCCTGCGACGTCAGCAGTGACGAGGAGATCGAGTCACTGTTTACCGAACTCGGCAAGCATTGGGATGGCCTGGATGTCATTGTGCACTCGGTTGCCTTTGCCCCGGCTGATCAGCTTGCCGGTGATTACCTCGAATGCGTCACCCGTGAAGGCTTCGCGATTGCCCATGACATCAGCTCCTACAGCTTTGCAGCGCTCGCCAAGGCCGGACATGGATTGATGAAGGGCCGTAACGGTGCACTGCTGACCCTGAGTTACCTCGGTGCAGTTCAAACCATACCCAATTACAATGTCATGGGTATTGCCAAGGCCAGCCTCGAGGCCAACGTCCGTTACCTCGCCCAGAGCCTTGGCCCCGAGGGAATCCGCGTCAATGCAATCTCTGCGGGACCGATCAGAACACTGGCCGCGGCCGGCATCAGTAACTTCCGTAAATTGCTGGATTGTTTTGCCGGTGCCGCGCCACTGCGCCGCAATGTCACCATTGAAGATGTCGGCAATGCCGCCGCCTTTCTGTGTTCGGACCTGGCTTCAGGCATCACCGGCGAGATCACCTACGTCGATGGCGGGTTCAACACCGTCGGCCTGATTCTTGCCGTTGACCGTATCCTCGACATGCTCAGGACCAGTGTGAATGTGTTCAGTGATTCATGTGGGGCTGTCCTGATAGGCCGGCTCGAGGGCGAGAGCGGAATTCTTCAGGAGAGGGAAGGTTAGCCGGTTTCAGGTTTCGCCTGACGGCGAGACGCTTTCTTTGCTTCGCCAACCTGTAGGAGCGAGCAGATAGCTCGCGAATGTCTGCGATGTTTAGCCAGCTGTTGCTGGCTCC
>JBATIF010000353.1:0-2084 GCA_049667605.1 Gammaproteobacteria bacterium
TCCGCATGCTGTACCGATGAATCCTCACAAGCCTAACGACCCCTCTTGCAGGCAGTAAATACGTAAATCAACTGCCATTAACTCTTCTTTAGTACCGACAGACCTATATTGATATGTATAACGCCACCCGGACTTGTTTCTTCATTACATCGTTCGATCTTGAAATCACCAACAAACCCGTAGCTTCTGCATAGCTCGAGATACGCAGGATAATCACTGGAATAATACATAAAGCTGTTAACATTCCAGAAACTTACGTGTGTTGGATCCTGGAATGCTCCACGCCCGTCAGTCGATGGCACACGTATATCCAAAATGGCCCCGTGTTTACACACCCGCCATAATTCGTTCATTGTATGGATTCTGTCCGGGAGATGCTCTATAACATCATAGGCCCTGATTTCTTCAACACTGCTATCTGAAAAGGGGAGTCTTTTTGAAAGATCGGCTTCAACATCGACTCCTGGCCAACTGGCATCCACATCAACGCCGGTAAACCCCTCTTTTTTACGGGGCCCGCAACCAATATCCAAACGCAATGGCTCTGAACTACCATTAAATCTTGAGTTTATCTTGCAAAGAATAGCACCCATGATAGCCGCATAGTTACATTTGGATGATATATCCTCGTGAAGCTGCGTAGCAATCTCCAGTCTTTCTCTTTCGTGAGTCAGATAATACTCAATTTTTTCGTTCAACTCGTCGATGCTGCGATAGCTAATTTCATCACACACCGTTGTTAGCTTTCTCAAGTCAGACTTCCAGTCAGTTAACAGAAATCCGCCGCAAGATGCTATATCAATCACCCGGTTTATCACGGCGTGATCGAACTGCATGGATGTAATATTTAAATTGATTCTTGAGGCTGCATAAATACTCTGGGTCAGAGTGTAATCACTAGTTGGCGGGTGATAGATAATGTTTGGATTTTCTATATTCCTTGCGCCAGACATACCATGCAAATAACCCGGGTCACCGCCAAATATATCGACTGCCACATCATGGATTCGTTCAATAATGCATCCGCGATAACGCTGTGTTTTAAGATTTAGTTCCGTCACATAGGAATACTTTTCAGCAAACCAATCTAACTCATAGGCCTTCTCGGGAAACCTCCTGAGGGCATGCTCGATTGCCGAGGGTTCAATCTCATGGTCCGCTTGAACTACACGGCCCCAGAAGTCCGCATACAGATAATGAGACCTGGTAGAGTCGGGAAAATGAATGTCCTCAGAAGGTAATACATGGCCAGTAAATGAAACATTGTATTTTCCGGCAACGTCACGTCCTTGGTTTGTAAATTCAGATGCATGGTAGAGTGAATACACCGATTCAAGTCCCAGCGCCCTAAGATCCAGATAATTGTAATGCTCAATGCAAAAGTGGCAGCTTTTATCCTTCATACGTACATATGCTGCCAGCCTTTCCTTTATCTCCTCAAAACCTGACATACCCCCACCAAGACCATCATGATGAATAAATATTACTCTTGATTTCAGAAGCTCGAAGAGGAATTTTCCAGCGCCATCTATACATAAAGACAGGTACGAAGCAGTATTAGTTATCATGCAGTAATCCACGCGACATTCCTGAATGGCATCAAGATAGTCAGCTGGCCTTGAAAATTCAGCTTGATTAATATGCAAGACTTCATAGCCAAGCCGATTTAACGCGTCCGAAAAACCCGCGATAATTCTCTGATAAATCGGCACACGTGACGTCTCAAGCAGAAATTTCATTAAATCGCCTTCTTGTTAACACATTAAAACCGATTTTTGAGCCCTGTTTATACAACAAGCACTGGACATGAATACCCCCGGATTGAAAAATACTGACTCGCTTTTTTGCACGCCTTCAAGCAGAGCCATATGCGCCCGGAAAATTACGAACAGACCACGTCCGGCTGAATCTCGCCGGCCACGACTTTGCAAAACAGACATTCTGACATCGATACGTGCCGGGCTAGATTTCAAGCCGACCTGCAAAGGCATGGGACAGCGTGCTGCTGTCGATATATTCCAGTTCGCCCCCCATGGGGACACCGTGTGCAATCCGGGTGGCGCGGATGCCATGGGCACGCGCCA
>JBATIF010000354.1:0-5197 GCA_049667605.1 Gammaproteobacteria bacterium
CTTCCGGTTTTGTTGCCTGGCAGCCGGCACTGCAATGGCAGCTGCTGGCCGATGTCCGCGAGTTCGATCCTGCCTTCTTCGTTCCGGGCAGGACCGGCAAGCTGTCTTTCCAGCTGCAGACCGACGGCAGCCAGCAGGCACAAGGGCTGCAGGGCAGCCTGGTGATTAACAGGGTTGCCGGCACCTTGCAGGGACAACCCGTCAGCGGCAGGACAAATGCAAGTTTCAGCGGCAACAGCCTGAGTGTTGCCACTGCACAGTTCGCGGTGGGTACGACACGACTGTCTGCAGCCGGCAGTGTGGATAAAGACTGGAACATGCAATGGGATATCACTACCCGGGACCTGGGCCTGCTGCTGCCCGGGGCGCAGGGTGTCTTGCAGGGGCAGGGGACCCTGGCTGGTCCGCGGGATACGCCCAGGATTGTCGCGAGCCTCGACGCCGGCAAGGTGCGCCTTAAAGGTTACCGGCTGGATTCCCTGCGCGCCGGCATCGATGTGGATGTTGCTGACCGGCAGGTCTCGAAGATTGATATCAAGGGCGCCGGCATCGAGGCCAACGGCCAGTCCATTGACAGCGTCACGCTGTCCGCCAACGGTAAGCTGTCTCGGCATGTAATTCAATTTGCGCTGTCACAGGACAAGCGGCAGCTTGCCGGGAACGCGACTGCAAGGCTGGAGGCGCAGACCTGGTCCGGCACGCTGCAGGAATTGCGACTGGAGGAATCCGCCGCGCAAAGCTGGGCGCTGCAGCAAGCGGCAAGTTTTAGCGTGGCTCGTGAGCGTGGCGCTCTCCGGGATCTGTGCCTGGTGCAGGCTGATGCCCGGTTCTGCGGCGGGGCCGACTGGCAGCCCGCCGGCTGGTCGGTGGCGATGGACGGGGAGCAGTTGCCGCTGGCCTTGTTGAAGCCGTGGCTGGTAGAGGATGTTGCCCTGGACGCTGTTGCCAGTCTGCAGCTGCGCGGCCGCTCTGATGACAAGGGTTTGCAGGGTACGGCAAGGCTGGAGCTTGCACCCGGCGGCATCACCCTGGATGACGGCGAGGAGACACTGGTGCTTGCACAGTTTGGACAAAGCCATCTCAGCACCCGGCTGGAAAACAATATCCTGACCGGGGAGCTGGACCTGCCGTTGCAGGATAATGGCGGCGTCAGCGGTCAGCTGCGCCTGGGTAATGTCGTTTCCCGGGACGGCTGGTTCTCCGCACAAACCACGATCGCATCGGCAGTTAAATTGAATTTCGCCGACAACGGGCTGATATCCGTATTCGTTCCCGAAATCAGTACCAGCAAGGGGCAGGTCGACGGGGATCTCGTTATCAGTGGCACCCTCGGGAATCCCCTGTTCAACGGCAATGCCACCTTGAAAGACGCCGTGGTGTCGCTGCCGCAACTGGGTCTGCAATTAACGGATACCAATATGCAGGTCAGTGGCGACGGCAACACCCTTGCCTTGCAGGGTTCTGTGACCTCCGGCGAGGGCGTGGCCGCGTTCAAGGGACAACTGCTGATGCAACGGGGTATCCCGTCAAGCATGGACCTGGAAATTCGCGGCGAGAATGTTCAGCTGGTCAATATTCCCGAAGCCAATCTTTCTGCATCGCCGGACCTGAAGCTGGCGTTGCGCGAGCAGCGCCTCGATATCACCGGGACGGTACGGGTACCTGCTGCACAGATCCGTTTGCGGGAATTGAAAGGCGTGGCGAAGGAATCCAGCGACCTGGTGTTGACGCAGCAGCAGGAGGTTGCACCTGCAGCAGCAAAATACCAGATCTATAGCGACGTTAGCGTGATACTGGAAGACAAGGTGAATTTTTCCGGCTTCGGCCTGGACGGACATATCCGGGGCAAGCTGGATATCCTCGAAGAGCCGGGCAAGGTAACCCGCGGCCAGGGTGAGCTGAATATCATCGACGGCAGCTACAAGCTGTATGGCCAGAAACTGGACATCGAGAAGGGCCGCCTGGTGTTTGCCGGTGGTCCAATCGAGAATCCGGGCCTGGATATGCGCATCGTGCGCAAAACCGGTGAGGTGCTCGCCGGTGTGCGTGTCACCGGGAAGGCTGAATCCCCGCAGCTGTCGCTGTTCTCTGATCCGGCCATGGAACAGTCCGACATGCTCTCCTACCTGCTGCTTGGCGTGCCCACCAACAAGGCAACCAGCGCCCAGGGCGCTGCACTCAGCAGCGCTGCGGCGTCTTTGGGTCTGACCGGTGGCGATATGCTGGCCAGCAAACTGGGTAATGCCTTTGGTATCGATGAGGCGCGCATCGAATCCGGGGATACCATGGAGCAATCTTCCCTGGTGCTGGGCAAATATCTTTCACCGCGCATGTATGTCAGTTATGCCGCGGGACTGTTCGACCAGTCGAGCACGTTCCGCATACGTTACACCCTGTCCCGGCGCTGGACGGTGCAAACGAAAACCGGCATCGTCAGTGGCGCAGATCTGCTGTATTCCCTGGAGAACGATTAGCGTGCTGCCGTCATTGGCGGTTACTCCGCTGTTTGCTGCGTCACGGCGAGGTAATCTACCTTGAGCAGCTTGCGTGCAGCGCGGATCCAGAACGGGCTGAGCAGCAATGACAGGGCAATCACTGCAATCGTGTACTGGTAGGCGATCTCGCTGATGATCGCGGTTGATAAACCGACGGCCGCCAGCACAAAAGAAAACTCGCCGATCTGGGCCAGCATCGCACCCGCATACAGGCTTTCCCGCCAGCGATAGCCCAGCCAGCGCAGGATCATGGCATTCAACAGGGTATTGCCGATCAGCACGATCGTGACCAGCAGCGCGACCTGGATGGCATGCGAGGCGATGAACGAGAGGTCAACCAGCAGGCCGACGGAAACAAAAAACAGGGCGACGAAAATAACCCGGAACGGATCCAGTGATTCATGCACCCAGCGGGTCTCGCGCGTCGCGGTGACGAGAATACCGGCCGCAAACGCACCCAGTGCAGTCGACAAGTGTGCCATGCCCGTCAGCAGGGACAGGCCGAGGCAAATCAACAGTGCCGCGAATACCTGCAATTCGCTGTCTTTCTTTATCAGCTCCTCGAACGGCAGATGCAGTGTCTCCCTGGAGAGCGCCCAGATCAGTACTGCAACCATGACGATGGCGCCGAATACCTGGGTGCCGAGTTCACCCCAGCTGAGCGTCGACTCCCCGAGCAGGCCGACAATGATCAACATGGGAATTATGATCAGGTCCTGCACCAGCAGGATGCCGAGGACGTCCTGGCCTTCTTTCTGGTCGATCTCGCCGGAGTCACGCAGCAACTTGATGATCACCGCGGTGCTGCTCAGGCTGGTGACGAACCCCAGCAGCACGATCCGCGCCAGTGGCCAGTCCAGCCACAGCCCGAGCGGCACCACCATGGCAACACTCAGCGCCACCTGCACCACCGTGCCGATAACCGCGATGCGCCAGCGGGCAAGCAGCCGTTTCGGGGCCACTTCCATGCCGACGAAGAACAGCAGCAAGACCACGCCATAACTGCCCAGGCGGGTGGCGAACTCGGTGTCCGGGAACAGTCCGAAACCGAACGGGCCGATGGCGACGCCGGCGAGCAGGTAGCCGATGATCTGTGGTTGTTTCATCAGGTGCAGTGACGTCCCGATGAGCAGGATCACGGTAATAATGGCAACCAGTATCGGCAGTGATGGATCGAGGTGCATCGTCTACTCTTCTAGGGTGTGCGGTAGAGCCAGTTGCGCAGCAGCACCGGGACAACCAGCGTCGTCACCAGGCTCATCAATACCAGCGCGACGTAAGCCGGCTGTTCGATGACGCCGCGATTCAGCGCCAGCAGTGCGATGACCATGGCCACTTCGCCGCGCGGTGCCATGCCGACCCCGATGATCATGCTCTCCCTGTTTGTCATGCCGGTCAGTCGGGCGCTCAATCCGCAACCGACAAACTTCGACAGCAGGGCGGCCAGCGTGAGGACGCTGGCGAAGATGAGCGTTTCCATACCGAGGCTGCGCAAATCGGCAAGTACGCCGAGCGAGACAAAGAAGGTGGCGCCAAAGGCCGCGCGCACGTATTCCGCGCCGATGTGCACAGAGCTGCTTTTGCTGACATGGATGCCCTCGAACACGACACCGGCCACGAAGGCGCCGACGATTGCGGACAGTCCGATGCCTTCTGCAACCAGCGCATAGACAAAAGCAGTCATCAAACCCATGATGAAAATGAACTCGGGGGAACGTTCCGCCAGTGCGGAAGCGTCGATCTTCATGGCCACCCTGTAAAGCAGCTTTTGGCCAAGCCATGCGCCGGCGCCAATAAAGACCACCGCTTTCACGATCATCAGTACAATGGCCAGCGGTTCGACAACACCGTTGCCGAGCTGGTCCGTCAGCGACAAGGCCATCAGTGCCAGCACATCATCGATGACGGCTGCGCCGATGACCAGGCGGGCCTCGGGTGACTGCAGCCGGCCGAGTTCACGCAGGGCATCCGCCGTAATCGCGATGCTGGTTGCACTCAGGGCGACGCCGATCAGCATGGCACGGGCGCTCTCGAATCCGAACGCCAGCGCGACCAGGTAACCGGCGAACCAGGGCAGCACGACACCGGCCAGTGCGATAACGAAAGGGCGCACGGCCGCCAGTTCGCGGGCGCGGAATTCCAGGCCGACGACAAACAGCAATACGATGGCGCCGAGGTGGGCGATGTTCGCCACAAACGATGTATAGGTAATCAGGCCCAGCAGACTCGGGCCGACGATCAGGCCCGCCAGGATCTGACCGACCACGGCGGGCTGGCGCACCAGTCCGGAAAGCAGGTGACCGCCAAGTGCGACGGCCAGCAGCAGGCTCATCTGGAACTCGATTGATTCATGCATTGACTGCCTGTCCTCGGGCTGTCGCGGTCCGGATCGGTATTTCAGGGATTGGTATCATAAATATTCCGGTCTTCAAAAGCACATTTAAATATAGCTGCGCTGTGCTTGCTGATGTAACGGCTGAACAATCTGAACCATGCCATGGTTTCCGGATCGGGTTTGATGTCGATCATATGACTTGCCGTATCCTGTAATATGTCTTGCCTGGAGAGGGTCCCGCATGCACTATGCGGCGGGAAACCGCTACGGTCGTGCCGGGAAGGGACGGGAGATACTGCTTGTCAGCTATTATGAATTCAAATGAGAACGACAGGGGAAAGCTCGTTTTGCCGGCCGTTGGCTGGCG
>JBATIF010000355.1:0-10874 GCA_049667605.1 Gammaproteobacteria bacterium
TGCCGTCCAGGTAACAGCCGCCGGCGAGGGGGAATGGTTTTCCTGCCCAGTGGTTGAGGCGTTGCAGGGCCTCGGTTGCGCTGCAGGCCTGTTGCAGGGTGGTGCTGGTTTCCGGGCGCGGCAATACCTTGAGGTGGATGTCGAGCAATAGCGCGAGTGTGCCGAGTGACCCGGTGAGGGTGCGCGACAGGTCGTAGCCGGCGACATTTTTCATCACCTGTCCGCCAAAGCGCAGGTATTCGCCCTTGCCGTTGATGCAGTTGATGCCGAGTACAAAATCACGAGCGGCACCGGCCCAGGGGCGGCGCGGGCCAGACAGGCCGCAGGCGATAGTCCCGCCGAGGGTGGCGTGTTCACCGAAATGCGGTGGCTCAAAGGGCAGCATCTGGCCCTGTTGTGCAAGGCTTGCTTCCAGTTCCGCCAGGGATGTGCCCGCCCGCGCGGAGATCACCAGTTCGGAGGGCGTGTAGTCGAGAATACCGCGGTAGTCGTTGACACCGAGTTCTTCGCCCTGTGTCGCGCGGCCATAAAAGTACTTGCTGCCGCCGCCGTGGATGGTAAGCGGTGTACGGCTGGCGTGCGCATCGCGGATGCGTTCACTGATGGACTGGTAATCGTTCATCGTGGTCAATCAGAACCGTTCAAGCTCGGGATGCGGCAGTTTGCCGTCGTGGACATGCAGGGCGCCGAACTCGGCACAGCGGTGCAGGCTGGGGATAGCCTTGCCGGGGTTGAGCAACTGCCCGGGATCAAACGCCTGTTTCACACCATGGAACTGCTGCAGTTCGGCGCTGTTGAACTGCACGCACATCTGGTTGATTTTCTCCAGGCCAACACCGTGTTCACCGGTAATAGTGCCACCGACGGCAATGCACAGCTCGAGAATCTTGCCACCCAGTTCCTCGGTGCGCTCCAGTTCTCCGGGCTTGTTGGCGTCGTAGAGGATCAGCGGGTGCAGGTTGCCATCGCCCGCGTGGAACACATTGCAGATCGGCAGGGCGTATTGCTGCGAAAGTGCCTCGATTTCATTGAGCACGAAGGCAAGCTGCTTGCGCGGGATGGTACCGTCCATGCAGTAGTAGTCCGGCGACAGGCGTCCCATCGCCGGAAAGGCGGCCTTTCTGCCAACCCAGAAGTCCTGCCGCTGCGCCTCGTTTTGCGAGACCCGCTGCTCGAAGGCGCCGGCCTGTGCGAAAACCCGGTTGACCTGTTCGATCTGGGCGACAACGTCTTCCCGGCTGCCGTCGACCTCGCATAGCAGGATGGCTGCCGCGTCTTCCGGATAGCCGCAGTGCTTGAATTTTTCCACGGCATGGATAGCCGGCCGGTCGAGCAGTTCGAGTCCGGCCGGGATGATGCCGCTGGCGATGACAGCCGTCACCGCGGCGCCGGCCGCATCGACCGATGCAAACGCCGCCAGCACAACCTGCGCGGTTTCCGGCAGCGGCAGTAATTTAACCGTCACCGCGGTGATCACGCCCAGCAGGCCCTCCGAGCCGGTCATCAGGGCCAGCAGGTCGTAGCCGGGACTGTCGAGCGCCTGGCTGCCGATGGTCAGGACTTCGCCGTCCATGGTAAGCACCTCGAGCGCGAGGATGTTATGCACGGTCAATCCGTATTTGAGGCAGTGAATGCCGCCTGCATTTTCCGCGACGTTACCGCCGATGGAGCAGGCGATCTGTGAAGAGGGGTCAGGCGCATAATACAGGCCATGGACTGCGGCGGCCTTTGAAATTGAAAGATTGGTGACGCCGGGCTGTACCTGTGCAACCCGGTTGAGCGGGTCTATTTCCAGTATACGGTTGAAACGTGCAAGCACCAGCAGCACGCCACCAGACAACGGCAGCGCGCCGCCTGAAAGTCCGGTGCCTGCGCCGCGGGCAACAACCGGCACCTCCAGCTGCGAACACAGGCGCAGCGTTGTCTGCACCTGTTCCAGTGTTTCCGGGATGATAACCACCATGGGTAGCTGGCGGTAGGCGGACAGGCCGTCGCACTCGTAGGGACGCAGTTCTTCGGGCCGTGACAGTACACACTGTTCGGGCAGCTGCTTGCGCAGCAAGGATATGATGCTGGTTTCAGGCATGTATACTGACAATTGTCAACGGTGTAAGTCTGGTCAAGATGTGTTTATTATCGCCGATAGAGTTTTACATACTATCATTCCAGCAGGCTTCGGGGCTGGACTCACTCATTTTCAATGATATGGTCTGAATGTGCACTGTACTGTAAGCCAAATACTGCATCATGGAATACCGCCAAAAAACTTTGCCGGTTTGATGGAATTGTACGAGTGCAATTACATCAGGTTGCGCAACCTGGTGCCCGATCTTGATGCCGTACCCAAGCAGATGATTTCAAGGGCTGCCGGTGCCCTGGACCTGCATGTCCATATCGCCGAACGCTGCAAGTTCACAACCACCCTTCACCTGACCTACTACTTCAACGATGCACATGGCCGCTTCCCGGCACCGGACATGCGGGTACGCATGTACCATGATGCCCAGGTCGGCGAGGTCATTTCCTGCGGACGGCGGCGCGGCGTACGCAACGCCTTGTATAACCGGATGTATCATCACTACTCGCTGGCAGAGAAATGGCGTATGAACCGTTTCCTGCAGAAATGGCTGGGATATAGCCTGATGCAGGGTCACCGCTGTATTCCGGGGAGGATTCTCCTGCCGGCCGACATCACTCCGGAAATCGAGCAACCATCCCTGCTTACTGTCGAATCCTGACGTCATTACTTTCCCCGTATATCTCTTCTTGGCAGGTCCAGTCGCTTGCCAGAGCCGCGTAACTGCCCCATAATTAGTACCTGAGTAATTTACTAGGTTATTATTGGCAGGTCCTTCTTTGACCGGGCCGGTGGACAGCAAATATGCGCTTATCAACCAAGGGACGTTATGCAGTGGCAGCCATGCTGGATCTGGCGATCCATTATGAGGAAGGTCCGGTGACGCTGGCGGATATCTCCGCATCGCAGTCAATTTCCCTGCCTTACCTCGAGCAGTTATTTGCACGTTTGCGCAAAAATGGCCTGGTCGTTGGGTTGCGCGGTCCCGGCGGCGGTTACCGCCTGTCCAGGCCACCAGAGGAAATATCCATTGCCACGGTCATCAATGCCATTGGTGAGGGAATTGACGCGACCAGCTGCGAAGGCAACGAGAATTGTCAGGATGGCGAGCGCTGTCTGACCCACGAACTCTGGAACAAGCTCGGCAACGAGATTTTCGGGTTTCTCGATGGCATTACGCTGGCCGGTTTTCTGCAACGTGACAGGGTCAGCGCCCTGGTGCGCCGACAGCAGGCTGTTGCAATAACGGCTGCGTCTGATTTGAGAAAAACAGTGGCCTGAGATCTGCCACTGGTAAATTAACACAGGGTGATATCAATGAACATTAGCATACCAATTTATATGGATTACCTGGCAACTACACCTGTAGACGAGCGTGTCGCGGAGCTGATGTGCAGCTACCTGACGCGCCAGGGACAGTTTGGCAACCCTGCATCCCGTTCGCACGAGTTCGGCTGGAAAGCGGAAGAAGCTGTTGAGCTGGCACGTTCTCATGTCGCGCAATTGATAAATGCCAACCCGAAAGAAATCGTCTGGACATCGGGTGCTACCGAGTCCGATAACCTCGCCCTCAAGGGTGCTGCGCATTTCTACCAGAAAAGCGGCAAACACATCGTTACCCTGAAGACCGAACACAAGGCGGTGCTGGACACCTGCCGCCAGCTGGAGCGTGAGGGTTTTGAGGTCACCTACCTGGACCCCGAAGAGAATGGCCTGCTTGATCTCGACAAATTCAGGGATGCCTTGCGTGAAGACACTATCCTGGCGAGTATCATGCACGTGAATAACGAAATCGGCGTCATCCAGGATATCGCCGCCATCGGTGAGATCTGCCGCGAGCGCAAGATCATCTTTCATGTCGATGCCGCGCAGAGCGCCGGCAAGATCGAGATTGACCTGGAAAAACTGAAAGTGGACCTGATGTCCTTCTCAGCCCACAAGATTTACGGCCCGAAGGGTGTCGGCGCACTGTATGTGCGCCGCAAGCCGCGTGTCCGGCTGGAAGCGCAGATGCATGGCGGTGGACATGAACGCGGCATGCGTTCGGGGACGCTGGCGACGCATCAGCTGGTTGGCATGGGTGAGGCGTTCCGCATTGCCAGGGAAGAAATGGCCGAAGAGGGCAAGCGCATCAGGGCATTGCGCGACCGGCTCTGGAACGGCCTGAACCAGATGGAAGAGGTCTACCTCAACGGTGACCTGGAACACCGGGTCAGCGGAAGCCTGAACGTAAGTTTCAATTATGTCGAAGGCGAAAGCCTCATCATGGCGCTCAAGGACATGGCAGTATCTTCCGGGTCCGCCTGTACCAGTTCCAGCCTGGAGCCTTCCTATGTACTCAGGGCGCTGGGCAGGAATGATGAACTGGCGCACAGCTCGTTGCGTTTTTCCATTGGTCGTTTCACCACGGCAGAGGAGGTTGATTACATAATCGAGCGGGTCAAGGAGAAGGTTGGCAAGTTGCGTGAACTATCGCCGCTCTGGGATATGTACAAGGATGGTATTGACCTTGACACTGTAAAGTGGGCTGCGCACTAGCAGGAAGGATTATGGCAATCACACTGACAACTGCTGCGGCAGAACGCGTAAGGAATTTTCTGGATAAGCGCGGCAAGGGCGTGGGTTTGCGTCTTGGTGTCAAGACCACGGGTTGCTCGGGTATGGCCTATGTCATGGAATACGCCGACCAGGTGGAGGACGACGATATTGTTTTCGAGGACCATAACGTGAAGATACTGGTCAATCCAAAGAGCCTGGTATACCTGGATGGGACCGAGCTGGATTATGCGAAGGAAGGCTTGAATGAAGGCTTCCAGTTCAGGAACCCCAACGTCAAGGACGAATGCGGCTGCGGGGAAAGTTTCAACATTTGATGTCGGCTGATGGCTGACGTCTGTCCCGTTACCTGTCTGTTTCCGAAATGACTGCGGTATCTTCTACAACCCATTTTGATCTTTTTGGCTTGCCCAGGTCTTTTGATGTGGACATGAGCCTGCTGGAGAGCAGCTATCGCCTGCTCCAGCGCAGCGTGCACCCTGATCGCTTTGTCAATGCAAGTGACCAGCAACGACGCATTTCGATGCAGCAGGCAACACAAATCAACGAGGGATACCAGGTCCTGAAGGATCCCCTGAAGCGCGGACGCTACTTGCTGGAACTGGATGGCCGTGAGCACGATGACGAACGCAACACCAGCAGTGATACGCAGTTCCTGATGGAGCAGATGGAGTTGCGTGAAGCCCTGGGTGAGGTGCGCGGGCGTGACGATGCACTGCAGCAGCTTGACGGCATCATGGCGAGGATCGCTGCAGAGATCGACGCGCTTGTCGGCCAGTTGCAGACCCAGTTTGCCATGGCGGATACAGGCAGCCTGGATGCTGCCGCCGATACCCTGACCAAAATGCAATTTTTCAGGCGCCTTCAGGAAGAGGCAGGAGAACTCCAGGCTGACCTGGAAGACGAGCTGGCCTGACTTCCTGTCAGAAAAAGAAACTCGCGCAAAGGCGCAAAGGCGCAAAGGCGCAAAACTCGCAAAGTTATGAATTGCTGTTACAAAGGCATGCTAATCGTTTTTTCCTGGCGTCTTTGCGCCTTTGCGCGATAAATTACAGCGTTTATAGCCATACACTAGCTAAACGGATACCAGATGGCACTTCTGCAGATATCGGAACCGGGTCAATCGAGGGCACCGCATCAACACCGGCTTGCCGCCGGCATTGATCTTGGAACCACCAACTCGCTGATTGCAACTGTACGCAGCGGCGTCGCGGATACGCTGCCGGATCTCAAAGGCAATCACCTGTTGCCCTCGGTGGTACGCTACTTTGCAGAGGCCAAACCGCTTGTCGGGCAGGCTGCACTGGATGCGGCAAGTCAAGACCCCCTGAATACGATTGCATCGGTGAAGCGCCTGATGGGACGCGGCATCGATGATGTCAAACATATCGGCAGCCGCCTGCCCTATGAGTTTGTTGCCGGATCGAGTGGCATGCCAAGGCTGCATACCGCCGGCGGCGATGTCAGTCCGGTCGAGGTGTCCGCCGAGATTCTTCGTGTTCTCAAGGCGCGTGCAGAAGAGACGCTCGGTGGTGAGTTGCAGGGCGTGGTGATCACCGTGCCTGCCTATTTTGACGATGCACAGCGCCAGGCCACCCGCGATGCCGGCAGGCTGGCCGGATTGAAGGTGCTGCGCCTGTTGAATGAACCCACGGCCGCAGCCGTTGCCTACGGGCTCGATCGGGCTGCCGAGGGTTGTATTGCCGTTTATGACCTGGGTGGCGGTACCTTCGATATTTCCATCCTCAGGCTGAACAAGGGAGTCTTCGAGGTCCTGTCGACGGCCGGTGACAGTGCGCTCGGTGGTGATGATATTGACCATCTGGTGGCAAACTGGTTAATGCAACAGGTTGGCATTGCAGAAGATGCGGGTCATTCACAGATACGGCATCTGTTGCACGTGTCGCGAGTTGCCAAGGAGGCCCTGTCGACAGAAGAGGCAACGCAGATCCGCGGGCAGCGTCAGGATGGTTCCGAGTGGAATGTCACGCTGACGCGCACCCGGTTTGATGAACTGATTACAGCGCTGCTGGAGAAAACCCTGGCACCCTGCCGGCGCACCTTGCGTGATGCCGTTCTGCGAGCCGGCGATATCGACGCCGTGGTACTGGTGGGTGGTTCAACGCGGGTGCCACTGGTGCGCAAACGGGTTGCGGACTTCTTTGCAGCCGAGCCAATGCTGGACATTGATCCCGACAAGGTGGTTGCCGTGGGTGCGGCGATCCAGGCTGATATCCTCGCGGGAAACCAGGCAGATGAAGATATGCTGCTGCTGGATGTAATTCCCCTGTCACTCGGGATTGAAACCATGGGCGGCCTGACTGAGAAGATCATACCTCGCAATGCCACGATCCCGGTGGCGCGGGCACAGGAGTTCACCACCTTCAAGGACGGCCAGACGGCCATGTCACTGCATGTGGTGCAGGGCGAGCGCGAACTGGTCGAGGATTGCCGTTCGCTGGCAAAATTCGAATTGCGCGATATACCGCCGATGGTGGCGGGCGCGGCGCGCATCAAGGTGACCTTCCAGGTGGATGCCGACGGCCTGCTGAGCGTGACGGCCGAGGAACAGACCCGGGGTGTTAAAACCAGTATCGAGGTGAAGCCATCCTACGGTCTGGGCGACACCGAAATCGAGACCATGCTCAGGGATTCGATGGAATTTGCGCTCGATGACCGGGATGCCCGGCGGCTGCGCGAAGAGCAGGTGGATGCGGACCGCGTGCTCGAGGCGTTGCAGGCTGCCCTGGCTATCGATGGTGACAAGCTGCTGGATCAGGCCGAGCGCAGTGCGATCGATGCGGCGGCTGCAAGACTCGGGGAGGTGCGCAGGGGAAATGATTATCGCGCCATCAAGCAGGCGATCGAGGCGGTCGAAACGGCGAGTAGCGGCTATGTCGAGCGCCGCATGAACAGCAGTATCCGTGAGGCGATGGCGGGGCATCGGCTTGATGAATTCGAGTCTTGATGAGTTGTTTTTGAATTAGTTACCTGGATCAATATAAATATGCCACAAATTATTTTTTTACCGCATGAGGAAATATGCCCGCAAGGCGCCGTCATCGAGGCCGAGCCGGGCATGACCATCTGTGATGCCGCGTTGAAGAACGGCATCGAGATCGAGCATGCCTGTGAAAAATCCTGCGCCTGCACGACCTGTCATGTCTATATCCGCGAGGGAGGTGGATCGCTGGCCGAATCGGAAGAGGAAGAGGATGACCTGCTCGACCGGGCCTGGGGCCTGGACCCGGATTCACGCCTCAGCTGCCAGGTCATGGTGGCTGACCAGGACCTGGTCGTCGAGATTCCCAAGTACACCATCAACATGGTGAGCGAGAACCATTAATTTCATTAAAAACGGGTCGCGCAAAGACGCAAAGATGCAAAGATGCAAAGATGCAAAGAAATATTATTTATGTTTCTAAAAAAGAATGGAGCCATACTGGCTGCGTCTAATCAGTTTTCTCCGTGATCTCTGTGGTAAAAACATTTTTCTTGGCGCCTTTGCGGCTTTGCGCGAGAAATTTACATCGTATATGTACGGATAAACGGCCTAGATAACTCAGGACTTTCCAGGAGAATACCTATGGGACTGAAATGGACGGATGTGCTGGATATCGCTATCGAGCTGGAAGAGTTGCACCCGGATGTGGATCCGCTGCAGATCAATTTTGTCGAGCTGCGTGAGTGGGTGCTGGCGCTGGATGATTTCGATGACGACCCCGAGCATTGTGGCGAACGTATCCTTGAAGGTATCCAGATGGCGTGGATTGAAGAACGCGATTGAAAAAAACAATGCACACAAATCATGGCTAAGTCGTTGAAAAGTTAAAAGCTGGAAGTCGGCTGCCGGTGTCCATGCCTGCGCGCTCCCGGAAAATAGCCGCTACCAAAAGGGCGTTCAGTTCCATTAAACCCGCCAACCTTGTATATTACGCGCCCTTGTTCCTGCGGGTTTCATTGCGCTGGATAGATTTTCCAGGTCATTCTGTAAGGACCTGACATTTCGTATTGAACATACTTTGAGGTAGACCATGGCTGTAAGAAATCGGCTGCATCGCAGTGAACTGGCAGTTCCCGGCAGTAACCCCCGCATGCTCGAGAAGGCCCCCGGCGCCGGCGCTGACCTGGTGTTTCTTGACCTGGAAGATGCAGTCGCTCCGGATGACAAGGAGCAGGCGCGCAAGAACGTGATCGAGGCGCTAAATGACCTGGACTGGTCGCAAACCGCGGTGTCCGTGCGCATCAATGGCCTCGATACCCATTATTGCTATCGCGACATCGTTGATGTGGTCGAGCAGGCCGGTGACAAACTCGACACCATCCTTATCCCGAAAGTGAATACACCCGCCGATATCCTGTTTGTTTCAACCATGCTCGAGCAGATCGAGATGGCCAAAGGCTACAAGCCGATCAATATACACATCCTGATTGAAACGGCCCTTGGCATGGCAAACGTGGAGGCCATTGCCCAGACCTGTCCGGAACGCCTTGAAGCCATGGTCTTCGGTGTGGCCGATTACGCGGCTTCAACACAGGCGCGCACCACCAATATGGGCGGTGCAAACCCGGATTACTTCATGCTTACGCATCCCGATAACGAGGGTGCCCGTGAACGCCACTGGGGTGACCAGTGGCACTTTGCGATTTCACGCATGGTGGTAGCCTGCCGTGCCTATGGCTTGCGGCCGATTGACGGGCCGTTTGGCGACATTGGTGATCCGGAAGGTTTCAAGGCCGTGGCGCGCAGTGTTGCTGCACTTGGCGTGGAAGGCAAGTGGGCCATTCATCCGTCCCAGATCGAACTGGCCAATGAAGTGTTTACACCGCCGGATTCCGAGGTGACACGCGCGCATCGTATCCTCGAGGCGATGAGTGAAGCGGCACAGCAGGGCAAGGGCGCCGTATCGCTGGATGGCCGCCTGATAGATGCTGCATCGATTCGCCAGGCACAGGTGATGGTGGACAAGGCTGCGCAGATTGAATCTTCGCTTGCAGCCCGCCAGTAAACGATAAAGACGGAGGTCCGGCTTGAATATTCATGAATACCAGACCAAGGAACTGTTGCGCGGCTATGGCGTTCCGGTTCCGGACGGGCGCGTAGCCCACAACGTTAATAATGCCGCCACGATAGCGGAAGACCTGGGCGGTGAACGCTGGGTCGTCAAGGCGCAGATTCATGCCGGCGGCCGTGGCAAGGGCGGCGGTGTCAAGGTGGCCTCGTCGGTTGATGAGGTCAGGGAGTTTGCTGAAGAAATGATCGGCAAGCACCTGGTTACCCCGCAGACGGACAAGCAGGGGCGCCTGGTGCAACGTGTGCTCGTTGAGCAGGCCTGTGACATCAGGAAAGAATATTATCTCGGCCTTGTGATCGATCGCGCTACGCAGCGAATCACCGTGATTGCCTCGGCATCCGGTGGCATGAACATCGAGGAAGTGGCGAAAACCGATCCCGAGCGGGTGATCCATGAAGCCGTGGACCCCGCCATTGGCCTGGCCGGTTTCCAGTGCCGCAAGATTGCAGCAAGGATCGGCCTGAGCGGCAAGCAGATCGGTGAAGCCACGAAAGTGATGCAGGCGCTGTATCGCTGTTTCCGTGACAAGGACGCCCTGCTGGCCGAGATCAATCCGCTGGCCGAGATCGACGGCGGTAAACTGATGGCGCTGGATGCGAAGATGTCGTTTGACAGCAATGCCATGTATCGCAGGCCGGCCATCATGGAACTGCGCGATTTCGACGAAGAGGACACCAAGGAGGTCGAGGCGTCCAGTCATGGACTGAATTATATCGCGCTCGATGGCAACGTCGGCTGTATCGTCAACGGCGCCGGTCTCGCCATGGCGACCATGGACGCGATCAGCTTTCATAATGGCAAACCAGCCAATTTCCTCGATGTCGGCGGCGGCGCCTCGCCCGAGAAGGTCGGCAACGCCTTTCGTATCGTGCTGCAGGATCCGAATGTAAAAACCATCCTCGTTAATATCTTTGCCGGCATCAACCGTTGCGACTGGATCGCAGAAGGACTGGTGCAGGCGATGCGTGACCTGGATATCAGGATACCGATCGTAGTGCGCCTCGCAGGGACCAATGTGGAAAAAGGCGCCCCGATCCTCGCGGCCTCGGGTTTCCCCTTTATCATGGCGGATAACCTCGATGATGCCGCGACCAAGGTGATGGCAACACTGGAGGCTTCGGCATGAGTGTCTTCGTTCACAAACATTCGCGGGTCATCATCCAGGG
>JBATIF010000356.1:0-2160 GCA_049667605.1 Gammaproteobacteria bacterium
TTGTAGGGCCGAATTCATTCGGCCAACAGCCATTATTGCCACTGGAGACAAGGAGGTCACCCTGTCCTGCGACGCATTTGTAGGGCCGAATTCATTCGGCCAACAGCCATTATTGCCACTGGAGACAAGGAGGTCACCATGTCCTGCGACGCATTTGTAGGGCCGAATTCATTCGGCCAACCGGCCTGCGACGCATTGCGCAGGGGTGTCATTCCCCGCACCATCAAGTCTGGTGCATAACACGGTTACCCGCGGTCGCCACCTTTGGATGAGTGATGTCGATGAAACACTGCTGGTCGAATGAATTCGACCCTACGGCAGGGCCAAATTCATTCGGCCAACAACCTTGCCATCAGAAGGAATTTGTCTCGTCTAAATTGATGTGTTACCCACTCAATCAGGGGAAGAGCCTGAATACTTAATGCGCGCCTTTGCCCAACAAAACCACTTCAGCCGTTCGCAGCAAAATCAACAGGTCCAGAAAGATGCTGAAATTTTTCACGTAGTAGAGATCGTACTGCAGTTTCTCCACGGCATCTTTTTCCGAGTGGCCATACGAGTAGTTGATTTGTGCCCAGCCGGTCAGGCCGGGCTTCACGCGCAGCCGCTCCTCGTAGTAGGGGATTTTTTCGGCCAACAGTGCCACGAATTCGGGGCGCTCCGGTCGCGGCCCGACGAAACTCATATCGCCCTTTAAAATATTGATCAGTTGCGGCAGTTCGTCGAGACGTCCCTTGCGCAACACCGAGCCGACGCGGGTGATCCTGGGATCGTTCTCCGCCGCCCAGCGCGCCACGCCATCCTCCTCCGCACCACTGACCATACTGCGGAATTTGTAGATCTGGAACGGCTTGCCTTCTTCCATGACCCGGGTCTGCTTGTAGAACACCGATCCCTTGCCCCCGCTTTCGATGAATATAGCGAGCGCCGCCAGCAGCATCAAGGGTAGCGCGACAGGCAGCATCAGCAGCACAATTACGAGATCAAACATTCGTTTGCCCAGCCGTCGAAACGTGCTCTCGCGAAAACCGTCGGAGAGATACAGCCAGCTCGGGTAGAGTAAATCCAGGCGAATCTTGCCTGCTCTTCTTTCAAAGAAGCTCACCAGGTCGAGTACGTCGATGCCGCTCATCTTGCATTCGAGAAGATCCCTGGACGGAAGCCCGGTACGGCGCTCATCCACCGCGAGCACGATTTCATCGATGCCCTTCTCTTCAACATATTTAATCAGCGGCTCATCGAGGACATATTGGTCAATGCCATTCTTGTTATCATGGTCGCTCGGCATGGCTACATAGCTGATGATGTTAACGCCCTTCAGTTCACCGGACTTGATAGCCTCGCTTACCAGGCTCGCCCGGTCACCGGACCCCAGTATCAGAACCCGGGGCCACATATTGCGTTCCCTGATCACTCGCCGGTAAAACATGCGATTGACCGCAATCAGGAGAAAACTGAAGACCGTGGCGATTACCAGCACGCCGCGCCCGAGAAAGAACATCGGCGCAAAGTAATAGCCCAGCCCAAGCGGAACAACTCCCAGTAAAAGACCGGCACCGATGCGCAGCACCAGCACGTCTATAAACCGTCCAATCTGCCTCTGGTAGACACCCGTCGCGATCAGGCACATTTGCATCACAGCGGCAAACACCACTGCCTTGAGGGGAAAGGAGCCGATAATCAGCGTCCATTCGTCCCCCATGTAACGCACCTCAAGTCCCAGGTAAAGCGCCAGCATTAAAGCCAGAAATTCGACGATCCCGAGCAACAGAAATTCAGTCGGAATCTGGTGCCGAAATAACTGGGTTGAATTGCGGAAAAATCTAACGGTACCCATAATCGCAACGTATGTGTGGCAAGCGTTCCCTGTCTGAGTGTGTCAACTGACCCTGTTCAGCCGCAACAGTGCACAATACCCGGTTCAGCCGTAACAGTATTTCTGTGAACTATGTCGGATAACATCGGCAAGTTGGCGTGAATATTGACCGTTGCCGCGTGAATATTGTCCTTTGCAAAGCAATCCCTGTTATATGCGCACGATAGAAACGCGTACGGGTAAACATGGTTTAAAGCATACACCCGATGTGGGCCAAAGATATGACGCTAATGGGAGGCTTGCAGATCCTGGTTCGGAGGGTGGCCAGGGACAGAACAGCAAAC
>JBATIF010000357.1:0-1798 GCA_049667605.1 Gammaproteobacteria bacterium
GACCTATGTAGCGGATGATTAGACACGGGCTCCTGCGGTTACATAAATCCAAGCGGAACAATGTAAACATATTAGTATTACCCTGGAACAAAACATGAACATCATTAAACACGTTCTTTATGCTACGGATGATTCGGAAGATGCGCTGGAAGCCTATCAATATGCGCTGAGTCTTGCCGAGCACTACAATGCACGATTGACACTGCTCCACGTGGTGCCGGAGAGCAGCGATTTATCTGTATTCGATATCAATATGGGGAGATCGACCAGTGAAAGGAAATGGCTGGAGGCAAAACGCGAGTATTTGCAAGGCACCCGGGATGCCTATTGCAAAAAGATCAGGGAAGAATATGGAATGGATTATGCTGGTGCTGATGAGGTTGTAGTCGAACTGGGTATACCGGCAACAGTTATTTTACTTGTCGCTGGAGATAAAAACTGCGATTTCATCGTGATGGGAATGAGAGGCAAGGGCAGAACACTCGGTGATGCAATCCTGGGCGATACGGTCAGGCGGGTGCTGCATCGCTCGAAGGTGCCGGTGCTGGTTGTTCGTCCTTACGATGAAAGTGTGCAAAAAGATGAAAACGATTGACCTGACGTTAATCATGGTACTTTCACTGCTGGCGGGCGCCTGTTCTCCCGGGAATAATGGCAATAGAGAAATGGATGAACTAACAGAAATAAATTATAAATTGACCGATACCAGTGAAGTGCTTGTTACCTCTGAAGGCGGGGATAAGATTGCGAGCAGGGAAAATGTATCGTTCAGGCAGGGGCGCGCGCAGGGAAACGTGATCGTCATCAGGCCGGATATCGTCAAGCAAACAATTGACGGTATCGGGACATCCTTTACGGAGTCGTCCGCTTTTGTACTGGCGCATCTGGACAAGCGCAAAAGACAGGAAGTAATGAACGATATTTACGGTGAAAGCGGTGCTAATTTCTCGCTGACCCGGACCATGATCGGGGCCAGTGATTTTGCTGTCGAGGGAAAATATTCCTATGCGGACGTCGAGGGTGATTCGCAGCTGAAACATTTCAGCATCGCGCCGGACAGCATGGGTTTTCCGGTGGAAAAATACCCCGGGGTGCGCGACCCGTCCTATGACCTGCTGCCCATGATCAAGGAGGCGTTGGCGATCAAAGCAAGGCAGCAGGACAAGGATTTAAAAATCATCGCCTCGGCCTGGACGGCTCCGGCATGGATGAAAGATATTGAAACGTGGTTCATCCCCGGGTCTCCTGAAAACAACTGGCAAGGGACCGGGGGAGCGCTGAAAAAAGAGTACGTACCCGTATACGCCGATTACTTGACCCGGTACCTCGACGCCTATCGGGGAGAGGGTGTCGATATCTGGGGGATCACCCCGGTAAACGAGCCTCTCGGCAATGGCGGGAACTGGGAAAGCATGCATTTCTCGGCCGAATCACAAAACGATTTTGTAAAAAACCACCTCGGGCCGAAGTTGCATGCAGGCAAAAACAGTAATATCAAGCTGCTGGTTTATGACCAGAACCGGGACCACCTCGAAGCATGGGCGGATGCCATATTAGGAGATCCTGAAACAGCAAGGTACGTCTATGGCATGGCGGTGCACTGGTATTCGAGCACCTACAAGGTATACGAGGACACGCTCGACAAGGTGCACGAAAAGTACCCGGAATTCGCGGTCATCCATACAGAAGGAACGATCGATGACCTGGGCAAGAAAGCGCCGGACGGTATACTCGATCCGGACCGCTTCCAGGAGAGCGGTTGGTTCGATAATGATGCCTTCTGGTGGAACGATAATGC
>JBATIF010000358.1:0-2089 GCA_049667605.1 Gammaproteobacteria bacterium
AGGCCGCAGCTACTGTTAACCAGGTCGTCGAGGACTGCGCGCGCACCAGCCTTGCACAATACCAGTGGAGTTACCGGCGCTTCCGCAGGCGCCCCGGGGGGGAACAGGAATTTTATTGATGGACAGGCTCCTAGCCGGCATCCAGCGCCTTCCGCACGCGCTTCAGAAAAACCTTCATTTCCTTTGCCGCCTGCACATCGCCGTGACGACCTGCGGCGCAGATACCCGATTCAAACGCAGTCTGCGCCTCTTCAAGATGCCCGAGTGCATGCAGCGCCCTGCCATAGATTTTCCAGGCAGCGGAATAATCGGGGTCATGACCGACGGCTGCACGCAAATGTGTGACCGCCTGCGCAGCATCTCCCTGCTTGAAAAATGCGCTGCCCAGTGTAAAGCGCAGCAAGGCGTTGTCCTGACCGGACACGAGCATCGCCTCGAGGTTTTCGATCATGGCCATGCTGGCTAACGTCGCCAGAAGGCGCGGGTAAACATGATCAACAGGGTAAATATCTCGAGGCGCCCGAGCATCATGGCAAAGGATAGCGCCCACTTCGCAGGGTCATTAACATCCACATAGTTGGCACCAACCCCGGCCAGCCCGGGCCCGAGGTTGTTGATGCAGGCGGCCACCGCCGAGAAGGCAGTGTCCTGATCCAGGCCGGTCGCCATGACAAACAGCATGATCACTACGAAGGTGCCGACATAGGCTGCAAAAAATCCCCACACGGCATTAATCACCCGGTCAGGTACGGGCTTGGAATCCACCTTGACCGGGATTTGTGCGTTGGGATGTATCAGGCGGATGGTTTCCCGGTGGCCCTGTTTAACCAGCAACAGGAAACGAATGACCTTCATGCCGCCACCGGTCGAGCCGGCACAACCGCCGATGAAACTGGCAAACAGCAGCATTACCGGCAGGAAGCCCGGCCAGACGAAATAATCAGCCGTGGTAAACCCGGTGGTGGTGCCGATGGAAACCGCCTGGAACAGGCCCGCGTGCAGGGCCTCACTAAAGAAAATAAAGGTATCCGTGTAGTACAGGTAGCCGACTGTGACCGCCGTCACCAGAAACAATATGACAAGGTAGGCCTTGACCTCGGAATCAAATATGTAGGGTCTCAGGCTAAAGCTGCGCCATGCCATGAAATGCAATGCAAAATTCATCCCGGCCAGCAACATGAACACCACGGCGATTAATTCGATGGCAGAGCTTTGAAAATAGCCGATACTGAGGTCATGTGTTGAGAAACCGCCAATGGCAATAGTTGAAAAACTGTGGCCAATGGCATCAAAAGCACTCATGCCGGCCATCCAGTAGGCCATCCCGCAGGCAATCGTCAGCCCTGCATAGATATACCAGAGCGCCTTTGCTGTTTCGGTAATGCGTGGCGTCAGCTTGGCATCCTTGTGCGGTCCCGGCGTCTCGGCACGATAGAGCTGCATGCCGCCCACACCCAGCATCGGCATGATCGCCACCGCCAGCACGATGATGCCCATACCACCCAGCCACTGCAGTTGCTGGCGGTAATAAAGGATGGATCGCGGCAAGTCATCCAGACCGGTTATAACCGTGGCGCCTGTCGTCGTCAGCCCGGAAAAGGACTCGAACACGGCATCTGTTATCGACAACACCGGATGATCTGCCAGTACAAACGGCACGGCGCCTGCGAGGCCCAGTACGAACCAGAACAACACCACCAACAGGAAGCCGTCACGAACCCGCAAGTCATCCCTGTAACGCATGGCGGGCAGCCACATCAGGAAACCCAGCAGCAGCACCAGGAATGTACCTTCCAGAAACACATGGATCTGGCCATCGTCATACAACAACGCTACCAGTGCGGGTGGAAAAAAGGTAAAGCTGAAAATCATCAGCAAGATACCGAGCAGGCGTTGAATTGAGAATATGCGCATGTTTCAGGTGTAGTTGCTAGACAGTTAGCATGACGCAATGCATATCAGAAAAAATTAACCCCGACCTGGAAAAGACGCTCGACTTCCTGGATACATTTCTTGTTGGAAAGAAACAAAATGACATGGTCATCACTTTCTATCACCGTATCATGATGCGCGATAATTACCTCTTCAC
>JBATIF010000359.1:0-3135 GCA_049667605.1 Gammaproteobacteria bacterium
GATATCCAGTTTGGCGCAGAGACGCCAGATCAGTATGTCTGGCTGGGTACCGGTGCGGCGGCCACCTTGCAGGACTATGCTGCAATGGGTGAATTCCCCGCGGTCACCCTGGCGATTGCGAAACAGCCGGGGACCAACGCCGTGCGCATTGCGGACCAGGTGATTGAACGCTTCGAATCACTGCAGGGCATCTTCGTCCCCGAGGGTGTGCACGCGACGGTGACCCGCAATTACGGCGCCACAGCAGACCATAAGGCGAAGACACTGATCATGAAGCTGGTCTTTGCAACCGCCTCGGTTGTCGCACTGGTGCTGTTTGCAATGGGCTGGCGCGAGGCGATCGTTGTCGGTACGGCGGTGGTGGTCACCCTGGCGATCACGCTGTTTGCATCATGGGCATGGGGCTTTACACTCAATCGTGTTTCACTGTTTGCGCTGATCTTTTCAATCGGCATCCTTGTTGATGATGCGATCGTGGTGGTGGAAAACATCCACCGCCACATGCAGATCGGTGGCAAGGACTTTATCGAATCGATTCCGCTGGCCGTTGATGAAGTCGGCGGGCCGACGATCCTTGCAACGTTTACCGTGATTGCCGCATTGTTGCCGATGGCCTTCGTCACCGGCCTGATGGGGCCGTACATGAGCCCGATCCCGATCAATGCCAGCCTCGGCATGCTCATCTCCCTGGTGGTTGCACTGGTCATCACCCCGTGGCTGGCGGCCAGGCTGTTGCGCCACAACGCTCATCCTGAAGAGACGGGTAGCGGGCGCCTGCAAGGCATACTGGAAACGGTCATGCAACCATTCCTGCGCGGGAGCGCCGGGCGGCCGGCGCGCTGGCTGCTGGCAGTCGCCCTGGTGGTATTGATCATTGCCTCGATGGGCCTGGCCGCGGCGAAACTGGTAGTGCTGAAGATGCTGCCGTTCGACAACAAGTCGGAATTGCAGGTCGTGGTCGATATGCCGGAAGGTGCCAGCCTCGAGCAGACCGCGCATCTGCTGGGTGAACTCGGTCGTTACATTGCGACCGTGCCCGAAGTCACCGATTACCAGGTCTATGCCGGCACGGCCGGGCCAATCAGCTTCAACGGCCTGGTGCGCCAGTATGACCTGCGCCGCGCCCCGAACCTCGGCGATATCCAGGTAAACCTGGTCGACAAGCACGACCGGGCGCTTAACAGTCACGACATCGCCCTTGCCATTCGTGCGCCGCTGCAGGCGCTGGCGCGCCCCTATGATGCCAGCGTCAAGATTGTCGAGGTGCCGCCGGGGCCGCCGGTGCTTGCACCGCTGGTGGCGGAAATATACGGTCTCGATTATGCCGGGCAGCTGGCGGTCGCGGAGCAGGTGCGCGCAGTGTTCGAATCAACTGACGATATCGTCGATGTCGATGACAGTGTCGAGGCTGTGGCTGCACAATGGATCGTGCACGTCGACCGTGCACGGGCCGCATTGCACGGCATCGGCCAGCAGACGATAACCACTGCGCTGGCTACCGCGATCGGCGGCAGTGACAGCAGTTACCTGCACCGTGAAGATGCCAAGTACGCCATTCCCATACGTCTGCAGTTGGCGGCTGGCGAGCGTTTCGATCCGGTTACTGCGCTGGCACTGAGGCTGCGCGCAGCTGGTGGCGCACTGGTGCCATTATCCGAACTGGTCACTCTCGAGCAGTCCACGCGCGAGCAGGCCATACATCACAAGGACCTGATGCCGGTGGTATACGTCACCGGCAACATGGCGGGCCCGCTGGACAGCCCGCTGTACGGCATGCGGCGCATTGACAGGCAGCTGGCTGACACGGGAGTCGCGGCGGCGCCCGATCTGGGCCGGTTCATGGTCAGTGCACCCGATAATCCCTATCGCTATTCGCTCAAGTGGGACGGTGAATGGCAGACCACCTACGAGACCTTCCGCGACATGGGCATCGCCTACACGGTCGGCCTGCTGCTTATCTACCTGCTGGTGGTCGCGCAGTTCAAGTCCTACCTGGTGCCGCTGATTATCATGATCCCGATCCCGCTGACGGTGATCGGCGTCATGCCGGGTCACGCCTTGCTGGGGGCGCAGTTTACCGCGACCTCGATGATCGGCATGATCGCGCTGGCCGGCATTATCGTGCGCAACTCGATCCTGCTGGTGGATTTCATCAACGAGGAACTGCACGCCGGAACGCCGTTTGACAAGGCGGTGATCCGTGCCGGCGTGGCACGCACCAAGCCCATCGTGCTGACCGCGCTGGCCGCCATCCTCGGTGGTTTTTTCATTCTCGATGACCCGATCTTCAACGGCCTGGCGATTGCGCTCATCTTCGGCCTGCTGGTGTCGACGCTGCTGACGCTGGTGGTGATACCGGTGATGTACTACGCTTTTATGTACCGGCGTATCCAGCAGGGGCCGGAAACGGCAGGGCAGGCATGAGCCTTTAGTTCATTAATGTCTTGCTGTTGATATGTATCAACGACAAATCCTGCTCAATCAGGTAAAAATACTCTCATATTTCTGATCCCCCCGCAGGGCCTGGGTGGCAAGGGGGCAGCAATCACAGCCTGATGAGGTGGCAGCATGGTTATGACAGTACGCGACCCTTATACCGTTGATACGAAGTACTGGCACAAGCTCGATGACGGGCGCGTGCAATGTGACCTGTGTCCGCGTTTTTGCAAACTGCACGCCGGCCAGCGCGGGCTGTGCTTTGTGCGCGCAAACATCGATGACCGGATTGTACTGACCACCTACGGCCGCTCCAGCGGTTACTGCATCGATCCGATTGAAAAGAAACCGCTGAACCATTTTCTGCCCGGCACGCCGGTACTGTCATTCGGCACCGCGGGTTGTAACCTGGCTTGCAAGTTCTGCCAGAACTGGGATATCAGCAAGTCACGGGAGATCCATACCCTGACCGATGAGGCCTCCCCGGAACTGATCGCCACCGCGGCGCAGAAACTGGAATGCAAGAGCGTGGCCTACACCTACAATGACCCGGTGATTTTTCACGAATATGCCATCGATGTGGCCCGCGCCTGTCATGATAAGGGCATCAAGTCGGTTGCCGTCACGGCGGGTTATGTCTGCCCGGAGCCGCGCCGCGAGTTCTACCGGTACATGGATGCCGCCAATGTCGACCTGAAG
>JBATIF010000360.1:0-7947 GCA_049667605.1 Gammaproteobacteria bacterium
AAACCGCCGATCTGAGCCGCCGTGGCATGACCAGTCATGATCAGGCGCATCACGGCCTGCATGTCGGCAGTTGACAGGTCACGGCGTTCAATCACCGCAGCAATGGCTGTTGGCATATCCATTTATCTTTCTCCGCAACCTTTGGCGGTTGCATAAACACTGTAGTTTCTCGCGCAAAGACGCAAAGGCGCCAAGAATGAATAAAAAATACTTGCCACAGAGGGCACAGAGAACACAGAGAAAATCATTTTATTATTTCTTGCTTTGCAGCTTTTCGAGTGAGCCAATGGCTTGCATTTTTATTTCAGGCGTATAAACCATACATTACACAGGAAATAAACATTCAATCTTTTCTCTCTGTGTTCTCTGTGCCCTCTGTGGCAATTATATTATGTGCCTTTCTTTGCGCCTTTGCGTCTTTGCGCGAGTTATTTTTAATCAATACCATGCTCACCGTGCAGCCGCCTTACTGCTCCAGGAAATTCCGCAACAAATCATGCCCGCAGCCGGTGAGGATGGATTCGGGATGAAACTGCACCCCCTCGACCGCCAGCGTCTTGTGGCGTACGCCCATGATCTCGTCGAGCCCGCCCTGCTCTCGCACTGTCCAGGCAGTGACCTCCAGGCATTCTGGTAATGATTCCTGTTCGATCACCAGCGAGTGATAGCGTGTCGCCTCGAACGGCTCCGGCAGACCATGAAAGACGCCGCTGTTGTTGTGATGAATCATCGAGGTCTTGCCGTGCATGATGGCATGCGCATGACCGATGCGACCGCCAAAGGCCTGGCCGATAGCCTGGTGCCCGAGGCAAACACCGAGAATCGGGATACGGCCGGCAAACTGCCTGATCGTTGCAAGTGAGACACCCGCCTCGTTCGGCGTGCACGGGCCGGGCGAAATCACGATCTTCTCCGGCGCAAGCGCTTCAATCTCCTTCACACCGATCATGTCATTGCGGTAAACCCGCACATCCGCACCCAGCTCACCGAGGTACTGGACCAGGTTGTAGGTAAAGGAATCGTAGTTATCAATCATCAGCAGCATGATATTCAGTGCCTTCCCTTCAGGCCGCCGCAGGCCATGGCGACGGCACGAAAAATGGCACGCCCCTTGTTCATGGTTTCTTCCCACTCGTTGGCGGGCACCGAGTCTGCGACGATGCCGGCACCGGCCTGGATGTGCAGGGTCCCGTCCCTGATGACGGCAGTGCGAATTGCAATGGCCGTGTCCATGTTTCCCGACCACGAGATGTAGCCTACCGCACCGGCATAGACGCCGCGCTTGACCGGCTCGAGCTCGTCGATGATCTCCATAGCGCGGATTTTCGGGGCGCCACTGACGGTACCGGCCGGGAATGTCGCACGTAATACATCTATAGCACTCATGCCCTCACGCACCCTGCCGGTGACGTTCGAGACAATGTGCATGACATGGGAATAGCGCTCGATAACCATCTTTTCGGTCAATTCAACACTGCCGGTCTGGCTAACGCGGCCGGCATCATTACGACCGAGGTCGATCAGCATCAAATGTTCTGCAAGTTCCTTCGGGTCGGCCAGCAGGTCGGCCTCCAGTGCCCGGTCCTCGGCCTCGGTTCTGCCGCGCGGCCGGGTTCCGGCAATCGGCCTGACAGTCACCATCCCGTCTTCCAGGTGCACCAGAATCTCGGGAGAAGAACCGACGATATGAAAATCACCGAGATCCAGGTAGTACATATAAGGTGATGGATTCAACCTGCGCAGGGCACGGTACAGATCCAGCGGCGGCGCCGCAAACGGGATCGACATGCGCTGCGACAACACCACCTGCATGGCATCGCCCTCGACGATGTATTCCTTGATGCGATCGACCGCAGCCTCGAAGCCCTCACGGGTAAATCCCGACACGAAATCGGATTCCTCGACCGGGTTGCTGGCGTCAACGGGTACACGGTAATCCGAAACTGTCGTGCGCAGTTGATCTGCCAACAGCGTGAGCCGCGCCTGACCCTGCTCCCAGGCACCGTCTTTTGCGGGATCGACATGCACGACCAGTTGCAGGCTGCCGGCCAGGTTGTCGAACACCAGCACTTCATCGGACACCATCAGCAGGATATCCGGACAATCGAGCAGGTCCGGCTTGTTGAAGGATCCGAGCCGGGGCTCGATGTAACGCACCGTGTCATAGCCGAAATAACCCACCAGGCCACCGCTGAAGCGTGGCAGCCCGTCCAGCTCGGGAGCACGAAAGCGCGCCTGAAATCGCTCAATCCACTGCAGTGGGTCATCCGTGGTCGCAGACTCGACCAGCTCGTCACCGCTCATCAGCCTGACATTGTGCCCACTGATGCGCAGCACGCTGCTGCACGGCAGGCCGATAATCGAATAGCGGCCCCATTTATCACCGCCATGCACGGATTCAAACAGGTAGGAATACGGCCCCTGCGCGAGCTTGATGAATGTGCTCAGGGGCGTGTCGAGGTCCGCAAGCACCTCGCGGGTAACTGGTATTCGGTTGTAACCCTGGCTTGCCAGGTCTTGAAATTGTTCAGGCGTCATTACACTCACCCTTGAGAAATCCGTTCGCAACAGAAAATGATCCAGCGCGGTTCGATGACATACGCCATCGCCCGCATGAATCCTGCTGCAGCGAATTATTCTCGCAAGTGAATTGCATGATCTGCTCTTTATGCCGCCTGTTCCAGCAGCGGAGGTATCTCCAGCATTGAATCGACAACTGCATCCGGGCCCGCTTCACGGATATCCACGCCATGATTGTAACCATAACTCATGCAGATGATCTGGAATCCTGCCGCACGCGCAGCAGCCACATCACTTACCGAGTCACCTATCATCATGGACTTGGCCGGCGCAGAGCCGAAATATTCAGCGGCATGCAGCAACGGCGCCGGGTCCGGTTTCTTCTTTGCCAATGTATCACCACTGATAACAATCGAGAAATCGTCGAAAACACCGAGATCCTTCAACAGCGGCCCGGTAAACTGTGCCGCCTTGTTGGTTACACATCCCAATTTATAACCGGCCGTCTTCAGCCGGTCCAGTCCCTCGCGCACACCCGGGTACAAAAATGAGCGTTTCGAGGTGTTCCCGGCATACAGTTCCATGAACAACGGGTAGGCGCGCTCAAAATCGGCATCATCCGGCTCGCCTTTCAGCGCACCGACCAGGGCCCGCCGCACCAGTCGTTCAACCCCGTTGCCGACCCAGTCACGAACCCGCTGTTCGCCCCATGGGTCGCGTCCGAGCTGTTCCATCATGCGGTCAACGCAATACGCCAGGTCCGGCACGCTGTCGACCAGCGTACCATCGACATCGATCAGGATCATCTCCGGTTTGTGCATGGGACTATCAGCCAACAGCCCTGGCAATTTCCGCACGCATTGCAGCAATGGTTGCCTTGTAGTCATCCGCACCGAAGATGGCGGAACCGGCAACAAAGGTGTCTGCACCGGCCGCGGCGATCTCGCCGATATTGTCGACCTTCACCCCGCCGTCGATCTCGAGCCTGATATCACGGCCGCTTGCATCGATGATGCTGCGGGCTTCACGCAGCTTGACGAGTGCCTCCGGGATAAAACTCTGCCCGCCAAAACCGGGGTTGACCGACATCAGCAATATCATGTCGACCTTGTCAATGACGTGCTTCAGGTAGTCCAAAGGTGTGGCGGGGTTGAAAACCAGGCCAGATTTGCAGCCGCTCTCGCGCACCAGCGAGAGAGAACGATCGATGTGCTCGCTGGCCTCCGGATGAAAGGTGATATAGGTGGCACCGGCCTTGGCAAAATCGGGGATGATTCGATCCACCGGTTTCACCATCAGGTGTACATCGATATCCGCGGTGATGCCGTGGGCACGCAATGCCTCGCATACCAGCGGACCAATCGTCAGGTTGGGCACATAATGGTTGTCCATCACATCGAAATGCACGATGTCGGCACCGGATTCCAGTACGTTGGTAACCTCTTCGCCCAGGCGGGCAAAATCAGCCGACAGAATCGAAGGCGCAATTTTATAATCGGCCATGTTGTTGTCCTCACTCAAGATTTCAGGTGTGCGTAAAAAACAGAACGCGCACTTTACCTTATCAAGCGAGGATTTTCAGCTATCGCTTCTATGCGGCGCAAGCGCCACGGCATGGCGCTGCTGACCTTGCCGTCGCCGGTGCATTAAATCAATCCGTTGATTTTATTATTATATTCCAGTCTTTTAATCCTGATCGATAATCACCGCCTGTGCCTGTGCACGGGCACCAGGCCTTGCCGGTAATTACTGCATGCCGGTGTTCATCAGTAATTGCAGTGAGATAGGCTACTTTCTGAAAACCATCCTCACTATTAATTGACAGGCAATTGCCTGTCGTGGACCCAGGCCCGGCTGGCTGGGCATGGCACGAATATCCAGCGAGCTTTCATAAGCCTGCCAACAGTGCTTGCCATTCTTTCTCCCAAGTTTTATAAATGAATGCACCAAGCATCTGATCAGGGAATCTTGAGTAGCCGGCAGTGTTTTACGGCAATGATTATTCAGAGGGGATCCAGAAGATGACAAACATATTAGTGCCACAAATCGGCGAATGGTTCGAGTCCATTAACGGTGACAAGTTTGAAATCGTTGCCACAGAAGAACAGGATTCGACTCTGGAAATCCAGCACTTTGACGGCGCCGTCGAGGAAATCGATATCGATTCATGGAAGGAAATGGAAGTTCGCCCGATCGAGGCGCCCGAGGACTGGTCGGGTTCGCTGGATATCGAGCGCGAGGACTATGGTGTTGACCTGGAACTGAACGCGCCCAATGATGATATCAACCCGCTCGATAAACTCGAGTAATACTCTGCTTGATTCCGGTTTATTACGCTAAATCACGGGGATAGGGCACGTGCAATGCGCGCTCAATTACCCCCGGCAACGGCCGATAACATCTCTATAGGCCATTTGGCCGACAAGGGCAGGAGATTTAGCATGGCTACTATATTCGACATGTCATCCGGCAAGACCGAGTCTGAGACCACAGGCGACAGCTGCGTCACCGATTATCCTGTTACCCACGAGCCTGGCCTTGCCCTGCAGCAGGTCTGCAACGTCGCTGAAGGGCCTGCACAGTCAGATGCGGCCTGGGTGCATATCAGGGCACTGCTTAAAGAATTCTGATCCGGCAGAAACCCTTCTGCCTCAGGATGCGGGAGTTCCTGGACGGCGCTGGTATTCAAGGCGCAAGCCTGTCGGCCAGCAAAAATACATTCCCCGATTCAAGTTGTAACGCAACTGTCTCCAGGCGGTCACCCGTGCAGGGACCGGCTATACAGATTCCGTTATCGAGTCGAAACAGGGCATCGTGTGTCGCACATTGAATGTGACGATTGTCCAGGCTCAGAAACCGGCCCGGCACCCAGTCGAGCGGCCCGCCGGTATGCGGACATCTGTTGATATAGCCGTAAACCCTGTCATCCCTGCGCACGACAAATACATTATGAACAACATCCCCGAACGTCAGGCTTTTTCCCCTGCTACCCGGATCGGCCAGATCCTCCAGACGACAGATGAAATAGCGGTCTTTGTCACTCACATGAAGTTCCCAACCACCCCGCCCAGGTTGTCAAACCCGCGCTGACCACATTTTTTCCCGGCCAGCCGGCAGGCCCGCGCAAGACTTGCTGCTGGATCCAGCCTGTCCAGGCAGGCACTTATGACGCCTGCATTGAAAGTATCACCGGCACCCAGGGTATCTATCACCTCTGCCGGGGCAAGCGCTTCATGCTGACTTGCCGTTCCCTGCCTGTCGAGGGCGGCTGCACCGGCATCACCCCAGCTGCAAAACAGCAGCGCCTGCGGACATTGTGGCTGCATGGCGTATAACAGTGACAACGGGTCCCGATAGCCGAGCGCTTCGGCATATACCCTTGAAAACAGCAACACATCCGCATAGGCAAACAGTGAAGCTATCCCGTCACGCGGCTTTTCGATTTCAATCGAGAGCGGCACTGTCGGGCGAAGCCTGCGCACCCGCTCCAGCATCAGACGGGTATCGGCCACATTGCGACCCTCGAAATGCAACCAGTCAAACGGTTCAAGCTCAATGGACTCAAAATTGCGTGCTGAATATTCCGCCAGATCACGGTGGTGGATGATGGTACGCGAACCGTTACGGATATTTAACAGGATCGTTGAAACCGGCACACTGCCGCCCGGCGCATAGTGGCAATGACCGGTATCGATATCATGCGCCAGCAAGTCATCGCGAATCAGGGCGCCGTCTTTATTATCGACCAGCGTACCGGCCCAGCTGCAGGCAATGCCGAGTTGACTGAGCACCACGAGGGTATTGGCTGTATTACCACCACGGCGCACGTGTCGCGCGCGGCAGCGCATTTCATGATTCTCATCAGGGTAGCCGTCGACCAGGTGAATAATGTCGAGCGTTGCATTACCGATGCCGAGGAGTTTCGCCATAGCGGCAGACTACGGTGACACACGGGTTTGTCAACAGCCGGAAGTGGTTAGCGGCTGTCAGTAGTCGCGCACGATACGGAAGCCGAGATTATCCAGACGGGTATCCTGATCGAATTGTCCTCGAGCGGCACTGCGCAGGGCGGTAACCGGGCTGGTAAAGGCGCCGCCACGCACCACGCGCTGGCTACAGCCGAATGCCTGCACGGGGCTGCCATCAGCCGCTGCATCAGCATAGTTTGCGCGGTAGCAATCCTCTATCCATTCCTGGACATTACCGCCCATATCATGCAATCCAAAATGATTTGCCGGGAAACTACCCACCGGTGAGGTCATGGCCTGATCCCATTTACTGCCGCAATCGAAACAGTTCGCAGGGACAGTACCCGGAGCGGGCTCCCACGGATAGGGCTGCATCGCATCGGCACGGGCTGCATACTCCCACTGCGCTTCCGTCGGCAAGCGGTAGCTTTGACCGGTTTCGGCCGACAGCCAGTGTACATAGGCCTGGGCATCTTTCCAGGATACATTTACAGCCGGACGATCGTCGCGGCCCCAGGTCTCGTCGTGCGGTAAACGAATCCCGGTGGCACGTGCAAAGCGGTCATAGTCGGCAAAAGTAACCTCGTATTTACTGACTGCAAAACGGGGCAGGCCGACTGCGTGTTGCGGTCCCTCATCGGAATTCATTGAATTACCCCTGCTACCCATCAGGTAACTGGCAGCAGGCAGCTTCACCATCAAGGGCGCAACGCCGCCATCCGCAAATTTATCCCGCAATGAACCTGCAGCCTTGAGGCGTTCCCGTGCCGGGACAGACGCCACGACGGGTGCCGGCGTTGCGCTTGCCGCTAGCGGCGGTATCGATAAGAAATCATTGGCGGCGTACGCTTGCTGCCGGGCATCCGGCTGCACGGCGGCCGCCGGACGTTCAGTCGGGCGTGCTGCCGCTGTCAGAGGTGGCGACAACTCCGCCGCCTGTTTGGGCCTGGCAGCCGGCCCGGACGACTCACTGCCCCGCCCGGACACCTCACCGGGCATGACCTTCTGCCGATCAACAGGCTGCCGCAGGCCGGGGCCTTCATCGCCGGGCAGATGCGTACGGGCAAAATCCTTCATATATTCATGCGCCTGCGAGACCAGTGCGAAGGGCCGATCGGGGAACGCTGTTAACCCGAATGCCAGACCCGCCGTTACTAGCACACCCAGGCCGATTACCCTGCTCAATCGTGACCACTTGTTCTTTGCCGGGCCGGATATTTCGCGAAGCTGTTTTCCGGCCATGGCGGGCTGTGTTTTAGTAGCAGCGGCTTGCGGGTGGGTGTTTGCAGGCTGCACGCCATATTCCGCTCGACCGTTCGGTTGCGGCTTTTGCTCTGCAACTGCATGCACAGGCTTGCCCAGGATCAGATTGTTACCCACCTGCTTTTGCAGCACATCCCTTTCTTCCCTGATGCGCTCACTTGCCGCCTCTGCCTCTGCACGCAGACGTTCGGCAACC
>JBATIF010000361.1:0-2826 GCA_049667605.1 Gammaproteobacteria bacterium
GGGTCTTGGTTTCGGCGTCCGAATTCGCGAACAGGCGATCGATGGACTGGGCCACATCCTGGGCGCGGGAGGGGTCACTGACCTTCACCATGTACCAGCCGACGGTGCCCTGGCCGAAGGTGCGGCCCTCGTCGAAATAGTCATAGCGGAAGATCAGCTGATCTTCCTGGTTGCGATCGCGTGCCTCGCGGGTTTGAAAAATACCGACCAGGTCGAAGGTCCAGGTGTTGTCGCCGTTCTTGTGCGGAAAGATGGTCGCCTGCAACGGGATCTTGTCGCCAATTTTGAAGCCGTAACGGCTGGCCAGGTTTGCGCCGACGATGGCGCCGGTGCGGGTGCTGGTGAATGCCTGTTGCTGTACCTCGGGCAGCACGAACTCGGGATGAATGTCCAGGTAGTTAGGGCTGACCGCAAAGTTGGCGAAGAAATTCTTGCGATCCTGGTAGATCCCGCCGAACCAGTTGGCAAACGCCACCTGCTCCACCCCGGGAATACGCTCGATTTGCGCCAGGTACGAGTACGGCAACGGTTGAATGATCGACAACCTGGAACCCACCACCAGCCGGCTCGCGCCCTCCAGGCTGTCGCGCACGGTGAAGGCAACGCGCACCGCATCGAGCATGCCGAACAGCAGAAATGCGACGATAATCGACAGCAACGTCAGGATAGTGCGCGCCTTCCTGCGCATCAGGGCGGCCCACACCAGTGGCAGAAATTTCATGAGTAACATCGGATCACGGCGCATCTCATGCGAGCGTGCCCTTGTCCAGGTGCAGCTGGCGATGCGCAAACTCCGCTGCCTTGGGATCGTGCGTCACCATCACAATGGTCTTGCCGTGCTCACGGTTGAGCTGCTGCAGCAGCCCCATGATCTCGTCAGCCGTATGCCGGTCGAGATCGCCGGTCGGTTCATCGCATACCAGGATCTTCGGATCGGAGACGATGGCACGCGCTATGGCGACGCGCTGTTCCTGACCGCCGGACAACTCCCCGGGCCGATGTTGCGCGCGATCCTGCAGGCCCACCAGCGTAAGCGCGATCAATGCATTGCGCTTGCGTTCACCACTGGAGAGCCGTGTCAGCAGCAGCGGCAGTTCGACATTCTTTTGCGCGCTCAGCATCGGCAGCAGATTGTAGAACTGGAACACGAAACCGATGTTGGACGCCCGCCACCTGGCCAGTGCGCCGCTGTCCATGCGGTCGATGCGTGTGCCTGCGACCTCGATGCTGCCGGCGCTCGCTTTGTCCAGACCACCGATGAGATTGAGCAACGTGGTCTTGCCGGAACCGGACGGACCCATTAACGCTACGAAATCACCTTCCGCGATGTCCATATCAATGCCATGCAGCACCTCGATGCTCTGCTTGCCACGCTGGTAGCTTTTGCTGACGCCGCGAACTGTGACCAGGTTGCCCATGGTAAATCTCGTTGCAGCCGCGGCGCACAGGCGCCCTCAGCCGGATTGCTCCGTCTGCACCCGATCGCCATCCTGCAGATCGGCGGGCGGCGCAAGGATGACACGTTCGCCGCTGTTGACCCCCTCTGTAACCTGGCGCAGATCCGAATAATTCTGGCCCAGCTTCACCTGGCGCGCCGCCGCTTGACCATCGATCACGACGAAGACCTGCTGGCTATCGCCGAGGGTGCGGATGGCGTTGGCCGGGATCAGCACCCCGGTCGGTGCTTCGCCTGGCGCGCCGGGCCGGGCCGTGGCCGTGCTGTTTTCGAAAAAAGCCACGCGCGCGCCCATGTCGGGCACGATGCGGGAGTCCTTGACGTCGAGGCTGAGACGCACCTTCACCGTTGCCTTGCTGCGGTCGGCAGCCGGGATGATGGCGATGACCTTGCCGGGTATCTTCCAGTCCGGATAGGCATTGAGCGTGGTCTGCGCTGGCTGGTCGGCCTGCACCCGCCCGATGAATGCCTCGTTTACCTCCACCTCGATCTCCAGCGAATCCATGTCGACAATGGTGCCGATCCCGGTGCGGGTATACCCGCCACCGGCAGAAAACGGCGATACGATCTCACCAGGCTGCGCCGCCTTTACCGTAATCACCCCGGAAAACGGTGCCCTGATCACGGTGTTGTCCAGCGTTACCTGTGCCACTTCGACACTGCGTTCGGCAACCTCGACCTGGCGCTGCTGGGTTGCAATGGCGGCATTGCGGGTATCGACGAGGGTGCGCGCATCGTCAGCAGCCTGCTTGCTGGTGAGTTTGCGCGCCAACAAGTCCTGCTGGCGCACATCATCGCGCCGCGCCTGGGTGAGCAGCAGGCGCAGACCCGCCAGCTGCGCACGCGCCGCATCGAGTTGTGCCTGCGCCAGATCATACTGGGCCGTCGCGTCACTGTTATCGAGTCGTGCCAGCACTTCACCGGACTTTACGCGCTGACCTTCTTCGATCAACACCTCGGTCACCTGGCCGGTTACCTTGGCCGAGACCGTAGCCTGCCGCCGTGCGGTGACATAACCGCTGGCATCGAGCACGGAAGCGCTGCCACGAACGGCGCTCAATGCCTGTGCCGTCGCCGTTTTTACCGTAATTACCTTGCCCCCGGCCAGCCAGTACCAGCTGCCGAACGCAACGATCAATACCGTCAGCATACCAATGGCCAGCACACGCGCGGGTTTCACCCCGGTAGCGCGCGCACTTTCGTCGATATGCAACTGTTTCAAAAGTTCCTTGTTTTCCATGCACGTGATTTCCGATGCTGATCCGGGATTATGGGTGCTCATCCAGGCGAGCCGCGCCCGATGGCGTGCCTTCTGCCTGTTAAAAGAACACGCAGCTGCACGCACAATCCGGCCTGCAGGTGTACTTTAG
>JBATIF010000362.1:0-1911 GCA_049667605.1 Gammaproteobacteria bacterium
ACGAGCAGGGCTTCGATGCACAGGACCGTAAATTGTTAATGGCGATTATCGAGAAGTTCGATGGCGGGCCGGTCGGCGTTGACAGCCTCGCCGCCGCCATCGGCGAGGAGCGCGGCACCATCGAGGACGTGCTGGAACCCTACCTGATCCAGCAGGGGTATATCATGCGTACCCCGCGCGGACGCATGGCGACCCGCACCGCCTGGCAGTACTGCGGCCTGAAGCCCCCGGCCATGCAGGCTGGCGACACGCCGGGATTGTTTGCCGATGAACCGGGTGAGGACAATTCGCGCTGAATCAGACTGCCTGCGTTATTTTTCCAGCTTCGAGATTCCAGTGACTGAACGTGTGGCAACTGCTGCGGGAATTACTCTGCAGTTTAGCGGTCTGTAAGATTCAACTGCAGGGGGAATTGATCGAGTGTCCGGATTTGAATGGCAGGTACGTGTCTACTATGAAGATACGGACAGCGGTGGTGTGGTTTATTACGCCAATTACCTGCGCTTCATGGAGCGCGCCCGGACCGAATGGCTGCGTTCACTGGGTTTTGAGCAGGACCGCCTGGTTGCGGAGCAGGGCGTGTTGTTTGCCGTGCGCTCGGCCCGCATTGACTACCTGCGCACTGCGCATTTCAATGATTTGCTCAGCGTCAGCGCAGCTATCATTGCGCGTGGCCGTGCCAGCCTGACATTCAGCCAGCTAATCAGGCGCAGCCACGACGACGGCGGGCCGGTTTGCAGCGGCGAAATAAAGATCGCCTGCCTGGACGCGGCAACACTGCGCCCGCAGGCCATTCCAGACTTTATCCTGAAGGAGATAACGGATGTCGACTGACATGTCTTTTTTCCACCTGATCATCGGTGCCAGCGCCGTGGTGCAACTGGTGATGCTGCTGTTACTGGTGGTTTCCATGGTTTCCTGGACCATGATCTTCCGGCGTCGCAGTGCCCTTAAGGAGGCCCGCGAGGAGGCGGATGTGTTCGAAGACCGCTTCTGGTCCGGCGGGGACCTGACAGCCCTGTATAAACAGGTGTCGGCACACCCGGAGCACACCATCGGCATGGCGGGTATCTTCCATGCCGGTTTCAGCGAGTTTGCACGCCTGCGCAAGCAAGCGGGCGCCGAGCCGCGTGCGGTGGTCGAGGGTGCGCAGCGGGTGATGCGCGTGGCCCTGTCGCGCGAGACCGATGACCTGGAAACCCATTTGTCATTTCTTGCCACGGTCGGTTCCACCAGTCCCTACGTCGGCCTGTTCGGCACGGTCTGGGGTATCATGAATTCATTTCGCGGCCTGGGAAATGCGCAGCAGGCGACCCTGTCGATGGTCGCGCCGGGTATTGCAGAAGCGCTGATTGCCACGGCCATGGGCCTGTTTGCGGCCATCCCCGCCGTGATTGCCTACAACCGCTACTCGCATGACGTGGAACGGCTGATTAGCCGCTACGACAATTTTCTGGAGGAATTCTCCACCATCCTGCAACGCCAGGCGCACGACTAAGCGCGGACCGGGGAGAGAGTCGAACCTATGGCACGTCAGCGCATTCGTAAAAAACCCATGGCCGAGATCAACGTCGTGCCGTATATCGACGTCATGCTGGTCATGCTGGTAATTTTCATGATCACGGCGCCGCTGTTGACCCAGGGTGTCAAGGTTGACCTGCCCGAGGCGGCGGCCGAAACGCTGACGCCGGACCAGCAGGAGCCGCTGCTGGTGACCGTGGATGCCGCTGGCAATCTGTACCTGAATATCGGTGACACACCGAACCAGCCGATTGACAAGGAGACGCTGCTGAAGCAGGTCTCGACCGTGTTGCGCCGCCGCCAGGACCGGAGCGTGCTGGTGCGCGGCGATCATGCGGTGGATTACGGCACGGTTGTGGCGGCGATGGTGTTGCTGCAGCAGGCCGGTGT
>JBATIF010000363.1:0-5065 GCA_049667605.1 Gammaproteobacteria bacterium
GGTCGGGGCGGCGCAGGAACGGGCTGTCGGCCGGGGTGGCGCCGCCGAGGGTGACATGGTTGCCGCCGCCGGTGCCGGTGTGGCGGCCGTCGAGCATGAATTTTTCAGTCCCCAGCCGCGCCAGCCGGGCCTCGGCGTAGAGTATTTCGGTGCGCTCGACCAGTTCCTCCCAGTTGTGCGCCGGGTGGATGTTGACCTCGATCACGCCCGGGTCGGGGGTCACGGCCAGCTTTTCCAGGCGCCAGTCACGCGGCGGTTCGTAGCCTTCGAGGCGCACCGGAATCTTCATTTCGGCGGCGGTCAGCTCCACCGCGGCGAGCAGGTCGAGGTAGTGTTCCAGGTGGGTCAGCGGCGGCAGGAATATCCGCAGCATGCCCTTGCGCGCCTCGATGCACAGGGCGGTATGGATCACCTCGATCCGTTTTCCGGGTGTGCCGTTGTCGGCCGGTTGTTGCTGCCTGATTTCCGGGTGGGCGTCCTGCGCAGCAACCAAATGGCTGAAGCGCCGGGCCACTTCGCCACAGGTGTCCTGCAGTGGCCGGCGTGTCTCGAACGGGTCGCGTTGCGGTTCGATATCGCGCTCCTTCTCGGCGACCCAGGGCAGGGCGTCCAGCGGCAGGCGCAGTCCCATCGGTGAATCGCCGGGTGCCAGGCACATATGGCCGCGGCGAAACCGCCAGCTGCAGCTTTGCCAGCCGTTGCCGGCACCGTCCCGGCGCACGGGCAGCGCATAACCGGCCGGCTTGCCAAGATCGCCGGCAAGCAGTTGCACCAGCCGGCGGCGTTCGTCCGGCTTCTTCAGGTCGGTGCCGAGCAGGTCGACGTTGACCGGCTGGTCGCCTTCTTTCCACAGGTAGTAAAGGGTGTCCTCGTAGGCCGGCAGCAGGTAGTTCTCCGCCAGCCCCAGTTTTCGGGCCAGCCGCTTGCCGAACTCTTGTGCAATGACGGGGCCGCAGCCGTAATCGGTGGCGTCGCGCGCGAGCAGTTCCGGGTTGCGCCACAGCGGCTCGCCATCGACACGCCAGAAGCAGTTCAGCGACCAGCGCGGGATGGGTTCGCCCGGGTACCATTTGCCCTGGCCGTAGTGCAGCAGGCCGCCGGGTGCGAACTGCTGCCAGAGGCGGCGGTGCAGGTCACCGGCCAGCGCGCGTTTGTGCGTGCCAAGCGCCGCGTCGTTCCACTGCGGTGATTCCATGTCGTCAATGGAGACGAAGGTCGGCTCCCCGCCGAGGGTCAGGCGCACATCGCCCGCCGCCAGGTCGGCATCGACCTTGCGCCCGAGGGCCTGGATGGTTTGCCACTGGTCTTCGCTGTAGGGTTTGGTGACCCGCGGATCTTCATGGATGCGGCGCACCTCGTTGTGGAAGCTGAACTCCACCTCGCATTCATCGGTTGCGCCGGTGATCGGTGCAGCGCTGACGGGGTGGGGCGTGCAGGCCAGCGGTATGTGACCCTCGCCGGCGAACAGGCCCGAGGTGGGGTCGAGTCCCAGCCAGCCGGCACCCGGCAGGTAAACCTCGGCCCAGGCATGCAGGTCGGTGAAGTCGTGGTCGGTGCCGGCGGGGCCTTCGAGCGGTTTCTCGTCCGGCGTCAGCTGCAGCAGGTAGCCGGAGACAAAGCGTGCCGCCAGCCCGAGATGGCGCAGGATCTGCACCAGCAGCCAGGCGCTGTCGCGACACGAGCCCAGTGCCTTGTCGAGAGTTTCCTCGCAGCTCTGGATACCCACCTCCATGCGGATGGTGTAGTCGATGTCGCGCTCCAGCCGGTGGTTCAGATCGACCAGGAAGTTGTTGACCTCGCGCGCGCTGCGGTCGACACCGGACAGCCAGCGTGTCAACAGGGGGCCGTCCTCGGTGATCTCCAGGTAGGGTGCCAGTTCCTTGCGCAGGCCGGTCGGGTATTGAAAGGGATATTTCTCGGCATATTTTTCGACGAAAAAGTCGAACGGATTGATCACCACGATCTCCGCCACCAGGTCCACCTCGAAGGACAGGCTGCGCAGCGGTTCGGGGAACACCAGCCGGGCGAGGTAGTTACCGAAGGGGTCCTGCTGCCAGTTGATGAAATGCTCCTTTGGCAGCACCGTGAGCGAATAGGCCTCGATCGGGGTGCGCGTGTGCGCTGCCGGGCGCAGCCGCACGATGTGGGGTGACACCTCGACCGGCCGGTCGAAGCGATACTCCGTCTTGTGATTGATCGCGACCCTGATAGCCATTACTTACGTGCCTCGTCAGCAGTATTTATTATATTTACTATGCACTATTCCCGGGTGAATGGGTGTACTTCTTGCGGGCCGGCCGTGGCCTGCATCAGCGGGCGTCACCCTGCTCCAGACGTGCATTTGCCTGCAATTCGAGCAGTTCCTCCTCGACGCCTGCGGCGTGCGTGAGTGCGGCAACATTCTCCCGGGTGAAGAAGCCCTGGAAATCACCGAAGCGCTGGACATACTCGATGATCAGGGAAGAATGCTCCGAGGCGCTGGAGAAGATCTGTTTCAATCCCTGGTCCCTGGAGCCAATCACGTCGAGCAAAAAGTCACGCCCCTGGGCGGCGATCTGGCTGACGACATGTTCGATGTTTTCCCGGCCGTCGATCTCGCCGTCACGCACGGCCAGTGCAATGTGATGCAGCCGCGGGCCGTAGTTGCGTACGAAGGTCTCGGTGGGTGACGGCAGTTTCTCGAGGTGATTGACGAAGTAGGGCGTGTTGTTGGCCGTGAAAACCTTGGCCGGGCTGTTAATCTCGCTGCTGTGGTGGGTGCTCTTGGTGACATTGGTCGAGGAGTTCTGGTCGCTGATGTCGTAGGAACCCCAGTAGTAGTAACTCGACAGGGACAGCCACTCGAGGATGGCGACCTCGCGGTTCTGGCTGTAGATGCGCGTGGCGAGGTGGTCGATTGGCAGGATCAGGTCACCGATACGCAGCTTCTGCTGCAGTTCCTTGGCGGCCAGGTAGACCTCCTGCACCTCGCTGTTGATGCTGCTGTTGCCGAGGGCATAGACCCGTATCTGGTCGAGCGGGCGCTCCATGTAGCTGACGATATTGTGGGTGTAGGGTGACGGCTTGACGATGGCGAGGTTGCCGGGCAGTTCCAGTTTGCGGATATCGTCCTGGGAGAAAAAACGGAATTCCCGCTCCTGCTGGCATTCGACCACGCCATGCATGTCATCGACGCGCAGGATTTCACCCATGTAACGGCTGTTGGGCTTGCGCGCCCCGATGGGATAGACCTCGTTGAGGCTGCGGAAGATGCCCTGCGTGCGCGGGTCCTTGACCTCGCGCACCAGGAAATCCGGCGAGTTCATGTCGACGCGCAGGACATGTGTCCAGTGGCTTTTGCTTTCCAGCGTCACCAGGTATTCGTAAGGCGTCATCAGCGCAAGCTCGCCGATGTAGCGAATCGATGAGCCGGGGTCGACGGTAATCATGATGGCCTCGATCTGGCCAATCATGTCGGTCAGGCCGCTGAGGTCGCGCTCCTCCAGCAGGCGCAGCAGGTATTCCTCGAAAAACGGCGAGTTTTGCTTGTCGCCATGGCGCGGGAATGTCGTCGAGCTGGTCATGTTCGGGTACCTTTGGGTGTTAAAACCTTGCGCGTCAATTTTACCAGAGACTTATTCCTGGCGGTGTTCGCAGGGATAGCTTCTCATCGGTCAGGACCGTCTATGCGAACCAGGTTTTGCGGATCTGCCTGTGTACCTCGGAGATGCCGATCTGCATCTGGTCGACCTCGGTGTGCAATGACGCTGCATCGAGTTTCCCGGGCTTGATGCGGGTCACGCGCCGGCGTACCTCGCGAAGCGGTTTGAGTGTGTCCTTGTGCAGCGGCAGATCGCCAACGCACTCCTCGATCTGGTCAAGGCAAAACGCAACCGAGCGTGGCAGATAGTCGTTCTGCAACAGGTAGCCGACAACATCGGCGCAATGCACGCCGTGGCGCACATCCTTACGGTACATCTGGTAGGCGCTCAGGGCGCGCAGCATGCTGGTCCAGACATGCACATCGAGGCTGCCCGACTCGTTGGGATTCTGCAGGCTCATGGCGCCGATGTCGATGACCCGCGTGGTCATTTCCGCACGCTCTATATTGCGTCCGATGCGCACGAAGTCATAGGCATGGTCATGGGTCATGGTGCCGGAAAGCATGCCGGTCAATTGCTGGCAGCGCTGGATGATTTCCGTGAGGAATTCGAAGCGGCCATGGCGCGGCAGGGCATCATTCACATGGGCGGTGGCGAACAATTGCAACTCGTTGATCTGCTCCCAGGCCTGGCCGGGCAGAATCTCGCGCGAGGTGCGGGCATTTTCGCGGGCACTGGAAATCGAGTTGAGCAGCGATCCCGGGTTAAAGCTGTCGGCAAGCAGGAATTTCACCATGTTGCGTTCGTCATGGCGCTGGTAGTGTTCGGCGAACAGCGCGTAGCTGCCGGTGATTACCGAGAGTGCTTCCCAGCCCACCCGGGTGCCACGCGGCAGGTCAAGCAGCAGGAAGTGATAGGTATTGACGAGCCGCGCGGTATTTTCGGCGCGTTCGATATAACGCGCCAGCCAGTAGATGCGTCTTGCAACCCGTGACAGCATCAGCCGGCCTCGTTGTCCACGATCCAGGTATCCTTGCTGCCGCCGCCCTGGGAGGAATTGACCACCAGCGAGCCGGCCTTCATGGCCACCCGGGTAAGGCCGCCGGCGGTGACATAGGTATCCCTGCCCTGCAGGATGAACGGCCGCAGGTCCAGGTGGCGCGGCGCCAGCGTGTGATCGCACAGGGCCGGCGCCGTCGACAGCTTCAGTGCCGGCTGGCCGATGTAATTGCGCGGGTTATCGAGAATCAGTGCGCGGAACTCCTCGCGCTCCTTCACGGTCGACTGCGGACCGACCAGCATGCCGTAGCCGCCCGATTCGTTCGCCGGTTTGACCACCATGGTCTCCAGGTTGGCGAGCACATGATCACGCTGCTTTTTGTTGTTGCAGCGGTAGGTCGGCACATTCGGCAGCAGCGGTTCTTCGTCCAGGTAATAGCGGATGATGTCGGGCACGTAGGAATACACCACCTTGTCATCGGCCA
>JBATIF010000364.1:0-2381 GCA_049667605.1 Gammaproteobacteria bacterium
CGGCAGATGTGACAGGAAGCTTTCTGGCATCTCCCAGTCGACATGGACTTTTAGCTCGGTCCCGCCGTCTTTTGCCTGTGCCGTATATGTCCAGGCACTCTTGATGCCGCCTTCACTTTCAAATGAATAGAGGCGTCCTGCCTCCTTTTTCGTGCAGCGTGCTGTTCCTTCGAACACCATGCCCAGGGAAAGCCATTGCCAGGTCCATGTGGCACCCTCGCAGGCAGGGTCGCCCTCAATGTTGTCGACGCTCTTCAATGCTGATATGAACAATGGCCTATTGCGTACATCAGAGATGTAGTTCATCACCTCCTCCGGTGAGTTATTGATATGTGCAACGGCTTCGAAAGTTATTGTGTCAGTCATGTGTTCTTCTCCTTCAGAAAGATGTGTATCCTGGGGACCGGTCCCGGGTACTGCTTGGACAGCCAACGCATCAGCAGTTCTACTTTACCCCGACCCGACCGATAAGGAAGCAGAACCAGCACGAAACCCTTGCAAACCATGAGAAGCCTCAACTGCCTTATCACCTGTCTGGACTCCATCAGTATGAATCCGCTGCAGGCCGTGGATTCTTCGAACGGCAATAATAGTCGTCGGCATGCGTCACGAATCGACTCACGAAAATTTTCTACGTCAATACGAAAGATCCATACGTGCCTCGCCGCAATCAGCGCAACCGAGAGCATAAGCAGTGCGACGAGTACATGCATCTCTGTCTCCGCTGCGCCGTCACCCACTTCCACTGCCAGGACCCTGAATCCTGTCATGGCAATTAATATCCAGCCAAATCGCCCGAAGCGCAGCGTCGCTGGCTGGCGGGAAAACAGGAACAGGGCCAGATAGATAACTGGTATCGTGCCCGCTAACAGACTCAGGCTTGTACTCATGATATCCCTCAAGGCGCACGGCTCGCCTCAGAAGCTTCTGCCAACCCGGCAATGACAAACTCACCACCCGCAAGCAGATTCCTGAAGCCACGCCCACGCTGGACGCCTGTCAGGCCAGGCACGACGAAATTATCTACCACCAGTATCTGCATCGCGCCACTCCAGCGGTCTCGATCGCATTAGCACACACAAATGGTTCACGTTATTGCGCGTGTCTCCTTTGTGTCATCTTTTCAAAAAAAGGCTTTATTGACTTGTCATCCCATTGCGGACCCAGCTTTGGATCCAGTAAATAAGGCAGCATGTCGCAAATCGCCACAAGATGATTTGGATAGGTACGGCTTTGTTCCCGTTCTTCGCAGACAATCCGGGTCGCCTGCGGCAACTTGTGAAAAGGAATGCGGGGCCAGCGATGGTGCGTACCATGCAGTTCAACATGCAACTGGCTGCGAGAAGCCGCGCGGCCGAATCGCCGGGAGTAAACGACGGTGCGCGTCATTTCAGTAATGGTTTCGCCGAATCGTCCGAGATGTTCGGTGAACTTGCGTATGGTCTGTAGCGTACCCGTGATCCAGGCCGGCACGAGAAAGCCGATTAAGAACCAGGTCCAGGTGCTGGTGTAACCGACCGCCAGGAGGATCAGCGTCCATGATCCTGCCAGTATTCCCCACTCTGCAAGCAACCTTTTTCTCCGTGCCATGGACAGTGAGGTCCATGCCCTGGCGGTTCGAACTGAATACAACCATGGAGTGAAAATCCATCCCAACGACAACTCCAGAAAAGCATATGTTAGCCGCAGCCACCTCGGTGTCCCGGGCTGGTTGTAGGGCCAAAACTCCGGGTCTTTTTCGCGTCCCAGATGTGCATGATGCTGGCTGTGAACGTATCGATAAACCGAGAGTGGCGTCAGTGCCAGGGTTCCAATCAATATTCCGGTGAGTTCGTTCGCAATGCGTGAGCGAACCAGCATGCGGTGCGCGGCCTCGTGCAATCGCGATAAGGCCGCGTGATTCATCCAGGCTATCGCGAACCAGAGCAGCACAGTCACCGGCCACAGCCCGGCATCCCACGCAAGCACACAAGCCACGATCAATACCAGATGCAAGAGCGCGGAAAATATGTGTTCCGGGGACTTCCGCGGTTTCTCATACAAGTGACGAAGTCGTTGACGAACGCGGGCGGTAGAGTTTGTCATGATTTCCCCATGGTGCTTTTGGGCATTAGACCACCATCACTGCTGGCAAATGGCGCGCCACCTCTCCCTCAATATATTCTTATTTTTTGGCCCGATGGATTCTTCTTTGTGGCCGGTCTTCAAAGGCTAGCACGGTGATGCAGTGAAAGCCGTTGATGTGGGTCAATGGATGACGTTTATTTAGGGGAAATCTTATAGGAAACCTCAAATTATCAACACATCATGTCACCGCAGCAGCACGACTGCAGGCATCCTGGCCGGGGCACCGTCGGGGGTACGACCGGGGGAGTGATGGG
>JBATIF010000365.1:0-4798 GCA_049667605.1 Gammaproteobacteria bacterium
CACCCGGAGAATTTGAACGCTATTACACTCTGCGCTGGAAGATTCTGCGCGCGCCCTGGAATCAGGTGCGCGGCAGTGAACGGGCTGACGATGAGGCAGACAGTACACACCTGATGGTACTGGACGATGACAATCTGCTGCTGGGTGTCGGGCGGCTGCACTTCAATGGCATAGGCGAGGCGCAGATCCGCTTCATGGCGATCGACATACCGCATCAGCGCAAGGGCATCGGCACACGCTTGCTGCAGGCACTGGAGCACAGGGCGGTGGAGCACGGAGCCTCCAGTATTACACTGGACGCGCGGGAAACGGCGCTGGGGTTTTACCGTAAACGCGGCTACAGCCCGCAGGGACCGGGACAAACGTTATTCAACAGCGTGGCGCATGTGCGCATGGTAAAGGCACTTTAGGCAAGGTCATCGCGGATAAGATCAGCTCCTGCATCGTTGTGCAGGATGCGGGCCTTGTCCTGTAGTTGCGAACGGGATGGATAACACGGGCCTGTCTGTTCAAGGTGAAGCTGCCAGTCAGCGAATTCGGCCGCCTGGCGCGGATGTGTGCCCTGGCAGCCGAGCAGGGTAATCACGGCATCTCCCACCTTCCAGGGACCCTCACCGCGAAGCTCGCCTGTGAGCAGACGAACGCCCTCCGTTTCGGGGAGCTGGTCCCAGAATGTACGAAAATAAACCAGGCCGTCGGGGTGCGGGAAACAGTGGACCATGACATGTTTGGTATCGTCGGGATAACGAATCATCAAAGGTGCAGTGATGGTAAACAAATCGGCCATGAATACTATTACCCTGGGCCAATCACCAGTTCCGTTTCGAGCATCTCACCATTGGTATCAATGCGAATGCCGGTAATGCCCGGGACGCGAGCCAGGACATAGGCCGATAACAACACCATCATTTTTGCGTTGTCCTTGTGCATGGCGGTGAGCATCTTGTCACCGATAATCTGGCAACGTTGCTCCTGGTTCGGCAGATCAACCCAGTCGCGGCTCATCTGCCAACCCTTGTCCATGTCCTTGTCAAGTTTCATGAAGAAATCCTCGGCCTCCGAAATAATCTGGTCGGGTACAGTAATCGGGTAGGTCTGGTCTTCGACAACAACATTTAAAATCATATGTTTGACCTGGCTCTTTCGGATAAATAAAAATGCCTGAACGCTTTTTGACGCCGGGCTGACGGGTACGCTACGCTCTACTATCCTACAGACCCGCCAGAGACGCGCAAGCGACAGGCCTGATGATACAAGCAAACAGCTACAGTAGCGCTGAGGCAGGGCTAAAACCATCATGTTGACAAGGATTCACGGCGTTCTCGATCAGAACCAGTTGCAACTGGTGGGCAAGCTTGTCGCAGAAGGTCACTTCATCGATGGCAGTGCGTCGGCCGGCATGGCCGCAAAACGCGTCAAGCATAACGAAGAACTTTCACTTCAGACTGCCCGGCTCAGTGAACTCAACAACCTGGTGATGGGCAGCCTGGTGAAGCATCCAACTTACCAGAGCGCCGCCATGCCACTTAAGGTCGCAGCCCCCTACTATGCCCATTACACCGCCGGCATGTCCTATGGCGAGCACGTCGATGACCCGGTGATGGGCCAGGGGAATGTGTATCGCTCCGATGTGTCCGTGACCATTTTTCTCAACAGCCCGGATAAATACCAGGGTGGCGAACTCGTAATCCAGACTTCATTCGGTGAGCAGCAGGTCAAGCTGGCAGCCGGTGATGCCGTCCTCTACCCGTCATCCAGCGTCCACCGGGTCGCTGAAGTCACACGCGGTGAGCGGCTGGTCGCGGTCAGCTGGATACAGAGCCTGGTCCGCGAGCCGGAGAAACGCGCCCTGCTGCATGAACTGAACCAGGCACGCGAAAGCCTGTTGCGCGAAAGCCCGGACAGCGATGTAACCCGGCAGGTAAACCAGGCCTACGTCAACCTGGTTCGCATGTGGTCGGATGTTTGAAAGCAATTTTTACCACAGAGGACACAGAGATAAGTCATTAAATATCTTGTGATGGCTTGAAGGTTTCTGCACTTCAGGTTTTTTCTCTGAGAACTCTGTGTCCTATGTGGCAATCATTATTAACCAATCCGGCCGCTTATTGCTCAACTGCCGGGCCGATATTCATGCCGACTGACAGGCGCAAATCCGGACTTTGATTGACCGTCACTTCGTGCGGGACACCGGGTGCAAACAGTACCAGCTTGCCGGCTTGCGGCTGAATCCTGATCAATCTGTCCTCATCGTGCAGGATCAGGTCTCCGGAATTCTCAGGCACATGGATGTAATACACCGCCGAGAGCAGCTCATCGTTCTCGTCGTGATGATGCAGCGCGGTCAGGTGCCCGGTTTCCATCGCGTTGAACCAGAAGCCGGCCTTCAGACTGTCCGCCGTGATACCCAGTAACTGACCGGCCTGTTGCCTAACCACAGACAGCAGCGTTGATATCCCGGAAATATCGGCCTCGTCCATGTAGATATTCTCGAAGCGGCCTGCAAAATAATGCGTTCGCTTGACGCGGTCCGTGCGGGATAACTGCATAAACCGGGCGTACAGGCTGGCATTGAATGCACCCGGCTCTGCTAATGTGAATTCATGGAGAAGCATGTCATGGCAACAGACTGAGATCGAAAAATCGGCATTTTAACTGTAATTTCCCCATCCTGTGAGATATTGCCCCTTGGGCGATGCACAAGGGAATACACCATAAGAGGGATTTCCAGGTAGCCCGCCTGTGGTATTTGAAACTCTTCCGGTAGCCCTCACATTGCAATACAATTTCATACTGAATTTACTTTTTTCAAACCTGAATCAGGAGCATGAAAATGGCACTGGACGTAAATGGCAAGAGCATCGAAACCGATGAAAACGGTAATCTCACAGACCCGACCAGCTGGGATGAAGATGTCGCAAAAGCGCTCGCGGCTGTGGATGGCATTGAGCTGACCGAGGCACACTTTGACTTGTTGAATTATCTGCGTACAGAATACCTTGAGAATAACGAGCAACCCATGGAACGGGCGATCAATAAAGGGATGTCGAAGGTATGGGGCAGGAAAATCATCAGTAAAGATCTCTATGACTTGTTTCCGGGCGCGCCCAGCAAGCAGGGAAACAGGATTGCGGGATTACCATACATCGCACGCAAAGGCGGTTATTAGGAGATCGGCAGCTAATATTCCGGCGTAACATCAGCCTGAGCTATCGCGCCTGCAAGGCGCTCTTACAAGTGTTAGCTCGTGTGTAGGAGCGCCTTGGTGGCGCGATAGCCAACAAAAAAGCCGCAGTCCTTTCGGAGTGCGGCTTTTCTAATTCATGAAATCAGGGCTAGCGGTGCGAGCCTTTCTCTGCATGGGCCATATCGACCAGCTTGTTGGCCAGGTCCATGTACTCCTGACGGTAGTGGTACAAGGGATGACCTTCTTCGGCAGCGAAGTAATCTTCCATCTCCACGCCATTCTTGTGCTCATATTCGACAAATTTCTTCTGCATTTCCAGCAGTTTTTTGATCAAATCCTGTTTCTCGCCCATGATCATGTCTCCAGATATTTAGATAATTTCTTGGTAAACCATTAGTTTTCAGTGACTATAGCGCCCGGTCCGCGGGGTGAAAATATCCCCAATGGGCAGTCGGGCGGCGCGGCGCCTCAATCATCTTCCTGCTTCACCGCCTTGATTCCCTTGTGCGGCAGGAAAATCCCGCAGCCAAAGGTACGGCCTTCACCAAGGCCGGTCTGTTGCAGGCGAATCGACTGTTCCGGCTCCAGCTCGGCCACCATCAGGCTGCGGGTAAAAATCGGTGTCTCTGGAAAATACAGGGAATGCGTGATCCCGCCGAGTAGCTTGCGCGAGGACACCCCGATCGAGTTCAACTCACGGGCGGCCTCTTGCAGAAACTGGGTTTCATCGAGATCCTCGCTGCTCACCACGTAGCGTGCAAACAGCGTTGGCAGGCTGCTCAGCAGGCAAACATCCGCCTTGCCTATTTCCAGTGCATGACCCGCAACATCGAGCGTCTTGCCGGTCAATTCACGGGCATCATCCAGCCGCTGTTTGGGCAGACGCAGCCGCATCCGGGTGCGTCTGGACAAGTGCAGCAATTCGGATTGCACGTCTTCCGGGCGAAACCAGCCATTACCGGAGGCCGCACCATGGATCAGATGGATCGCTGCAAATTTCTCCTCTTTCAGCCAGGGCAGTTTTTCCAGCAAACCGCTCGACAAGGCGTGCGCATGGTCCAGCGGCAAGGTCGGAGAGGTGATCCTGAATGACAGGTCAACCACCTCATCCGGTATGGAAAATCCCTTGTTTTTGTCGTCTTCGTCACTCCAGAACATCAGCCATTTCCTGCTGTCGTGGCGGACGAAAAGACGGCCTCGAGGCGGTCTTCCCAGTCTTCCGGCGTATCCGGAAACGGCGGGCGTACATCCATGCGAAAAAACATTTCACCGGCACGCGCGCGCTTGCCAATCTCTTCTTTCAGCTGCTCGAAGGTTTCAAGCTCGTAACTTTGCAGCAATACTTCACTCAACCAGAGCATTCATTCTCTCCAAATAATCACTATCCATGCCGGTATCACCGATCCGGTCATGGTAGCGGGCACGATACAAAAGTCGCTGCTTGCCCGCATCCACATCATCGGTGAAAGACTCGCGCTTGTGCAGTACATTATTACAGATAACACCCTGACCCGCGCGCAGCCTGACTTTCAGTATATAGGCCGAATCACTGTTCAAAAGTTCAGTCAGGAACCCTGTAGCAAGCCGCGTACTACGATCATCCTTCCATTC
>JBATIF010000366.1:0-1548 GCA_049667605.1 Gammaproteobacteria bacterium
GTTATGCACACACGTCCTTCAGCGATATCGTGGATACAACCGGCATCCAGCGTGGCAACATCTACCACTACTTCAAGACCAAAGACGAGATCCTCGCAGCCGTCATCGATCAGCGCATCAGCGAATACCAGGCGGTGCTGAACGAGTGGGACCAAAGTTACACCGATCCCAGGGAGCGCCTGCACTGCTTCGTGCAGATGGTTGCAATGAACAAGGGCGACCTGACCCGCTATGGCTGCCCCATCGGCACGCTCAATACGGAACTCGGCAAGGAAACCTTTGAACTGCGGGAGGCAGCGCGGGCACTGTTCGACCTGTTCCGCGACTGGTTAGCGGAGCAGTTCCGACTGCTCGGCAATGCACGTCAGGCGCGGGCCCGCGCACTGCACCTGCTGGGCCGCACCGAAGGGATCAGTATCATGGGGCATGTATACAACGATCCGGCCCTCATAGCGGCCGAAGTGAAGGTCCTGCAGCAGTGGATCGACACACTGTAACAGGAGCGCCCAACGGGGCGATTATTTCTTGCCGATCAACTCGATTGGATAGCCATCCGGGTCTTCGACAAAGGCGATAATGGTAGTACCGGCATTCATGGGACCGGCAGCACGCAGGATTTTCCCACCGCGCTGTTTTATGTCATCTGCGGCCTGGTAGACATCGTCCACTTCCAGCGCGATGTGTCCGTAACCGGTACCCAGATCATAGGCATCCGTATCCCAGTTGTAAGTAAGCTCGATCACAGTATTTTCCGACTCATCACCATAGCCGATAAAGGCCAACGTGAATTTGCCGTCGGGGTAATCCTTCTTACGCAGCAGCTTCATGCCCAGCACTTCGGTGTAAAACGCGATAGAACGATTCAGGTCTCCGACCCGCAACATGGTGTGAAGAATTCGCATGGTTTCAACTCCTGCAGCTGTTTTGCTTAACCTTTTCTGCGGGCCGCGATACGCAGCCGCAAGGCATTCAGCTTGATAAAGCCTTCCGCGTCTTTCTGGTCATAAGCGCCCTGGTCCTCTTCGAACGTCGCGATGCGCTCATCGAACAGGGAATCGGTTTCGGATTTGCGCCCGGCGATGCTGACATTGCCCTTGTACAGTTTCACGCGCACCGTACCGTTCACGGTTTCCTGCGAGGCATCGATCATTTTCTGCAGCATGCTGCGCTCCGGGCTCCACCAGTAGCCGTTATAGATCAGGCTGGCATAACGCGGCATCAACTCGTCTTTCAGGTGTGCCACTTCCCGGTCCAGGGTCAACGATTCCATTGCGCGATGCGCTTTCAGCATGATGGTGCCGGCCGGGGTTTCATAGCAGCCGCGCGACTTCATGCCGACATAACGGTTCTCGACAATATCATCACGGCCAATACCGTTGGCGCCACCCAGCTTGTTGAGCTGTTCCATCACCTGGCCCGGTGTCACTGCCTTGCCGTCGATGGCAACGATGTCACCTTTTACATAAGTTAGTTCGACATAATTCGCTTTATCCGGAGCCTGCTCCGGCGACACCGACCAGCGACACATATCGTCTTCCGGCTCGGCCC
>JBATIF010000367.1:0-2069 GCA_049667605.1 Gammaproteobacteria bacterium
AGCCGCTTGACCTGGTTCTCCAGGTCACGAATCCGTTGCTCTTTCGGGGGCAGCTTGCCTTTGCCAGGAAATGCTTCTCCCTCGGCTTCTTCTAGCTCCCTGCGCCAACGGCCAACCAGCCTGGCCTCGATATCCAAACTCCGGCCTGCTTCCGCATAACTGTACCCGTGCTCTGTGACCAGTGCGACTGCTTCCTGTTTGAATTCCTTACTAAAACTCCTGCGTTTTCTGCGCATTCGACAGCTCGCTTCAATTCATTCCATAACCCTTAACTCGGTGTTCGGTAATTTGGGGGAAGATCAGTATTTGGGTCGTCGATGGAGCGGGCACACGGCGGAATGACCATTTTCGCAGTGCAATTCCTATTGAAAAGTTGTGTCTGAATGACGGAGAAGTGTCGGTGGCTGAAAATCGCAAGCAGGTTGTGAATGTCTCCTTTTCTACAAAGCAGACGTTCAGGACTGTAAGCGGGAAGGACAGGAGTTGGCCGACTCCCGTCTTCATCGGGCGTTGCATCAATTGATTAGGGGCGAGACAGGAACGACAGGTTACCGCCTGATACCGGACCTAGTGGACTGATTCAATATAAGTTTCCGCATACAGGCGTGAGTCGACCCTAAGTGGTCGTTCGACTGTACCTACCGTTGCTTTATTTTTGCACACATTTGACAAGGAAGAGGTTGCTAGGCACCGTGCTATATAGCATTTAAATCTTCACGTAATCATTGGAAAAAAGAGGCGGCGAACATTATGTTCAACGAATTATCTAGAGCATTGCTCGTAACACTTGTTTTATCTGCGCTTATTGCATGTGCAAGTACAAATAAACAGGCAAAAACAGATCCCGTAATCGAGGAAATGGTGGCGAAGATAAAAACTGAAGTAGATCCTGCTTTCGTTTATGAATATGAAAAAACAAAGTTTGTACCACCCCAAGGGAAAACTTTGCTGATCATGGGACAAACGCTGGAAGCCATGACGGAATACATGGATAGTTTTTCGGATCAACCCACTCCAGGGGGCTGGGCGGCCTATTGGGGAATCCCCAGTATTGGCGGTGTCATGAAAACTGCGACGAACGAAACAGGCTCTAGCCAGAATCATCAGATGCTGGCTGAGCGTTTCCCCAATTCGGTTCTGCAGAGTGCACTGTGGATGGTAGGCAAATGGGATGTCTTGAAAAAGGCAGGCAATGGTGAATACGACTCGGTCATAAAGGAATTTAGTGCCTGGGCGAAAAAAACAGAAAGACCCATCTACCTGAGAATTGGCTACGAATTTGATGGTCCGCACAATGAAATGGAGCCGCAAGCCTATGTCAAAGCTTTCCAACGAATTGTCGATCTGATTCGGGCAGAAGGCGCAGATAATATTGCCTTTGTCTGGCATTCCTACGCGTCACCGACCTACAAGGGTTACCCATTGTCTGATTGGTATCCTGGTGATAACTACGTTGACTGGGTTGGCATTTCACTCTTTGGGCACATGTATGCAACCGAGCTGAATGCAGAGGGCAATGCTGTGTTTAATTTTGCAAGAGAGCACAAAAAACCCGTAATGGTTGCCGAGGCAAGTCCGATTAATGGTATCGAAATGGATAACCTCGATGTATGGAACTCCTGGTTTGTAAATTTCCTCTCGCTGACCTATAACAAAAATGTTAAGGCGATCAGCTTTATCAATGAGGACTGGGGAAGGATTTCGATTGAGGGTATTTCAGAATGGAGAGATGCCCGGCTGCAAAACAATGAACAAATATACCGGGCCTGGTTCAAAGAAACCAGTAAGGCTCGCTATCTGAAACAGTCTTCGGAACTGTTTAATCAATTAGGGTATACGAAGTAGTTTTGCAGAAAAACGTAATCCAGATTAATTGCGGGACATAATACTTTCTAGTGATACTGGCTTCCGTTCGTGGCCGAAAGTGTGAGCACAGACTGCAAGACGGGAACGTCCGGGGTTGCGGCTTTCCCGGTTACTCGCTGAATTCCAGGGAATGACCGTTTCTGGCCGACTCCAGTCTTCATCGGGCGTTGCGACAATTGGTGAGAGGCGAGCCAGGAACGGCA
>JBATIF010000368.1:0-4312 GCA_049667605.1 Gammaproteobacteria bacterium
CGTGGTCGCGGAAAGGTCTTGCGCCAGGCCAGCGCGACCTGGCGGCTCGGGACCGGCTCGGGAAAACGACGAATGTTGACGAGGCGTTGTGAATAGCGATCCGCGCCTGCCGCCGTACACGGCAGCACCGTGATACCCATCCCCGAGGCCACCATGTGACGGATGGTCTCCAGCGAGCTGCCGACAACCGTGTGCTGCAATGTACTCTCGTTACCGTCACCGGCGATACACTCCGGGCACGCCTCGATCACCTGTTCACGAAAACAGTTGCCGCTGCCGAGCAATAGCATCGACTCATTGGCAAGCTGACGGTGATCAATAGTCTTGTGCGCGCATAACGGGTGCGAGGTCGGCAGCAGCACAACAAACGGTTCTTCATATAGCGGCAGTGTCAGGATGCCCGGCTCAGCATACGGTTGTGAAACCAGGATCACATCAAGCCGTCCCTGTTTCAGTTTCTCCGTCAATACAGCCGTACTGTCTTCCTCCACAAACAGGGGCATCTTTGCCGCCATCTCGTGCAGGTTCGGTATGAGGGCGGGAAACAGGTAAGGTCCAATGGTATTGATGGCGCCCAGGCGCAGCGGGCCCGTCAGCTGGTCCTTGCCCTGCGCTGCAATCTGTTTAATAACTTCCGCTTCCTCAAGCACCCGCAGGGCCTGCTCGACGATCTTTTCACCCGCGGGGGTAACACTGACCTCGCTGGCGTTACGCTCGAACAGCAGAACCCCCAGCTCGTCTTCCAGCTTGCGCACGGCAACACTCAGGGTTGGCTGGCTTACAAAACAGGCCTCCGCGGCGCGTCCAAAATGACGCTCGCGGGCAACGGCGGTGATATAGCGCAGCTCGGTCAGCGTCATATCATGACCATGTGGTTAAACGCCGGTAGATATCCGACACTTTCAGGGGCAGCTTGCGCACCTCATCGATCACCGGGTAGTTCGCGGTGCCATACATGTGTGGCAGGTAGTCCTTCGCCTCGGTGTCGATGGTGATACAAAAGGAATGTATCCCGTCGCGTCGCGCCTCGATCAGGGCCTGGCGGATGTCCTCGATACCACAGGCGCCCCGTGAGGTGTCATATTTCACACCGGGATTGACCCGGCCTGTGACAACAGCATCTCTGCGACACCGGGTGCGGCGCCGAGGTAAGGGGCAAGATGAATCGTCACCGCCGGATGTTCCTCGCGCACAATTTCGATTTCACCCGGTATGTCGGTCACCACGTGACGGCCGGCCGAGAGGAAATACGGCAGCAACACGACCTCGGTGGAACCGGCCTCGATCAGCTTGCGCAGGCCGTCGGGAATAGAAGGCTCGGCAAGCTCGAGGAAGGCACTCTCGATCTGTGCGTAGGGATGATCAAGTGCACGCAACTGTCCAACCAGCTCGCGCACCTCGTCATTGGAGGCCTGGCGACGGCTGCCATGCGCGACAACAAGTAAACTTTTCATTCTCTCTGCAACCTCCAGTTGTTTGTCAGGTATTACCAGGCGCTACGATTGACCCGGACCAGGACAGCACCCCGGCCACTGCCCGGCTGTCAATGGTTGACGTAGATCAATTGCGTGGTATCAAAACCCAGGCCCGCGGCACGGGCAACAAGTGTTTTCACAATATCCTTATCAAGATCGGGTTGCCTGGCAAGAATCCACAGGTAGGACGTGTCAGGCCCGCATACCAGGGCATAGCGGTAGCCGGCCTGGTCCAGTTCGATGATGTTGTAACTGCCGTAAAAAGGCCCGAAGAAGGAAACCTTGAGGCGCCCGGTTTGCGGGTCGCCCATGAAATACGCCTTGCCTTCTGCGTCTTGCCACTGCCCGCGGGCCGGATCGAAACCCCTGTTTAAAACCCTGATGCCGCCGTCATCCCTGTAGGAGTAATGCGCGGAGACCTTTTCGAGGCCTCGTTCAAAACGGTGATCGAGGCGGGCAACTTCATACCAGCTGCCAAGATAGCGATTGACATCGAATCCGGATACGGGTGTAACGCCATCAGGCAGGCCGGTGCAGCCTGCCGCGAATAAGGCGCCCAGCATCAGCGCCATGATCGACAGCAAGCGCTTCATTCAATGCTGCATGCGTCTGCCGGCAAGGTCTTTGCTTTTCCTTCCGGGTGCGCGTTCCTGCCGACCGTCCCCGTCGTGATACGCATCGAGTAACCGGCCAGCCTGCTTGTACTGTGCATCCGTCATACTAAAGGCAACTATTTGCAACAGCGTCTGCGCATCTACATCGCCCTGTTCGATTGCACGGCTCAGCCAGTAATGCGCCATGACTTCGTCCTGCGCGACACCCCGGCCTTCTGCGTAGATCAGTCCCATTGCATACTGCGCATCCATATCGCCCTGCTCCGCAGCGGCGAGCATCTCGGCCGCGGCTTCCGGGTCATTCCTTAGCAGTCGCAATACTTGCAAATTGGCCATAATTTCACCTCGTAATGGTTTGATCCCTGAATTAAGCTGGCACCGGAGACTAGCCCTGCGGTTGAAAGAATGTACAACATTGAGTAATATTGTACAATATTTGTATAATGCTTGCCGAAAATAAAGATGACTGAGTCTGCCAAAAAAATACTAGAGCCACCTGCCACGGGCCTGTTGCCTATACGCGCCGTGTCCATGCTGACAGGCGTCAATGCCGTTACCCTGCGCGCCTGGGAACGCCGTTACAACCTGGTCACGCCACAGCGCACCCCGAAGGGCCACCGTTTGTATACCCGGCAGGATGTCGAGCGCATCAAGCAGATCGTCGATTTGCTCAGTCAGGGCATCTCGGTCAGCCATGCCGGGCCCCTGCTCGAGCAGGCCCCCGGTGAAACACCAGCGACACCGGCAGCGGAGCTCAACGACATCTGGAAGAGCTACCAGGAGAACATGCTCAGTGCCATAGAAAGTTTCGATGAGCCGGCACTGGATGGCGCCTACAACGATGCCCTGTCACTCTACCCGGTCGATATCGTCAGCCAGCGGCTGACCACCCCGCTACTGCGCCTGCTGGGCGAGCGCTGGAAAAACCGTGAAACCGGTATCGCCGAAGAACACTTTTTCTCGGTTTACCTGCGCAATAAACTCGGCACCCGCATTCATCATATGAACCAGCGCGGCGGCGGGCCCCTGCTTTTGCTGGCCTGCCTGCCAGGTGAACTGCATGAGATCGGCCTGTTGTTTTTTGCGCTCGCCGCAGTCAATTCCGGCTACCGGGTGCTGATACTCGGCGCCAATACACCGTTGCATCAAATCCCCGGGGTGCTCGCCAGGAAAGCCTGCGCCGGTGTCATCCTGTCGAGCGCCTCAAAACCCTCACGCGAGGCACTGGAGACAGGCTTGCCCGAACTGCTTGGGCGGATCGATACGCCGGTTTTCGTTGGCGGAAAGACGTCGGTTTCGCAGCGCGAAAAACTTGAACAAGCCGGCGCAGTTTACCTGGGTGAAAATATTGCAGCCGGTTTACAGCTGATCAACAAGGCAATAAACAGGCACCGCTGAAATGTCCCCAGCACTGCTCTGGTTGCGCCGTGATCTGCGCCTCGCTGACAACCCCGCGTTGCAGAGCCTGCTTGACGAAGGCCGCATTCCCATCCCTGTCTACATCCATGATGAGCCCGCTGCGGACTGGCCACTGGGAGCTGCAAGTGCCTGGTGGCTGCATCACAGCCTCAGCACCTTGCAACGCGACTTGCAGAAATGCGGCAGCGAGCTTCTTGTTTACAGCGGAGACACGCAAACCATCCTGTCGAAGCTGCTCAAACAAAGCGGCACAGGCAGGTTGGCGTGGAACCGGTGTTATGAACCCGCCGCTATCAAGCGCGATGCACACCTGCGACAGGTATTTGAACAACAGGGCTGCGAGGTAAGCACACACAAGGCCGCACTGCTGCGCGAACCGCTGGAACATCTGAAAAAAGACGCAACACCCTACCGCGTATTCACGCCCTTCTGGAAGAAGCTGCATGACATCGGACCCTCGCGCGAGCCCGTGCAACGGCCGGCTGAACTGCCCGCCATTCCGGGACGCAAACAATTCAAGGACATCCGCATCGAATCCCTGCAGCTGCTGCCCGTCATTGGCTGGGACAAGGCGTTCCACGACCACTGGCAACCAGGTGAAGACGGTGCCTGGCAGGCGCTGGAGCGTTTTGCTGATGAACGGCTGCTTGATTATGCTGGCAATCGCAATCTACCGTCATCGTCAGGGACATCACACCTGTCCGCGCACCTGCATTTCGGTGAAATCAGCCCGTTGCAGATCTGGTCCTGGCTGCAACAGCATGCTGCCACTGTGGCGGTGCCTGGAACGGTTGCTGCCAGTGA
>JBATIF010000369.1:0-3686 GCA_049667605.1 Gammaproteobacteria bacterium
AAAGAAAAGTACCTCGCCCGTCAGGGCGAATCCTGACAGTGAGGCATCACGGATGTGATCCGCCCCTACAGTTTTTTATGGGTACCGTCGCAGAACGGTTTGTCGCTGCTGTGCTTGCAACCGCATAGCCAGACTTTTTTCTTTTCCGTGAGTTCGAATTTCACCGGGGTAAATTCACTGCCCTTGTGCGAGCCGTCGCAAAACGGCTGGTTTTTTGATTTGCCGCAGGCGCACCACCAGTAGGTGCCTGCTTCCAGTTCCTGTTCATAAGGCGTTTTTTGTGCAATGGTTGGCTCTGTCATGATAATTCCCGGAATAGAATAAACAGCCGTGAGTAAAGCACCACCGCTGCTGCAAATCAAGAATCTGCGCCGCCTGATGATCGGGCCGCTGTCGCTGGATGTCGATAGCGGTGACTGCCTGTGTATCTCCGGGCCATCCGGTTGCGGCAAATCGCAATTGCTGCGCGCAATCGCCGATCTTGACCTGCATGAGGGTCAGATGTTTCTCGAGGGTACCGATTCGAACCGTATTGCTGCAAACGAGTGGCGCACCCGGGTGGCATTGCTGCCACCTGAAAGCTGCTGGTGGCTGCCGCGCGCCATCGATCATTTTCGTGACGGTGTGCCCATAGCGCTCGAGCACATTGGCCTGTCGACGTCCGTCCTTGAACAGCCGGTCAGCCGGCTTTCCAGTGGTGAGCGGCAGCGCCTCGCCCTGATGCGCCTGTTGTCCAACCGGCCGCGGGTATTGCTGCTCGATGAGCCGACGGCGAACCTCGACCCGGAAAATACCCGGCGCATCGAGGCGGTTATCACGCAGTACCGCCGCAGTCATGACGCGGCGGTCATCTGGGTCAGTCATGACAGCGAGCAGGTCAGGCGGGTTGCCAACCGTTATTATGAAGTGGTGGACGGCCAGCTGCAGCAGCATGAGATGGAGTGGACACGATGGTTACGTTGACAATTACCGACCTGGCTATTGCAGCGCTGCTGGTGATATTGCTGGCCATGCTGTCGTTGCGCCTGCAAACCGGAATCAGCCAGCAGCTTCTAATTGCGGCCGCCAGGACCGCGATCCAGCTGACCTTGATCGGCCTGGTACTGAAAGTCCTGTTTGCGAATTCACAGCTCGGCTGGGTCGCGCTGATGGCCATGTTCATGTTGCTGGTTGCCGGGCGCGAGGTCATGGCGCGGCAGGAACGACGCTTTAAAGGCTGGTGGGGTTATGCGGTCGGCACCTTCTCGATGTTCCTGTCCTCGTTTGCAGTCACCGTGTTCGCCCTTATCATCATTCTTGGAGAGACACCGTGGTATGAACCGCAATATGCGATACCCTTGCTCGGTATGCTGCTGGGCAATACCATGAACGGTATCGCGATTGCCATGGACCGTCTTACAACTACCGCATGGGAGCAGCGCAGCGTGATCGAGGCGCGCCTGATGCTCGGTGAACGTGCGGATGAAGCGATCTCCGAAATCCGCAGACAGGCGATTCGCAGCGGCATGATCCCGATCATCAACGCCATGGCTGCGGCCGGGATTGTCAGCCTGCCGGGCATGATGACCGGGCAGATACTGGCCGGCGCTGCCCCGGTCGAGGCGGTGAAATACCAGATCCTGATCATGTTCCTGATTAGCGCCGGTACCGGGATGGGCACCATGGCAGCCGTCAGCATCGGGGCGAAACACCTGTTCGACAGGCGCCAGCGGCTTTGCCTGGACAGGTTGCGGGAGAAATAACACTTCCATGAACAGTGAAATATTCAGCAGGTGTGCAATAAAAGTTTTCACCGTGTTTATTGCTGCAGGCATGCTCGCCGGCATGGAGGCATCTGCAGAAATCTATAAATGCACCGATCCCGATGCGGGCGTTGCTTATAGCGACAAGCCCTGCAAAGGCGAGTCAGCCATTTTTGTTCCCAGGGCGGGGCCGAAGCTGGATAAAAACATGCAGATACGCAGGGAGCAGCGCAAGCGGCTGTTGCGTGCCTATCGCGAGGAGAATGCAGCGCAGCAACAAAAGGCTGCCGAGCAAAAGATCGAAACTGAAGAGCGCGAGGAGAACTGCCGCCGTGCAAGAATTAATTACCAGAAGTTCATGGAGGCAGGGCGCGTTTACCGGACTGGCAGCGACGGCCAGCGTGTCGACTTCACGGACAGGGAGCGTGCCGAGGCAACAGCTCTCATGCAGGCCGATATCGAAAAATGGTGCGGCAGGGAATAAAGAGGACGGCTTGACTCAGCGAATGCAAAAATATCTTGCCATGCCTGGCCACGGGAACAAACGTTTATGAAAACCGGCGTTATCGGACTCGGTGCCATGGGTGCGCCCATGGCACGCAATCTCTGCCGCTCCGGCTACCTCGAGGTGGTCTGGAATCGCACTGCTGAAAAGGCACAACAGCTTGCTGCTGAACTCGGCGTGGCGGTTGCAGCCATTCCGGCAGCACTGGCTGAGCAGTGCGATCTCATAATCCTGTCGGTGTCCGCGGACGCGGATGTACTCGAGATGATCAGGGCCATGCAGCCCGGGTTAGATGCCGGCAAGGTCGTGCTCGATACCTCCACCGTCAGCCGCAAAACCGCGCAGCAGGCCGCCGCATTGTTGCAGAAAAATGACTGTGCCTTTCTCGATGCGCCGGTCTCCGGCGGTATCGAGGGTGCGCGCCAGGGTACGCTTGCCATGATGATCGGCGGTGACCGGGCCGTGCTCGATCAAGTCCGCCCGGTGCTGGATTCGATCGCCGGGCGCGTTGCACACATGGGGCCGGTCGGCTCCGGGCAGTCCACCAAGGCCGTCAACCAGGTGATGGCCGCCGGTATCAACCAGGCCGTCACCGAGGCGCTCGCCTTTGCACAGGCGCTCGGGCTGCCGATGGACAAGGTCATCGAGGTGGTTGGCAGCGGGGCGGCCGGCAACTGGTTCCTCGAGCACCGCGGCGCGAGCATGACAGCCGGCAATTTCGAGCCGGGCTTTCGTGTCGCACTGCATCACAAGGACCTTGCCATCTGCAAGCAAATGGCCGAGCAGTTCGACGTTGCCCTGCCGGTTATCGAGATGACACTGATCCATTACCGCAGGTTGATGGCAGCCGGCTTTGGTGATGAGGACATCTCCGCGCTGTTCAGGGAGAAACAGGGGATGTTTCAAAATAGCGTTGACCGCCCGAAACGACCCTAGGTATTGTCTAGCGGGCTGCGCACCCCGCGACCGCCCTTGTCCAGGACGTGCGTGGAAATCATGGTTTTCGAGACGTCCTTGTGCCTGAGCAGTTCCTGGACCGTGCGGATATCGTAACCATTTTCAAGCAGATGCGTTGCGAATGAATGACGAAGTGTATGCACGCTAACGTGTTTTTGAATGCCTGAGGTGCACACTGACTGCTTGATGGCACGGCTGACATTGGTGTCAAACCAGAGGTGTCTGCATATTACGCCCGGCAGAGGATCAACAGAACGCCGCGTTGCCGGGAAGACATGTTGCCACTTTCATTCTTTACCTGCATTGGAGTATTTGCGGGCCAGGGCAAAGGGCAGTTGCACTTCGCCCTGACCCTCATCGATGTCCATTTTGTGGATTACCCTGGACCGTTCAAGTTGTGAAAGTATTGGCGCAGCAAGGCAGTCTGGTAAAAAATGTAATTCTGTCCTTGTTTCCCTTGCCGCAGCGGACATGTATTTGGC
>JBATIF010000370.1:0-15459 GCA_049667605.1 Gammaproteobacteria bacterium
GCAGCACACCCTTGCCGCGCAGCCCGGAAACCCGCAGCGTTGCAAGCGGGTAACCGGCAGCCGGCACCACGCGCGCCTCCAGCCCGCGCTGCGTTCCCAGCCAGGAGACGGAAATACCCTGCGCGGATAACTCCCTGGCAACGGCCAGCGCAGGAAACACGTGTCCGCCGGTACCGCCCGCCATGATCAGCACGGGTCGACGGCTGTTGGCAGACGAGATCATGCCGGCACCTTTCTTCGCAAGGCGGTGGCCCGGCCACCCGCAGACAGGGCGTTTGTTGCAGAGCGCGTTTCATAATCGATACGCAGCAACAGGGCCACGGCTGCACACATAACCACCATGCTTGAACCACCGTAACTCATCAGTGGCAGCGTCAGGCCCTTGGTCGGCAACAGGCCCATGTTGACGCCGATATTGACGAAACTCTGCAGTCCGAACCAGATGCCGATGCCGTATGCCAGGTAGGATGCAAACAGGTTATCCGCCTTCGCCGCCTGGGCAGCAACAACAAAGGCGCGCCAGACAAGCAGTGTATACAGTGCGATAACGACACACACGCCCAGCAGGCCGAGTTCCTCGGCGAGCACCGCGAATACAAAATCGGTGTGCGCTTCCGGCAGGTAAAAAAGTTTTTGCACGCTTGCACCCAGGCCGACCCCCAGCCATTCACCGCGACCAATAGCCATCAATGACTGGGTCAGCTGAAAGCCGCTGTCAAACGGATCGGCCCAGGGATTCATGAAGGTGGTCAGGCGCTCCATTCGATAGGGCGATGAGACGGCAAGTCCGCCGAGCAGCAAGCCGCCGCTGCCGAGCAGGCCGGCAAACTGTATCAACTTCACACCCGCCATGAAAATCATACCCATGACGGTCGCCGCCAGCACAACGGTTGCACCAAAATCAGGTTCCAGCAGCAGCAACACGCATACAATCGACAATAGCCCAAGCGGCTTCAGGAAGCCGCTGATATGCGCGTGCAGCTCATCCCCGTGGCGCGCCAGGTAAGCCGCCAGGTAGATAATGAACAACAACTTGGCTGGCTCGGAAACCTGCAGCCTGAAGAGGCCGACATTGATCCAGCGAACCGCCCCGTTTACTTCCACGCCGACACCGGGGACCAGCACCAGCAGCAGCAGCATAAAAGACAACAACAACAGGAGCTGCGCCATTTTTGCCAGAAGTGCCAGTGGCATGCGAAACAGGATAGCGCCAATGAATACCCCGCCACCGATATACACGAGCTGGCGAACTGCATAATAGAACGGCCTGCCAAGCTCACGGTCGGCAAAGGTAACAGATGCGGACGCCACCATAACCAGGCCGAGCCCGGCAAGGGCTGCCGCACTGAACAGCAGCCAGTAGTCGGTCCTGGGCAAACGCACGCCGCGCGTACCGAGATAGCGGGCCTGGCAGGCAGCGGCTGTCATGTTTTCAGGACCTCCTTCACCGCCCTCATGAACACATCGCCACGCTCGACAAAGTTGCGGTACATATCGGTACTTGCACAGGCGGGGGATAACAGCACGCAATCGCCTGGTTGCGCCATGGCTGCCGCCAGGGTCACGGCCCGGGTCATGTCCGCGGCATGCGCCACGGGCACGACGCCGCCCAGTACGGCCTCGAGCAGGGTTGCATCCTTGCCGATCAGGACAGCGCCGCTTCCCTTGCGACGCATGGCATCGGCCAGCGGGGAAAAGTCTGCGCCCTTGCCGTCACCGCCGGCAATCAGGACGATGCGTCCCTCGATACCCTCGATGGCCGCCAGGGTTGCACCCACATTGGTACCCTTTGAATCGTTGTACCACTGCACCCCGTTGTGCGTGACAACATGCTGCATCCGGTGTGGCAAGCCCTGGAACTCCGCCAGCGTTTCCAGCATTGCCGCAAGTGGCAGTCCGGCTGATTCACCCAGCGCCAGTGCTGCCAGCGCATTCATCAGATTGTGACGTCCGGCCATGCGCACCTTGCGCGCCGGCATCAAACGTTCAGTGCCGTGCGCCAGCCAGGTCTCTCCCGCATGCTCAACAAGCCCGTATGCGTTTTCTTGCGGCGGCTGCTGCGTAAAGCGCAGTTGCGGACGCGCCGCGTCGGCAAGACTGGCAGCCAACGGATCATCAGCGTTCACAACCTGTATAGCCGCATGCCGGTATACCGCCTGTTTTGCCGCGGCATAGGAAGCAAGGTCCTTGTAACGATCCATGTGATCGGCGCTCACATTGAGCACCACAGCTGCCTGCGGCTGCAGTGATTCGACGGTTTCAAGCTGAAAGCTCGACAGTTCCAGCACGTACAGGTCGGGCTCCGTTGCATCGATCAGGTCAAGCGCCGGGGTGCCGATATTGCCGCCGGTACGCACATCAATTCCGGCGCGGCGCGCCATTGCGCTGAGCAGGGTGACAACCGTGCTTTTCCCGTTGGAGCCGGTCACTGCCAGCACCGCTGCCGTCGCTGCCCGTGCAAACAACTCGATATCACCGACCAGCGGCACACCGCGTGCAATTGCCGCTGCAATTTCAGGCTCCCTGGCGGACACCCCGGGGCTGATCACAATCTGCTCGGCACGTGCAAAGGCCTCTGCATGAAAGCCGCCGAGGAACAGGGCCACGTCGGCGGGCAGCTCGGCACGCAGCTTTTCCAGGCCCGGAGGGTTCTCGCGGCTGTCGACGATGGCAACGGCAACACCCTGGCGTGACAGGTAGCGCGCCACGGACAAACCCGTTTCACCGAGTCCAACCACCAGCGTTCTGCTCGCATTGTTAAACGTATTTGTCATTAACGCTACCGGGACCGCCATCATTTATAACCCGCATAAAACCTGCTTGTCTTGACCACCTCAACAAACTCCCTGTTCTCTTGCATCTACTTCAGCGAATCTTCAGCGTTGCCAGGCCAACCAGCACGAGAATCACCGTAATAATCCAGAAACGCACAATGACGCGCGGTTCCGGCCAGCCCTTCAATTCAAAATGATGATGCAACGGCGCCATGTGAAAAATGCGCCTGCCCGTCAGCTTGTACGAACCTACCTGCAGAATTACTGACACGGTCTCCATAACGAACACACCGGCCATTACCATGAACACCAGTTCCTGCCTCACCAGCACGGCGACAATCCCGAGCGCCGCACCCAGCGCCAGCGCACCGACATCCCCCATGAACACCATGGCGGGGTAAGCGTTGAACCAGAGAAAGCCCAGCCCTGCACCCACCAGTGCGCCGCAAAAAACGACCAGCTCGGCTGTCGCGGATATGTATGGAATACTCAGGTAGGTGGCAATCTTCACGTTGCCGGTGGTGTAGGCAAACACCCCGAGCGCACCGGCAATCAAGACGGTCGGCAAAATTGCAAGCCCGTCGAGTCCGTCAGTCAGGTTGACTGCATTGCTGGTGCCGACAATTACAAAATAGGTCAGTGCCACATAGAACCAGCCAAGGTTTATCGCAATATCCTTGAAGAAGGGAACGATCAGCGCCGTCTCGGCAGGTCTATCCGCGCTAATGAAAAGGAATACCGCAACGCTCAATGCAACCATGGATTGCCAGAATATCTTGCTACGCGCCGACAGCCCGTCGGAGTTCTTCAACACCAGTTTTTTATAATCATCAACCCAGCCGATAGCACCGAACAGGATCGTCACCAGCAGTACCACCCAGACATAATGATTGCCAAGATCCGCCCACATGAGGGTCGCAACCGCGACTGCAACCAGGATCAGCGCACCACCCATGGTCGGAGTACCCGCCTTCACCAGGTGGGACTCCGGGCCGTCATTGCGCACCGACTGTCCTATCTGGTAACGGCCCAGTCTGCGTATCATCTCCGGCCCGACAATAAATGAAAGCAGCAATGCCGTTAACACGCCAAGGATGGCACGCAGGGTAAGGTACTGGAAAACATTGAAGCCACTGTGGTACTGGCTCAGGTATTCAGCAAGGTAAAGGAGCATGCTAGCAGCCCTCCCCGGTCGACGAAATACGCTTGAGCTGCTGTGCACGCAGCCCTTCGATGACACGTTCCATGCGCATGCGCCGTGACCCCTTCACCAGGATATGCAGCGGACTTGTCATGTCATTTTCCAGGGCGGCAAGCAGTTCATCGAGCATGCCAAAGGCACGACCCTTGCCGTTGAAAGTGGCAATGGCCTGCTGTGACAGTTCGCCGAGCGTATACAGCCGGCTGACGCCGGCCGCCCGTGCCTGGTGGCCCGCATTGCGGTGCAGCGCAGACTCCCCGGCACCCAGCTCACCCATATCGCCAAGCACCAGCCAGGTTTCACCATGGGCCTGCGCCAGCACATCCAGCGCTACCTGCAGGGATTCCGGGTTGGCATTGTAGGTATCGTCGATGAGGGTGACATCGCCGGGCAATTGGTGAATATTGAAGCGTCCCGGGACCGCCGACACTGACGCCAGCCCGTCACGCACCGCATCCGGGCCGGCACCGGCGGCCATTGATGCCGCACAGGCAGCGAGTGCATTCATAACATTGTGTCTTCCCGGCAATGACAGGTGCACGTCAATCTCTCCCTGCCCGGTCACAAGCCTGACATCACTGCCGTGTGCGTCACCGCTCCAGTCAGCATGCACCGCGGCATCGGAGTCCAGGCCGAAATCGACAACCCGGCAATGCGCCGCCAACTCGCGCCACAGGGGGGCAAATTCATCATCGGCATTAATCACCGCCACTGCGTCCTTGTGGAGGCTGGCAAACAACTCGCCCTTTGCGCGTGCAACACCCTCCACGTCACCAAAGCCTTCGAGGTGTGCCGGCCCGGCATTGGTGACGAGACCGACATCCGCTTTTGCAATACCGGCCAGGTAGCCGATTTCACCGGGGTGGTTCGCACCCATCTCCAGCACGGCAAATTCATCCCCGTGTCCGAGGCGTGCCAGCGTCAACGGCAGGCCAATATCGTTATTCAGATTGCCCTGCGTCGACAGCGTCTGCCCACAGCGCGCCAGGATGGCTTTCAGCATGGCCCGTACGGTGGTCTTGCCGTTACTGCCGGTAATCGCGATGACCGGGAGCGAAAACCTGGAGCGCCAGTACCCCGCCAGGCTGCCGAGTGCGAGCCGCGTATCACCGACCTCGAGCAGCGGCAGTTCGCTGCGGCACTGCCTGCTCACGGCAGCCGCGCTTGCGCCGCGTTGCCGCGCTTCGGCGAGGTATTCATGGCCGTCGAAGTTCGGTCCCTGCAAGGCAAAGAACAGGCTGCCTGCCTCGAGTGTCCTGCTGTCCGTGCTGACACCGCGAAAGGCGACATCCACGGGCGAGTAGCGGCCATCCAGTGCCCGTGCGGCTTCTGAAAGCTGCATGGCCATCATCGCGTCCATTCCCGCAGCAATGCCCTGACACGCTCACGATCACTGAACGGCACGGCACGCGTACCGATAATCTGTACCGTCTCGTGGCCTTTCCCGGCAATCAACACGAGATCATCCGGTCCTGCCTGCTGCATCGCCCGGGTAATAGCGTGAGCACGATCATGCTCGACGTGCACTCGCGCCGGCTGCTTTATTCCGGCCAGTATTTCATCAATTATCTGTTGTGGATCCTCGCTACGCGGATTGTCATCGGTGAGCATCACCTCGTCGGCGAAACGCTCGGCAACCGCGCCCATCAATGGCCGCTTGCCACGGTCACGGTCGCCACCGGCACCGAACACGCACCACAGCCTGCCGGAACAATGTTCGCGCAGCGAGACCAGCACCGCCTCCAGCGCTCCTGCGGTATGTGCATAATCGACCACTACCAGCGGGTGTGCAGCACCTCCATCGAAACGCTCCATGCGCCCGGGTACCGTGTGCGTTACTGCAAGACGCCTGAGGGCCTCTTTAAACGGCAGGCCCGTCACACACAGGCTGGCAAGCGCGGCAAGCAGGTTGCTGGCATTGAAACGCCCCAGCAGGGAACTCTGCAGGCTGCCTCCGCCCCAGGGCGTATTCACATCCATGCACAGTCCCGTGCTGCTGAATTCGAGGTTGCGCCCGATCACCCACTGCGCCGGGAAGCGCGTACGAAACGGTTCATTCTCGAGGCGATAGGCAATCGGAGCGACGCCGGGCGGAATATCATCAAGCAGGGCGGCGCCAAAACTGTCATCTGCATTGATAACGGCATAGCGCAGGCCATCGGCATGAAATAATTTACGCTTGGCGCATGCGTAGGCCTCGACATTGCCGTGGTAATCCAGGTGATCGCGGCTCAGGTTGGTCAACACCGCTATATCAAAATCCACGCCACGGACGCGTCCCTGGTCCATGGCATGTGAGGAAACCTCCGCAACAACACAGCGTGCACCCTGTTGCTGCATATCGTAAAGCGACTGTTGCACTGTCAGCGCATCGGGCGTTGTATGTGTAGCTGAAGACAACTCGCCATACAGGCCGTAACCGAGCGTGCCGATCACGCCGCAACGCCGGTCACCGCTGTTCAGCGCCTGGGCAATGAAATGAGACACCGAGGTCTTGCCATCCGTACCGGTGACGCCGATCACAAACAGGCCATGCGACGGATGACCGTAGAAACGGCCGCCGATAACCCCGACCCGGTGGCGAAGATCGGGGACGGCCACCACGGGTACCGGCAACAGTGCGGCCATTTCCGCAAGGCCGGCATTGTTGGCAAGCGGCTCCCATGCTACGGCAGTCGCACCCAGGGCAATGGCCTGGCGGGCATGCTGAAGTCCATGTGTATGTGCCCCGGCAACCGCGAGGAACAAATCGCCTGCCTGCACCTTGCGACTGTCAAGAGCGATACCGCTGACTGCAAGATCGTAGCTGACCTTAACGTCATCAAAACCATGCAGTAACCCGGACAGGGTATGCTCTGCAGCCATCGCTTCAGCCGACATCATGCAGGTTCTCCTGCAGAATCCAGCCGTGTTTGCAGCAACGGCACATTGTCCGGCGGCACCGCCAGCAGGCGTAATGCCCCCGACATAACGCTTGAAAACACCGGCGCTGCAACCTGCCCGCCATAGTATTTTCCATTCGAGGGTTCATCAATCATCACGACCATGGCAAGTTGCGGATTACTGGCCGGCGCCATACCGGCAAATACCGCCAGGTACTTGCTGTCCGAATAGCCGCCTGCTTCCGACTTGCGCACCGTACCGGTCTTGCCGGCAACGCGGTAACCCGCAACGCGCGCCGCCGGCGCGGTACCGTCAGGCCCGGCGGCCTGCTCCAGCATATCGCGCACCTGGCGTGCTACCTGCAGCGGCATCACCCGCTGCTCTTGCGCCGCCGTGTCTTGCCTGAGGAAGGTAACCGGCCGCTTGATGCCATCTGCTGCCAGTACGGCGTAGGCCTGGGCCAGCTGCAGCGGTGTTACGGAAATTCCGTAGCCGAAAGACAGCGTTGCGGTTTCAATCGGGTTCCAGCCACCATGAAAGGGAAGCAGGCCCGATGCCTCACCGGGAAAACTGCTGAAGCTCTGTACGCCGAAACCAACATCGGATAACAGCGTCCAGATGTCCTTTGCGGGCAACGACAGGGCAATCTTGCTGATACCCACATTACTGGACTTTCGGATTACGCCGGCAACATCCAGCTGGCCGTAATCATGGACATCGCGCACCGTGTTTACACCGACCTGGAACCAGCCCGGTGAAGTCAGTACCGGTGTCCCGGGTTGATATCGCCCGCTCTCCAGGGCAGTTGCCACAATGAATGGCTTCATGGTCGATCCCGGTTCGAACACATCGGTTAGCGCACGGTTGCGCACATGACTGCTGCGCAAGCCGTGGCGGTTGTTGGGATTGAATGCCGGCTGGTTTACGACTGCCAGCACTTCACCGCTGTTAACATCGAGCACCACGGCCGAAGCCGAGCGTGCCTTGTGATCCTGCAGTGCTTTTTTCAGTTCACGATAAGCCAGGTACTGGATACGATGATCGATACTCAGAACCAGGTCTTTTCCCGGACGCGGACGGCGAATGCTTTCAATATCCGCGATAATATTGCGCTTGCCGTCCTTGATAACGCGCTTCGCGCCGGGTTCACCGCGGAGCCACTCTTCATAGGCCAGTTCCAGCCCTTCCTGGCCAACATCGTCGATGTTGGTAAAGCCGAGCACATGCGCTGCAACCTCACCGGCCGGGTAATAACGCCGGTATTCGCGCTGCAGATAGACGCCGGGAATATCCAGCCCGGAGACGCGCCCGGCCAGCGCCGGACTGACATGTCGCTGCAAATAAACAAATTCACGTTCGGCGCGTTCGGCCAGCAGGTTTTTTACGGTTCCATGCGCGAGTGACAGTACCTGTTCAAGCTCCGGGATGCGTTGCTGTTCACCACCCAGCTGCTGCGGGTTGATCCAGACGGATTCGACCGGCGTGCTGATGGCCAGCGGTTCGCCGTTACGGTCGCTAATCATGCCCCGGTGTGCCGACAGGCCGACGACGCGCAAATGACGCGCCTGCACCTGGTCCTGCAGAAACTGGTTGTCCAGCACCTGCAGGCTAACCGCTCGCCACACCAGCAGCACGGCAGCCACACCCATACACAGGTAGAGGAAGACGCGGCGCCCCCGGTACAGAATCCTTGTCGGATTGCGGCTCATGGTTTTACGATGACCGTGTTGGCGTGTGACAGGTTCACCATGCCGAGACTTTCACGGGCAGCACTTTCAACCTGACCCTGTGTCGTCAACGTACTTTGCTCGAGCTGTAACTGTCCCCACTCGATATCCATGTTATCCCTGTCATTAGCCAGCGACTGCAATTCAATAAACAACTTGCGGCTCTGGTGTTTTGCATACACCACGCCAATGGACGAGGTGATGACCGCAAGCACGAGAATCAGCAATGCAAGCGGATGCACCGTCATTGCAAACGCTCCGCCACCCTGAGTACTGCACTGCGCGCACGCGGATTGCCGGCCAGTTCTTCGTTGCCGGCACGCACCGCCTTGCCGACCGGCCGCAGCCGCGGCTGGTAATCCATGCCTGCAAGCGGAAATTCAAGCGGCGGCTGCTCACCCTGGTATTCATGCCTGATAAAACGCTTGACGATGCGGTCTTCAAGTGAATGAAAACTTATAACAACCAGGCGGCCACGGGGAGCCAGCACATCGAGCACCTGGTCGAGCACGTCCCTGACGTCATCCAGTTCGTGATTGATAAAAATCCGGATCGCCTGGAAACTGCGGGTTGCCGGGTGCTTGTTCTTTTCGCGCACGGGAATTGCTGTTGCAACAAGTTCAGCCAGCTGGCGTGTTGTGCGCAGCGGTTGTGTTGCACGCAACTCGACGATTGCATGGGCAATACGACGTGCGAAGCGTTCTTCACCAAGGTTCTTCAGGACGTCGCTTATTGCCCGCTCATCGGCCTGCTCCAGCCATTCTGCCGCACTCACACCGGACGTCGGATCCATGCGCATATCGAGGGGGCCATCTGCGGAAAAACTGAAGCCGCGTGATGAGTCATCCAGCTGGGGCGAGGAAACACCGAGGTCAAGCAACAGGCCGTTGATACGGCCCATCAGATTTCTCTGTGCAACCATGCGGCTCAGCATCGTGAACGCACCCTGCTCAATTTCAAAACGAGGATCATCACCAAATTGCATACTGCCCGAATGCACGGCTTCCGGATCCTTGTCTATTGCCAGCAAACGGCCCTGCGGCCCAAGCGCCGCAAGAATTGCGCCTGCATGTCCGCCACGACCGAATGTTCCGTCCACGTAGACGCCATCGGGTTGAATTGCCAGTCCCTCCAGTGTCTCGTTGAGCAGCACCGGCTGGTGTAAATAATCAATAGCCACGATCAGAGCGTCAGTTGTTCCAGTGAATCGGGCAGGTCTTCATTACCGTCATCCGAACTCCATTCATTACAGCGCTTGTCCCAGGCTTCATCGTTCCAGATTTCAAACTTGTTACCCAGGCCTGCCAGCACAACGCGCTTTTCCAGCGATGCAAACTCACGCAGTCGCGGCGAAATCAGAATCCGCCCGCTCTTGTCCATTTCGAGTTCGGTTGCATGACCGAGCAGCATGCGCTGCAGGGTGCGGGTGCGCTTGTTCTGGTTGGGAAGACGCACGAGTTTGCGTTCGATCTCGTCCCAGTCCGGCAGGGCATACAGCAACAGGCAGCGATCGTCGTGGACCGTCAGCACGACACGGCCTTCACAGCGCGAAATGAGATCTTCACGATAACGGGTCGGCAGGGCCAGGCGACCTTTCGCATCCAGATTGAGCGTGCTGCCACCTTTGAACAAAATCGCCCCCCTTGGCTCCCTTGAAACCCATTAATTACCACTAAGCCCCACTTTGCGACACTATAGGGAGGAAGGCTGGATACGTCAAGCTATATCAGGAAAAAATCTCCATCTGGACAGTGACTTAGCCGAATTTCCCGATTTTATACAGGAACTCGAGCAACATATAAATTAGAAATCAAAAGCTTGGCAGAATTACCTAGAGTAACTTGCCAAGATTGAAGGTCACGAGTGGTTTTATGGCTCGGAATCAGCCCTGAAAATCACCCGTTTCGATATATTATAAACCGATTCGAAACCCTATATCTTGGGATCTTGATTTCTTTTTTTGCCTAGATACGGTGAATGGTTCCCACCTGCCGGGACGATTTAATGTAGTACGTCCCGTCCTGGAAACAGCCGCTTGATGGTTACTCGCCTTGCTGTTTTACTATCCTGCCTGCTTGCGACACATGCAAAAAAAAAGCCTGCAATGCAGGCTTTTTTTATTTACAGACAACAATCGGGTTCAGAACGGGATGTCGTCATCGAAGTCACCAGCGGCCGCGGGAGCAGGCGCGGCCTTGGCCGCCGGGGCAGCAGCGGATTCGCCCGAAAAATTAGCACTGCCACCACGGCTGCCGAGCATCTGCATTTCGTTGGCAACGATCTCGGTCGTGTAGCGGTCGTTACCGTCCTTGTCCTGCCACTTGCGGGTCTGCAGCTTGCCCTCGATATAGACCTGCGAGCCTTTCTTCAAATATTCCCCGGCAATCTCGCCAAGGCGCCGGAACATGACTATGCGGTGCCATTCCGTCTTTTCCTGCTGTTCACCGCTGGTTTTGTCCTTCCAGGATTCTGAGGTGGCCAGGGTAATATTGGCAACCGCGTTGCCATTCGGCATGTAGCGTACTTCCGGATCCTTGCCGAGATTGCCGACCAGAATGACCTTGTTTACTCCTCGTGACATGATGCTCTCCTGTTATGTATGGGTTTCATCGGCCCGCTGGCCGCCGCGTTTGTGTTACCGGTCGACGTTGCTGCTTATTCTATGCCAAGGCCTGCCGGGGTTCTATGGCCGCGGGCCGACAAAACCCGCGGGTTTCTGTGGCAAGTCGGCCTCGTTGAAGTGGCGTTTGTCCACCTTCAGGTAGGCAATACCCTCCTCCTCCACCACGACCACCTCGGAAACTCCTTGTAGCGCAGACAGTTGCCGGGACAGGGCGGCAGCGCCGCCCTGCGCGATCGCACCAATCCTGTAGAGATAGGTACTAAGCTTCGCCGGCAGCGTCATGGAAGCCGCCAGCAGCAGCCATGCCAGTATAGCCAGCGCCGCCATCAGAAAAACAGCATGCAGCCCGGACAGACCGTGTAAGACACCCCCCAACGTGCCCCCCAGGAATACCCCCAGAAACTGGGCGCTGGAATAGACCCCCATGGCCGTCCCGCGACAGTCCACCGGCGCGATGCGCGAGACCAGTGACGGCAGCATCGCCTCGAGCAGGTTGACTGCAGTAAAGAACACGATCAGCAGAATCACCATGCTGACGATGCTGACGGGGACCAGGTAGAGGCCGAGCTCCGCCAGACCCAGCAGACCGATGGAGAGCAGCAGAACAGCCCGAGTACGTCCCTTGCGTTCCGCCTGGATGATCAACGGCAGCATGGCCAGCACGGAACACAGCAACACCGGCAGGTAGACCTTCCAGTGATCGGCAGACGCAATGCCCGCCTCGTCGCGCAACACCAGCGGCATAACCACGAAGCTTGCCGTGAGTACGGCATGCAGGATGAGAATGCCGGCATCGAGGCGCAGCAACCCGGGATGACGCAAAATACGGCCGAGCTGGGCCGGGATGGTCTCGGCCTCGCGGTGCGGTCGACTGATGAGTGGTTGTGGCACCACGAAGGCCACTATCAGCACCGCGGCAAGAGCAAGAACGGCGGTAATCCAGAAGATGCCGGGGACACCCACCCACTCATTCAGCACTGGTCCGAGTATCATGGCCGCGGCAAAGGCCAGGCCAATACTCATGCCGATCAGCGCCATGGCCTTGATGCGGTGTTCCTCACGGGTGAGGTCCGCGGTCAATGCCATAACAGCCGCGGCTATCGCCCCCGATCCCTGCAGGGCACGGCCGAGGATCACGATGTAGATGCTGTCTGCCAGTGCAGCCAGCAGACTGCCTGCGGCAAATACCAGCAGGCCGCCGATAATGACGGGCTTGCGCCCGATGCGGTCAGACAGCAGGCCGGCGGGGATTTGCAGGATGGCCTGGGTAAGACCATAGGCGCCCAGGGCCAGCCCGGTCAGCGCCGGGGTGACGCCCTCGAGTTCAGCCGCATACAGGGCAAATACCGGCAGGATCATGAACAGGCCAAGCATGCGCACGGCGTAAACACTTGAAAGTGAAAGAGCTGCCCGCAACTCGATGCGACTCATGCCGATTCCCTGGTTCCCTGCCTGATTCACGCTCCCGCTATCCCCTTTGTACAGCCGCACCAAAACGCCGTATATTAACAGGTTGCTGTTTTCCAGGTGAGAGTAGATGGATACGATTTCAATCCGTGGTGCCCGCACCCACAACCTGCAGAATGTTGACCTGGACCTGCCGCGGGACAAACTGATCATCATCACCGGCCTGTCGGGGTCCGGCAAATCCTCGCTGGCCTTCGATACCATCTATGCCGAGGGGCAGCGCCGTTACGTGGAATCCCTGTCTGCCTATGCACGACAGTTCCTGTCGATGATGGAAAAACCGGATGTTGACCATATCGAGGGCCTGTCTCCGGCCATCTCCATCGAACAGAAATCGACTTCGCACAACCCGCGCTCCACCGTCGGCACCATTACCGAGATCTACGACTACCTGCGCCTGATGTATGCGCGCGTGGGCACACCGCACTGCCCGCAGCATGACACCGTGCTGGAGGCGCAAACGGTCAGCCAGATGGTTGATCACGTGTTGTCCCTGCCGGAAGGCAGCCGGCTGATACTGCTGGCGCCGGTGATAGAGGCGCGCAAGGGTGAACATGTCCAGGTGCTGGAAGAATTGCGTGCGCAGGGTTTTATACGTGCACGCATTGACGGCAAGGTCGTTGACCTGGACCAACCGCCAAAACTCGACCTGCGCCGCAAGCACGTGATCGAAGCCGTGGTCGACCGTTTCAAGGTCCGCGCCGACCTGCAGCAGCGCCTTGCCGAATCATTCGAAACCGCACTGCACCTGTCCGACGGCCTGGCACGCATTGCCTGGATGGATAATGCGGACAAGGAGGAATTGCTGTTCTCGGCAAAGTTCGCCTGTCCGCAATGCGGCTACTCCCTGTCTGAACTGGAGCCGCGGTTATTCTCGTTCAACAACCCGGCCGGCGCCTGCCCGGAATGTGACGGCCTCGGCGTACGCCAGTACTTTGATCCGGATCGCGTCGTTGCCCACCCCGAACTCAGCCTCGCGGGCGGCGCTATCCGCGGCTGGGACCGGCGCAATGCCTATTACTCACAGTTGATCGCCGCGCTGGCGGAACACTACGGTTTTGACATCGAGACGCCCTTCAATGAACTCCCGGCGGACATCCAGGCGATCATCCTGCATGGCAGCGGTGATGAAGTGATCCGTTTCAATTATCTGAATGAACGCCGCGGCAGCGTGGTCCGCAAGCACACCTTTGAAGGCATCATCCCGAACATGCAGCGCCGCTACCGGGAAACGGAATCTTCCACGGTGCGCGAGGAACTGGCGCGCTATCTAAGTAACCATACCTGTCCGGACTGCAACGGCGCACGCCTCAACCAGGCGGCGCGGCATGTCACGGTCAATGGCCAGACCCTGCCCGAGGTAACGGCACTGCCGGTCGGCTCCAGCAGGCAACTGTTTGCCGAACTGCATCTTGAAGGCCGCCGCGGAGAAATTGCCGGGAAGATCCTCAAGGAAATCAACCTGCGGCTGTCGTTTCTGGTCAACGTCGGCCTCGACTACCTGTCGCTGGATCGCAGCGCGGAAACACTCTCCGGCGGTGAGGCCCAGCGCATCCGGCTGGCCAGCCAGATCGGTGCAGGGCTTGTCGGTGTCATGTATGTACTCGATGAACCCTCCATCGGCCTGCATCAACGTGATAACCAGCGGTTGCTGAACACGCTCACCCACCTGCGCGACCTCGGCAATACCGTCATCGTGATCGAACATGACGAAGAGGCCATTCGTGCCGGTGACCATGTCGTCGATGTCGGTCCCGGCGCCGGTATTCACGGCGGGCGTATTGTCTCGCAGGGAACACCGGCAGATATTATTGCCGACAAGAATTCACTGACCGGACGCTATCTCTCCGGCCGTGAACGCATCGCTATACCGGAACACACCCGTCAGTTTGATCCGGATCAGATGCTGATCATCCGCGCCGCCAGTGGCAACAACCTCAAGTCGGTTACGGCAGAAATTCCGGTGGGCCTGATGACCTGTGTCACCGGCGTTTCCGGGTCCGGCAAATCCACGCTCATCAATGACACGCTCTACCGCCGCGCCGCACAGGTGCTCAACAAGGCGTCCACGCAGGCGGCCCCCTGTGACGACATAGAGGGACTCGAGCAGTTTGACAAGATTGTTGATATTGACCAGAGCCCCATCGGCCGCACACCGCGCTCCAACCCCGCCACCTATACCGGCCTGTTCACGCCGATACGGGAACTGTTTTCCGCCACCCAGGAGGCACGCGCGCGCGGCTACAAGCCCGGGCGTTTCAGCTTCAATGTCAAGGGTGGCCGTTGCGAGGCCTGCCAGGGTGACGGCCTTATCAAGGTCGAGATGCATTTCCTGCCGGATATCTACGTGCCCTGCGACGTCTGCAAGGGGAAACGCTATAACCGTGAAACACTCGAAGTCCGCTACAAGGGCAAGAACATCAACGAGGTGCTGGACATGACGGTCGAGGATGCACTGCCCTTCTTCAGCCCGATCCCGGCCGTTGCCCGCAAACTGCAAACACTGATGGACGTAGGCCTGTCCTACCTGAAACTGGGACAGAACGCGACAACCCTGTCCGGCGGCGAAGCACAGCGCATCAAGCTGGCACGTGAACTCTCGAAGCGCGACACCGGCAAGACGCTCTATATTCTTGACGAGCCGACAACCGGGCTGCACTTTCACGACATCGCACAACTGCTGACAGTACTGCACCGGCTGCGTGATCATGGCAATACCATCATCGTGATCGAGCACAATCTCGATGTCATCAAGACGGCCGACTGGATCATCGACCTGGGGCC
>JBATIF010000371.1:0-9650 GCA_049667605.1 Gammaproteobacteria bacterium
CCTCTAACCCGTACCGGTGGGCTTGCGTGACTTCGCACCGGGCTTCGCGCCGGACTTTGCCCAGGTCGACAGGGTGCGGCTCATCATGCGCAACTCATCGCGAATCTCCTCGGCCAGTTGTTCGCGGCCGGCGCTGAACTCGCTGACAAAACGCTTGATATTGGTATCGAGACTGCGCAGGTGTTCCTGCACCGCCGGGTCGCCGGTTGTACCCGTCTCGGCCAGGCGGGCCAGTACCGGCGCCAGTTCTGCCTGCCCCTTTGCCATCGCCACCTGGAGGCGCTGGCTGTCACGCGCAACATCGGCAAAGGTCGCAACTTCGCGCCCCAGCGAGAGGATCTGGTCGCTGACCTGGCGGCGCTGCTCCTCGTCACGCACCACGTTGCGCTGCAGCTTGTCGAGGGTCTCCGCCGTCTGCTCCAGCATGGCATGAATATAGGCCGGTTCACTGGGCTCGATATTCCCGACCGGCCGGCTTGGCGTAAAGCGCGTGACCCCCGAGAGCCAGTCCTCCAGCTCGTTAAAAAAGCGGTTCTGTGCATGGGACGCCTGCAGATCGAGAAAACCCAGCACCAGTGAGCCGGCAAGACCGAACAGCGAAGAGCTGAAAGCCGTTCCCATGCCGGATAGCGGGCCTTGCAGCCCCTCCATCAGGCTGCCGAACATGGCGGTGGTGTTGTTGCCGGTGGTGGTGAGGGTGCCGATCATCTGCCCCACTCCACTGACAGTCAGCAGCAGGCCCCAGAAGGTGCCCAGCAGCCCGAGAAAAATTAGCAGGCCGATCATGTAACGCGATACATCGCGGGACTCGTCGAGCCGCAGCCTCACGCTGTCGAGCAGCGCGCGCAGCGACAGGTGCGGCAGGCTGGTCAGGTCCTCCTCACGCTGGCCGAGCATTTTTGCAAGTGATGCCAGCATGCGCGGCGCGGCAGGCACCCGGCGACGCCCCAGCAAGCCGCGCTTGCCCCGGTACCTGTTGATCCAGGCCACCTCCGAAGACAACATGAACACCTGGCGAAAATTGATAATGATCCCGGCAAGGAACACCAGCAGAATTATGCCGTTGAACGCCGGATTTGACATAAATGCCTCGGCCAGTGGTGCATACAGCACCGCCACGGCCAGGGCGACCAGGCCGAGAAACGGGATCATCCACAGGAAAACGTGGGTGGGGCGCGTCATGGCAGTTCTCCTTGCTTGATATTGTCTCGATCACGCCGCGCAGGTTTGACGAGCCAGCAGCTGTGGCGCTACCACGCAGGTGAGGGTGCGTAGTTTAACACGCAGCGCAACGAGAGTATGACGATTCAGCAGGTCCTGCGAGGAAAAGGACACCAGACCTGTGAAAAGCGTGGCCTGCGCCATGACTACCCTGCTTGATTCAGACAGGTTCCCGGTATAACGCCAGATTCTTGCGCCGCCCCGTGGTCGTGCCAAAAAAAAAGCCCGGCGGAAACTGCCGGGCTTTTGTGCTATTGGCCTGCGATGCTACTGTTGGCGTAACTCCACGCGGCGATTCAACGCCCTGCCATCCCTGGTGCCATTGTCGGCAATGGGCTCGGATTCACCATAACCCGTGGCGCTGATCATGTCGGCATTCGCACCCCTGGAGATCAGGTAATCGCGCACGGCAAGCGCGCGACGTTCAGACAGATCCAGGTTGTATTCCGCCGCCCCCGGACTGTCCGTATGCCCGGCAACCTCCACGACCAGGTCAGGGTGACGAACCAGGATTGAGGCTGCCTCATCGAGAGTTGCCATCGAATCATCGGTCAGGCGGGCTGAGTCATGATGGAAATTTACACCTTCCAGTGTAAAGCGCTCGGCCAGCGTACAGCCACTGTTGTCGACAGGTGTCCCCAGTGGAGTAGCGGGACATTTATCCCGACTATCAAGAATACCATCACCATCGGCATCGCCATCCACGTCGCCTGCTGCTGCTTCTCTATCTCTCATGGCGCAAATTACGCCGCCGATAACTGCACCGCCGACTGCACCAGCGACCGCAGAGTCGCTATCATCAGCGGCGGCGCCCACCACTGCACCTGCCAGGCCGCCTGCCACCGCGCATTTTTTCCAGTCGTCAAACCAGTCACCACCGGTAGTCGCACATCCGCTCATCAGTAACGCCAGTATCACCAGGGCACCGGTATGTCGCAGATTTTTCATCAGTATTCTCCTTTTTATTTTCAATCACTTACCCGGTTGGCAGGTGATGTCGTTGTACGTATTTCCGATTGAAGAACATACCTTGCAGATTGCGTATGGCGGTCATCATATCGACTTTCATATTCGTAAAAACGCACCCCTGGTCGGTTTCAGGAACAAAAGACTACTTACAATCCTAACGCACAACAAGAGTAATTCAAGCTGTCGAGATGCCTGATTTATATCAATACAAGCGAATTTGCGTGGGCGGTGAGGATCGAGTCGATGCAGGAGCGCTCCCGGGGGGTGACAAAACACCTCGCTGCGCCCCTGCATTGTCTAGTCGAACACAATCGTACGGTTTTCATAGACCAGCACGTTGTGGTGAAGATGGTGCCACACGGCGCGGGCCAGCACCATCTTCTCGAGGTCGCGCCCCTTGCGAATCATGTCCTCGACTGAGTCTTCGTGACTCACACGCGCCACGTCCTGCTCGATGATTGGTCCGGTATCCAGTTCGGCAGTCGCATAATGGCTGGTGGCGCCGATGATTTTCACCCCACGGTCATGCGCGGAATGATAGGGCCTGGCGCCGGGAAAAGCCGGCAGAAAGGAATGATGAATATTGATGATACGATCGGGGTAGCTGTCGATAAACCCTGCGCCGAGGATCTGCATGTAACGCGCCATTACAATGAAATCAATCCGGTACTGCTGCAGCAGTTCAAGCGCCCTGGCCTCCTGTTCCGACCGGTTTTCGGGGCTAACCGGCAGGTGTACATAGTCGATACCCAGGCGCCCGGCCGCGGTCTGCATGTCGGTATGGTTGCTGATTATCAGGGGAATCTCGACCTGCCACTCGCCGGCCTCGTAGCGGGCCAGCATGTCGTAGAAACAATGCGGGAGTTTTGACACAAACAGGGCCATGCGCTGCACTTCATTGGAGAAATGCAAACGCCAGTTCATCGAGAAAGGCCTCGCTATCAGGGCTTCAAAGTGCTCACCGATTTTCCCGCTGGCAATGATAAAGTCCTGCAGGTCCCATTCAATGCGCATGAAAAAGACCTGGCGACCGGCATCCACATGCTGGTCCAGGTACAGGATATTGCCGCCATTGCGGGAAATGAAATCGGTAATTGATACCACGATCCCTTTCTGATCCTTGCAATGAACCAGCAGGATTGCCGACTTCGCTGTCGCGTTGCTCACATTGCCACCTTGTTTGCCGGTTTGAGGCGTCCTGGTTTGCAGATATGGTTCATGTTACCAGAACGAACGTTCCCGGTTCATCGATCCCCTGTCGGGGACTCGGATTCGCTACTCTGGTATCATCTGCGGCTTCCCTGCCGGATATTCCACGCCTGATACAGCAACCACCATGACTGATAAACGCATTGAAGATATCAATATCAGCAACTGTACCCGGCTGATTACTCCTGATCATCTCAAGCAGGAGCTGCCGACCACGCAGCAGGTCGTCGAAACAGTCATCAACAGCCGCAGCATTATCCGCAATATTATTGACCGCAAGGATGCACGCCACATGATCGTGGTCGGCCCCTGCTCTATTCATGACCCGAAAGCTGCCATCGACTACGGCGAACAACTGTGCGAACTTGCCGACCGGGTCGCTGACACGTTGTACCTGGTGATGCGGGTCTATTTCGAGAAACCGCGCAGCACCATCGGCTGGAAGGGACTGATCAACGACCCGCACATGAACGGCTCGTTCGAAATCGAGGAAGGTCTGCACATTGCACGGCGCCTGCTGCTGGACCTGGCCGGGCTCGGCCTGCCGCTGGCCACCGAGGCACTCGACCCGATTTCACCGCAGTACCTGCAGGACCTGATATCCTGGTCGGCGATCGGCGCACGCACCACCGAATCGCAAACCCACCGTGTCATGTCCAGCGGCCTGTCTTGTGCCGTTGGCTTCAAGAACGGCACCGATGGCGGCCTTGGCATCGCCATCAATGCTCTGAAATCGGTCAGCCACCCGCACAGCTTCCTCGGCATCGATGCCGATGGGCGTGTTGCCGTCGTGGAAACCAGGGGGAATAAATACGGGCATATCGTGCTGCGTGGCGGCAACGGCCAGCCGAACTACGATCCTGAAAATATCGCCCGCTGCGAGGCGCAACTGCGTGCCGCGGACGTCTGCCCGTATATCATGGTGGACTGCAGCCACGACAACTCCTGCAAGGATCCGAACCTGCAACCGGGCGTTGCGGAAGATGTCACCCGCCAGATCCTGGCGGGCAACCACTCCATCTTTGGCCTGATGATCGAGAGCAATATCAATGCCGGCAACCAGCCGATACCTGATGATATAGCTGAACTGAAATATGGCATTTCCGTAACTGACGGCTGTATCGACTGGGAAACGACGGAGAAATTAATTACCGGGATGCACGCACAGCTGGCTTCTGCATAACGGTTTATTGCCGGGTGCATCACGGTGCTCAACGGCTAATCTGACCGCCGTCCGGCTACAGGCATTCTTCCTGCTGCACCGCCCCGACCGAAACGCTCAGCGCTGGATTAAGAGCGGGTATTGCCGGCCCGCTCTGTTCCGGTGTAGCCAGCACCCATTTGCGGCAGTCGTAGTAATTGACCTCTTTCTCGAAGGACGGGTAGCGTCCGCAGTTGAAATAACGCCAGTAGAAACTGTTGTAGCCAAGGCAACCTTGCTGTTCCTCGTCGAGTAACGGGCAGACATTACCGCCCGGCTTGCAACAATTGGAACAGTCTCCACAGGAATCACCATGCTTCCAGTCGATGCGAAAAAGTGCGATTGACGGGTCAGGAGTGGAACGTGGCGGACTGGCAAGTGGTACCGAGAACATAAAACTGCAACCCTGGAAAAGCATCATCGCGAGCAGGCGCAGCCCGTGGGGCAGCAGGCCGAAACCGGCACGCAAGTACCGCCAGAAGCGCCAGTCACCAAAAAAATACCAGCTCATCAACGGCGCCGTGAGAAAACCGCCAATGAGCGTGACGACGGAAAAGACGATATAAATAATGAACACCAGCCGCGCCAGCGCCCAGCGTAATGCCTGTAATTTCTCGCGCACTGTTGAGAAATCTCCCGGGATAATTGGTGTCAGAGCTCTCATTCTGCTTATATTAAAATTAATTGTGCTCTGACACCAATGGCACTTACTTAAGAACCCTGCCACGGAAACACACGGAAGGACACGGAACCGTTTCCGGTCAGACAACTTATTTTTCCGTGTTTTTCCGTGTGCTTCCGTGGCCAATTGTACTCCGTATATTGATGAAACTGCTTAAGTAAGCACCATTACTGCTCTGACACTAATTTCGCTCCAATTTCGCTATGCCCTGCGCAGGAACGCAAACCAGCGGGCCAGGTTGAGCAGGCTGGCAAGCGAGCTGGCCACGTAGGTAAGCGCCGCCGCGCGCAGCACACGGCGAACGGCAGGTTCATCCCCGGGCTGAATGTAGTGTCCGGCCATGAGAACAGGCAAGGCCTTGCCAAAGCTGGCATCGAGCTCAACCGGCAGCGTGACCAGGTGTACCAGTGTGGCAGTGGCCATACTGCCCAGCCCGATAACGGCCATGAGGATGCCCGCAGACGGCGCGCGGGTAACCAGCATCGCAACCGGCAACAGAAACATGGCACCGGCACCGAGCTGCTGCGTAGTCTGGGCGATCTTCACCAGGCGGTGGCGCAGCACGAGTTTCGGCTCGTTGCGCTGATGCTGCATGGCATGACCCACCTCATGTGCGGCAACCGCCACGGCGGTTAATGAGTTGAGATCATGGTTGTCCGGGCCAAGACAGACCGCGCGGCGCTCAGGATCATAATGATCGCCACCCTTTTGCGTCTTCTCCACCGTAACCTCAGCCATTCCGAACTGGTCGAGCAGGTGGCGTGCAAGCTCCGCGCCCGTTCCCGGTATCCGCGGAATGGCCTCCGCATGGCGCCGGAAGGTGTACCGGGCCCACCACTGCGGACCAAGAACCAGCAGCAACAGCAACAGGATTATGATTACAATATGCATGGCGAATGACTGAAAAATACCGGGATCAGACTTGGTTGACTTGCTGCTGGCGGTAGCTGGCAGTACCTGGCAGCAGCGGGCTTGCCCGCGCAGCTTCTGAAATTACAGCTTCGAAACTAGCGCCCTGGCAATTCCTCCAGCCAGTTCGCAACGGCCTCGACCAGTTCATCTTCCCTGCCATCGAAGAAATGGTTCGCGCCGGCGATTTCAAGCTGGGTGAAGTTTTTATTGCCGGCTTTCCCGGCTGAGCTGGCGCGGTTGCCGATGCTTGCCTTCACGCCATCGAGATCCTCATCACCATAAATGTCCAGCACGGGCAGCGTGATCTTTCCGAGCGACAGCACACCATTCATGCGCGGGTCATCCGCCGCCTGCATGCCAATGGCAACGAAGCCGTTAACGTCCTGTTTTGAAGTGGTGAGGTAATAGGCCGTCATTGCAGAGCCCAGGCTATGGCCGATCAGCACCACTTCTTTCGAGCCATTTGCTCTCAGGTATTCGATCGCAGCATCAATGCGCGGGGCTACTTCGTCGAACAGCGGTGCATAGTCGGCATGTGCGGCGTCGTTACCCAGAACAGGCATCTGGATGGACAGGGTATTCCAGTTGTGCGCTACCAGGCCGACGCGCAGCGGCTGTATGACCTGCTGCCAGTCCGGATGGATGCCGGTACCGTGCATCACCACAACACCCCGGGCCCTGTCTTCATCGGCCGGGGTGTAAATGCCGAGAAAATCGTGGCGGCCATCGTTCAGCCAGACCGCGTCGCCATCCATGATCGCGTCGACCACCTGTTCCGCCCAGCGTTTTTCCTTGGCAAGGTCCGAGGCATGCAGGTTAAAGGTGATGGACAGCAGGGTAATCGCCAGCAGCCTGAGCAAGATGGTCATGAAAATATGCCTCCGGATAAGGTAGAAAGTGCCAGGATAAATTTTATAGTTACCATAATAGCATTGCCGGATCCGCTTCGCTTGATCCGGCCTACCTGGGTGGTTGGTCCTGTAGGCCGGGTCAAGGAGCAACGCGACGGACCCGGCAGCGGTTGCCGGATCCGCTTCGCTTGATCCGGTCTACCTGGGTGGTTTGTCCTGTAGGCCGGGTCAAGGAGCAACGCGACGGACCCGGCAGTGGTTGCCGGATCCGCTTCGCTTGATCCGGCCTACCTGGGCTTTTATTGAGGTTAAATATACCCTGAAATCAAGGTATAGACGTGATCCTGTTATTTTTATTCAATCCGGGTTTGCACTATGTCCTGCAGACGGATCTCCTGGCGTTCCAGCTCGCCTTCAAGTTTGGTCAACGCCTCCCTGAGGATACCGATCTGTATCCTGGCTGCGCTGAGCGCCTCGACGGAGGCAACGGACCTGGACCTTGCCTGCGCCAGGGCCTGTGTCGTCGCCTGCAGCTCAGATTGCAGAGCGGCCAGTTGTTCGCCCCGTCTGGCAAGCTCGCCTTGCAGCTGCTCGCGTTCTGCAGTGAGTTTTTCATTATATGCCTGTTGGTTTTCAATCAACTGGTACTGCTGTTCCAGTGTGGTGCTCAGTTCTGTGACGCGCGCCTTCAGGGCCTGTTGCTCACTGGTAGCCAGCGCTATCTTTTCGGATAGTTCTTTCTCGGCAGCAAAATTCTCCTGCAGCTTGTCGCGCAACTGCTCCAGCATGCTGTGGGCCACGTCCAGTTCGCTGCTCTTTGCAGCCAGCTGTTCCTGTGTCTTTTTCAGTTCCGCGCTGAGTGGATTCACCCTTGCTGCCGGGACGGTCGCAGGCATAGCCGGAAAGGCCCGGTATTGTCCGCCCGCTGGATAGCGAGGCGGCAAATATCCATAACCCTGTTGAGGCACAGGCCAGCGAGGCGGTTGTTGCCGTGGTTGTGCATACCCGCCCGGCACAACACTTCTCGCGGGCGCAGGCGTTTGTACCGCAGGTGTGCTTGATTCCTTTGCTGTTGTTTCATCCGGCCAGACGCTCTTGGATGTCGTTTCATCCGGCCAGGTACCCATTGCCGGCGTTTCATCCGCCCGGGCATTCTCCGGCATAGCGCCGCTCAGCACGATGGCGGCAAATGCCGCAAAAGACGTCAATTTATTCATGGCATACTCCTTGTTAGTGTTATTAGCGTCTGCGCCTGAAGTTTCTGAAATGGCGTCAGAGCACATTTTCTGCTTATATGAGTTATAAATGTGCTGACACCCTTTCAGGAGCCCCCATGTTTCGCATCCTCTGTGGTTTGATTCTCACCTTAAATCTTGGTGCCAGTGCCTCGGCCGCCGGCCCCGATGCGGCGACGGCTCAGCTGATAAAGGACCTGGGGCTGCGCGAGGCCGAGGCGCCGATCAGCGCATCCAGCGCCTGGCAGAAGCCCCGGCGCATCGTGGTGACCATGCTTGAGCGGCAGAGGGCATCGAAGCCCGATGCAGTGGCCTGGTTGCAACAGGTAGCGGGGGATGCCGAGATCGTGGTCACGACGTCGCGCGAGGTGCCGGCGGCCCAGCTCGAAGGCGCCGACTTGCTGCTTGGCTATTGCACCCACGGGAATCTCAAAAACGGCACGGCGTTGCGCTATATTCTTAACTATTCCGCAGGTGTCGACAGTTGCACAAGCTCGCCACTGGCGCAGGCGCGCGATATCCTGGTGACTAACATGCAGCGCATTTACGGACCCGCCATCGCTGAACACGCCATCGGCATGATGTACATGCTGACGCGCAAGCTGTATGTGTTCCGTGACCGGCAGCTGGCGCAGCAATGGGACCGCGCAGCGGTCGAGCGCACCTCGATGCAGGAACTACAGGGCCGTACTCTGCTGGTGGTGGGCCTGGGCGGCATCGGCACCGAGATTGCCCGCCGTGCACACGGCCTCGGCATGCGCGTGCTGGCGACGCGCAACTCCTCGCGCGAGGGCCCGGATTTTGTGGCCTATGTCGGGCTGCCCGATGAGCTCTCCACGCTCGCCGGGCAAGCCGACGTGGTGATCAATGCCACGCCGCTGACAGTCGCGACCACCGGCCTGTTCGATCGCAGTCTTTTCAGCAAGATGAAGCCGGGCGCCTATTTCATCAATGTCGGCCGCGGCAGGAGCGTGGTGACCGCAGACCTTATCGAGGCCCTGAATTCCGATCGGCTTGGCGGCGCAGCGCTGGACGTTACCGACCCCGAACCGCTGCCGCCGGATCACCCGCTGTGGACGGCGAAGAATATCTTCATCACACCGCATATCAGTGCCGGTTCCGATGAGCAGATGGGGCGTTACTGGCTGGTGGTGCGCGAAAACCTGCGCCGTTACGTCAATGGCGAACGCATGCTGAGCGTGGTGGATCTGAAGCGCGGCTATTGAATAAATGGTGTCAGAGCAGAATGGCACTTACTTAAGAACCCTGCCACGGAAACACACGGAAGGACACGGAACCGTTTTCGGTCAGACAATTTATTTTTCCGTATTTTTCCGTGTGCTTCCGTGGCCAATTCTACTCCGTATATT
>JBATIF010000372.1:0-6622 GCA_049667605.1 Gammaproteobacteria bacterium
GCCTGAGATTTGATCCCATTTTTATTAAAGAAAAACCGCCAGTTATGAGATGTTTGATAGGAGGGGTGTGGAAACGGAGTTACGGTTCGGCTAGTGAGGCACCGCCAGACGAAAGGGGCGGTAACAGATAGGCTGGACCTTAGACCACCGCGCCACATCTCGACTCTACCGATAGCCGTCTATTAGTTGCAACACCAACACATAGTTTAGTCAGTGCAATGTATGGCAGGTTTCTGCTCATAAGCAGACATTCAGGTTACACCCTCTGGTAACTCCCCCTGGCTTTTGCCTCGGTCGTATCACCAACAGTGGTGCCCGGGTGACAGATCAGAGATGATTAACGCAACTTTTGCCAGTTATAAGGATTCTGCGGTGATACGACTCTTGCTGGTCACTCTCCTGGCCGTTCAGGGAACGGTTGCGATGTCCCGGGAACTGCCCCTGTGGGAGGTGGGTGTTGGACTGTTCCCGTCGACTTTCCCGGCCTACCGGGGGGCGGAAGATCAGGTGTATTACCTGCTGCCGTTTCCTTACCTTGTTTATCGCGGTAATTACATGAGAGTGGACAGCGAGGGGCTGCGTGCACGGTTGTTCGACACGGATCGCGTGCAGCTCAATATCAGCGTCAATGCGGCCCCCCCGGCGCGCAGTGATGACAGCAAGGCCAGGGACGGTATGCCTGACCTCGATCCGACTGTCGAGATAGGGCCTTCCCTGAATATCCTGCTTGCCGAATTTACTGACAAACACAGCCTGAAGTTGAGACTGCCTGTGCGGTCTGTCATCGCAACGGACCTGGGTGACACCGAGCAGGCCGGCTGGATTTCCTATCCGCACCTGGAACTGGGAAGCAAGGATGTGTTCGGAGGTTGGGATGCCGGTCTGAGCCTGGGGCCACTGTTTGGCAGCGGGAAGTTCCATGCCTATTACTATGCCGTGGACCCGCAGTATGCGACGGCAACCCGGCCTGCCTACAGTGCTTCCGGCGGCTACAGCGGCACCCAGGCGCTGGCCACCCTGAGCCGCCGCTTCAATCGAGTCTGGATGGGGGGCTTTATACGCTACGACAACCTGTCAGGTGCGCAATTCGAGGACAGCCCGCTGCTTGAAACAAACCATTCGCTCATGGCAGGCATCGCGATCGCCTGGATATTCAAGCAATCTTCACGGACCGTGTCCGAATAGCCGTGTGGGCAGGTCAACCATACAGGGCAGCCAACCCAGGTTGGTGCGTTGTGTTCCCGACAGCAAGTTACCATGACGACCTCCTTTCCAGGGTGTTTTTCGCACAGGCTGGGCTATGATCCAAGGATGACTGTTCCGACAATCCACATCATCGGGATGCCCTATGTGCCAGGTACCGCGCGTGGGAGGTTGCAGTGGGGTATACAGGACAATCCAGCCGGGAAGATTGTCATGCTGGAGCAACCGCCGCCAAGTCCGTTCGAGCTTCCACCAGCCGGATTCGTGATGGTCGACGGCGCGCCATTGTCACACAGCCAGATCTCGCTGCTGGGTAGTGGCGTACCCGGCATCCTGATTACCCGTAGCCAGGCAAGGGGGCTGCAGGCCGGCATGGAACTGGCACTCGATGGTAGGACCGGCCTGTTGACCACGGACCTGTCTTTGCAAGTTACCCCGCGTGAACCGCCTTTTGCCAGTGCTGTTTCAGCCACCTCGGACGGTGTGGGTGTCAGTCTGCGTGTCAGCGCGCGCAGCCAGCGGGCCGTGCAACATGCAGTCGAGTCCGGCGCCGAGGCCATAGGTCTGCTTCGGTCCGAGTTTCTGGTCCCGGAAAACGGGCAGTTGCCGGATGCAGAGTTTTACTGCTGCATGTTCAGGAAGCTGTGCGAAACGGCGGCAGGGCTGCCACTCACCATCCGTCTGTTCGATGTCGCCGCGAGTAAGCGCCCGTCCTGGCTGCCCCTGCCACCTGCGGATGCGGGTGTACTCGGCCGCCAGGGCGTACGCTTGTATGCCGATGAGCCGGTGCACGGCATTTACAAGGCACAGCTGCAGGCCATAGCTGTACTGGCACAGGAATTTGATGTGCGCATTTTGCTTCCATACGTGGCAGACCTTAAGGAGCTGCAGTACTGGTGCGATGATATCAAGCGACAACTTGCCTGCCCGGTTACGATCGGTGCCATGGCCGAGACGCCGGCGGCGGCGCTGCAGCTGCGCGAGTGGCTCGAGATCGTGGAGTTTGTCGCTATCGGCTGCAATGATCTGATGCAGTGTCTGTTCGGTGCCGACCGCGACCAGCCGGAACTGCAACGCTACCTCGACCCGTATGCGCCAGCGCTATACCGGTTCCTGCGGCAGGTCGCTGATGCTGTACAGGACCGCCTCGATGCAGTCCAACTCTGCGGTGTGTTACCGCAGTTGCCGGGAATCCTGCCGCTGCTGCTGGGTCTCGGCTACCGCGCATTTTCGGTTGAGACGACCCTACTGCCGTACCTGCGGCAGACGATCGCAGGCGTGCATTCTGGCGAAGCCCGCATGCTTGCTGAACGGGTATGCAGTGCGCGCAGTTCCGCTGCCGTTCGCGAACTGCTGGGTCAGCACGCTGGTCCGCCGCAGACATAGCTGCAGCACTGCCATCCTGCGGGTGTCGTTCAATGCTAGAACTGGAGCCTTCCAGGTTCTTAAATCAAGTTCAGCATAATACGAAGGCATCCTGCGAAATTCCAAGCCGGACATTGGCATTCATAATCCGAAGGTCCGGAACTGACCGACTCCAGTCTTCGACGAGCATTGCAACAATCGGTGAGGGGCTAGCCAGGAACGGCGGGTTACAGCCCGATACTGGACTTAGTAGACTGATTCAATATAAGTTTCCGCATACAGGCGTGAGTCGATCCTTTTAAGGCCTTTGTGCCCGGAGAGCTTTGAGTATGTATTTTCACGTATTTGTCAGCTTTTGGTGATATGTATCTGTCGGGGTTAGACTGAATATGACCAGTCAAACAACTATGTCGAGTATTAAGTCATGAGATATATCGCACTCCTGATAATTACAGTATATCTAGGCGTGGCCAATGCCCACGAAGTCTACAAGTGGGTCGCGCCAGACGGAAGCATGTATTACTCCGACCAACCACATACAGGGGCTGACAGGATCGTTCTTCCGGAGTGGTATCCCCCTCAACCACCGCATCCTGTACTGCCGCCTCCAGTCACAGCCACCAAGCCCGTGCTTTTCACATACAACAGCCTCACGATTATTAAACCGGCGTCCGGGGAAAACGTCCGTGACAATCAGGGAAATGTCGAAGTCACTTTAACTGTCGAGCCAGATCTCAATACCACCGAGAATCACAAGATCCAGATTCTGCTCGACGGTCGGGTGCAAGGAGAACCCTCACCGTCCCTTGAGCAATCGCTGTCAGGAATTTCAAGGGGTAGACATAGGGTCGCCGCGCAAGTAATCAACGAGCGAGGTCGGATTTTGATCACAAGCCGGCCTGTGAGCTTTTACTTAATGCAAGCTTCGCCTCTTTTCCATCCTCCACGACCCGACACGCCATATACAGGTGTGCAACAAGCGCCACGCGCACCCATGGCTCCCCGTGCCCCTAGAGCACCCCACGTCCCCTTCCGACCCGCTGCCCCGACTCCTCTGCTTCCTCCATCAAGGTAACAATTGTCTGGTTCTGGCCGTAATCGGAAGTTCCAGGGCAAATAACCACACAAAACAGTCAGATGAGCGGGTACGACCCTTTCCGATCAACCGCAAGTAATGAGTTTGGGCTAGTATAAGTGTGTAAGTCAGACCATGTTTATTACAAATCAGAAGAGTAGGTGCAGCGACAATGAAGTATTTAATAAATGTGTTTTTTATTCTTGTTCTTTGTTTATCAGGCAGTCACTTGTTTGCCTTCGGAAATATGTCGGCAGAGGAAGTGCGTACACTTTTTACAGGAAATACTGCTGAGGGTGAACGAAGAGAGGGTGAGAAAGGGGGCATGTATCCACCAGGTACGGTGAATAGCTATGCAGAGAAATTTTCTATGTTTTTCGCTGAAAACGGTAAAGTGAAACGGGTAATTGGAGAGCGACGTAAAAAGGGTAAATGGCGTGTAGCGGAAAGCGGGGAGCTGTGTCTTAAATGGAAAGATAGGAAAGAGGAATGCGCGCATGTCTACAAGGCCGGCAAATCTTACAAGAGAGTCACTAAAAAATCGTCGGGTCGTGTACTGTGGGAACTTGAATTTATCAGGTTCACTCCTGGTAATAAATTCAACCTGTAAAGACTAGCCTAATGACTGCTTTTTTGAATCGGCGCCACTCGATTCGGGTAGTTTGAGTGTCTGGTTCTGGCCGAACTGAGACCTTTTAGCCGTAACCTGCTGTAATTTGGAGGGAAGGTCTCGAATCGACCCTACCCGGAAGTACAGCATTTCACCCTGGATGACCGGAAAGTACTCGGACATTCAGGGGCAGGATGCGGATCGGCAATCCCCTACAGCTGGTCAAACCCGGCCCAATGGATATAGAGCGTACCAGTATCTTCCGAGAAAGCAGCGAGCTTTTCTCTCGTCAGGCCCGCATCCGCAGTCACCACTACCTTCTCCGGTGGGGTTATAGCGAAGTAGACTGGTAGTAAGCCAATGAGGCCTTGTTGTATTCGATTGAGTGTTTCGCCTTTGATGTCAGTGGCCGTGTACATATCAGCGCTGAATCCGAAATGGATGTCCGGATAGGCTTCCGGTTGATAATGATCTCGCTCTTCATGTGAGAGGAAATACGAAGAAGGGTATAAAACGCTCCCTTGTTCCTCTTGTTCATTCAGCCCGGGATTGCGGTAGCGATTAATATAATTGTACAGTCGGAATATCCCGCCCGCATTAGCTTTTTGCTCGGCAACCAGCTGCAGGTACTCTCTCAATGTTGATTCGCATTCTTCGTCGCCGGTGACCGTCTCAATTGCACCCCGAGCTCGTTGTAGATCCCTTCCGGCCAGCTCTTGCCATTTGAATAACATGATCTGCTGGTTAATAGCCCTCAGCTCGTTCGATTGGGATTCATGAACCTCGCAATGTATGAGCATGGATAGAATCTCCACCTCGGTAAACTCAAGACCTTCTGCGTGATGCAAGACCCACTGCAAACGCTGTTTCCCGCCAGGGATATTCCAGATTTTCCTGCCTTCTTTTTGCGCGGCTATGGCGAAATTCAGATGGGTTCCGGTAATGACGATCTCACCTGTCGATTGCAAATAGCCGATCACCGACTCGAGATGATCTGCCAAGGTTTCGAACTGCCTGGCGATTTTCGGTATCGAGTCATTGATGGTTTCGGCGGCTCGCCTCATTCCTGACGCGGTGATTGGGTGGTCGGATGCAGCCCCGGTGTCCACTGCCAGAGAGGCTCGCTTACAAGAGAAAAGACCACCGTCACCCCGCTTGAAAAAATACTCTACAATCAAACCAACAGGCAACTCAGTCTCGGTGATAAGAGCTTCAACGTGTCCGGTACGTTCCATCAGATAATCAAGGAAAACCAACCCGGGCAGTGTTTTTTCAACCCTTGTCAGAGACGATTTGAGATTACTGTACTGAGGTGGTGAAAGTTCCCGGAGTTCGGACATCTTGCCATTCAGAGAGGTTCTAGTGAGTGTTCTGTCCTGGTGTCCAGTCCTTTTCTCTCCGGTAACATAAGAGGTGATGGTGTTCGCGGCCAGGGCGATGAATTGATCCGTGTTTTCCGGTAGTTCCTTGAAGTTGCCGTCGAGAAATCTACCGAAGTTTTCTTTTGTTTCATCCAGCGTAGAAGCATGTTCCACAAAGCTCTCATAAACGAGTTCGTAACCAACCGGAATTGAGCGAGACAGGATTTTACCGTTGTTCTCCCAGGCGATCTGAATGCTTTTGCTCCCGATGTCGCAAACGAGCTTATTGCGTGCGCCACCGGTGGCGGCAAGATAGCCCACCTCACCTTCTCTTGCACCGTCGGCAACTTCCATGGTTAACCCTATTTCCCGGGCCAGATCGATAACCTGCTGCTGGTTTCTGGCATTCCTGATAGCGCTGGTAGCGATTGCAAGCACCTTTGGCGCCCCCCTGTCACTGCAGTAGCGCATAAACCGGGAAAGTGCCTTTTCTATCTGCATGAATTTGTTTCGGCCGATCAGTCCATGATTTTCTGTAACCTCTTTGCCAATCTCCAGTCGTTCTTTCCCGATCAGCTCTGTGGTGATGATGCCGTTAATCTTCTGCCCAAAGACATATTTGAAGTTCCTGCTCCCCATATCAATTGCGCCAACCTTACCGGGTTCTTCGTCGGAGCATGGTGGTTGGGCAATGGTGCTTTCAGCGGTCATGGAATTTTGGGGCTGATCATGGTTTTTTGGGGCTGAGAAGGTTAGGGATCCGTTGACATCGTCTAAGATTTCGACATTTATGGGCAAAAGTAAAAAATGACAGGGCTGTAGGGCAGATCATATTATACGAAAACTTAGTGAATTAACTAAGAATTAACCGGGGTCAGAGTAGAATGGCACTTACTTAAGAACCCTGCCACGGAAACACACGGAAGGACACGGAACCGTTTTCGGTCAGACAATTTATTTTTCCGTATTTTTCCGTGTGCTTCCGTGGCCAATTCTACTCCGTATATT
>JBATIF010000373.1:0-4033 GCA_049667605.1 Gammaproteobacteria bacterium
GTTTCCGGTCAGACAATTTATTTTTCCGTGTTTTTCCGTGTGCTTCCGTGGCCAATTGTACTCCATTTATTGATGAAACTGCTTAAGTAAGCACCATTCGTCTCAGAGCACATTTATCTAATATAAGAAGTAAATGTGCTCTGACATAGGGGTTATGCGCAAAATCGGTGGTCCCACGACAGTTTAGAAGCTACCCGGTGCTTAACTCCTGATTACTTTGCGCGGCTGGATGGTTTTGCACCGGCCTTCTTGGCAGCCGGCTTCTTGGCAGCCGGCTTCTTTGTAACGGGACTTTTGGTGCTCGTCGCTGATTTGCCCAGGATGGCCTCCTGCATCAGCCGATGATTGATCTCCTTTTCTGCGCTGGCCCAGTCCTGTGCCTCATCACCACCTTGAAAGCCGCGGCGTTCGGCGATCAGATAGGCCTCTTCTGCAATCAAGCGCTGGCGATGCCCGGCATCAATACTTATCCCATGTTCAGGTAAATTGGTTGGCTCGGTTCCGACCCCGAGCCTGGCAATGGCCTTTTCCAGGGCGACTTTAAGTTTGTGTTCGTGTTGCTGCTCCAAATCCAGTACCTGCTTGCGCAGCGTTTCAAGCTCACCTGCCAATTTCTTCATCGTCAATTTCTCTGTCATTTTCATTTCCTCTGGTTCCTGCAACACACCACGGCAGTGTGATGATGTACAGCAAGATGTCTCATGGATGTTGTTAAATTCCTGCCTGAGCAAATGAAATCAAGTGCTCTGCCCCTTGATTTCATACGCCTGGAAAGACCCGCGATGCCATTCTACATGGGCTTGAGTACCGGGTGCAGCTGGATGTAATCATTCCGCAGGATAAGCCCGGGCGCACGGCCTGAATAAAGGCCATTTCGCTCACCGTCTTCTTGCGTGTGTCATGCTGTCGTGATTGACGATTATGCACCCTGCGGAGTTCTATCCGAGACTGGCTTTTGCAGATATTGCAGCTTCATTAATAATTGCTGATACTTCGAGCTTGCAGGATTAGTGCCAACTCTTATGCATTTTAAATCAATAAGTTATAAAATCTCCGTAACGGGTAATGCACGCATTTGAAGCATGCATTCATTTTTGATTCAACCCGGTGCATATCAATATCAGCCTGTTGCAGCAACAGCTATTGCCATAATGAAACAGGAGTCGGCTTCAAATGCCGGCTTCAGCGTGGACACGGTGCCGCCTTTTTCATACGGCTCACATCACTAACATTTAATATTTCCTTAACAGGAAATATATCTTAATGCCCTAAGCTCCGATGTATCAGAAAAAACTCTATCGAGAGGAGTTCATATGAAAATCATTATAAAAGAGTGGCCAAACAGGACCGCAACGTTGATGACTACGAATGGCCAGGTTGTATGGACATTCTCCAGTATCGATGAGGCCCGCATGGCCTGCCGCGAATGGCAAGCCATCAGTTCGGCAGAAGAAATCCTGCATCCCGCAAATCATACGCATAGCCTGGTTCCAGAGCCCGCTATTGCATAAACCACAAGGTGAAGGGATCGGCTTTACAAGCGTACCCCCCGCTGAGTCAGGAATAGTTTTTTGGCTCTTCCCCTGATTGAGTGGGTAAATCAATCAATTTAGACAAGATGCGTTCCTTTTGATAGCAAGGTTATTGGCCGAATGAATTCGGCCCTGCTCATCTGATCTGTAGGGTCGAATTCATTCGACCAGCAGTGTTTCATCGTCATCTGTCATCCAGATGCAGTGCCAATGGGGGCCTGCTTGCAACGGGTTGGCAAGGATATACCGCGCAATAAGGATGACGACCGCGGGTAGCCGTGGCGGTGCAATAAACTTGATGGTGCAGGGAAAGACGCACCCTGTGAATACATCGCAGCCGTTGGCCGAATGAATTCGGCCCTGCAACGGTAATCTACCCACTTGATTCGGGGAAGAGCCGGTTTTTTATTGAGCTGACATGCTCAAAACAGACCTTGGCAAAATGCTAACGGACTAACGTGAGCAATCAGCGGGAAGTGCAAGGTGGGTCAGTGATGCAGCTGTGAGCATGTACATGCAGTCAGTATTTTTCAGGTGGATTCTCTTCAGGCGCTTAGGTTATCCTTCTTACAAGCACAGCAACGAATCGTTTGGGCGAAGCCGCCTGTTGTTATTATTGTCCTGGAATTTTCAGAAAAGGACTTCGATCACCGATTTTACTAAACGACCGCCACATGCTGGTGCGGTATGCTGCGCCAGAATTTCAGAAACCAATTTTGGAGAAATACGTGACTGAGACCAATCAAATCGTCCTGTTGGACAGCTCTGCCAACCCGGCTCCCCTGGGCTTATGTGCTTTTGGTCTGACAACCGTTCTTTTGAACCTGCATAACGCGGGGTTTTATGGTCTTGATACCATGATTCTGGCAATGGGTATATTTTATGGTGGCATCGCCCAGGTGATTGCCGGCATTATGGAATGGAAAAAGGGCAATACATTTGCGACCACGGCTTTTACATCTTATGGATTGTTTTGGTTGAGTCTCGTTGGCTTAATCGTACTGCCGAAGGCAGACATAGGTGTGCTGAAGCCTGATGCGGTTGCCATGTCTGCGTATCTCGCCATGTGGGGTGTTTTTACCGCCGTACTGTTTATTGCTACATTGAAACTGAGCCGTGCATTGCAAGCTGTTTTCCTGACATTGACCATCCTTTTCTTTATGTTGGCCATTGGCGACGCAGTGGGCGGAGATGCCGGTGCAACATTGAAGACCATCGCCGGCTACGAAGGCATAGCTTGTGGTGTTTTGGCCATTTATGCCGGACTGGCCCAGGTACTCAACGAGGTCTACGGTCGCACTATCTGGCCTCTGGGCTAATCGATTGCGATAACCCGATATCTGCGGCTACGGTCATGCATCGCTGGCGTATTGATTTAATGGTGGGTCATGTTGGATTCGAACCAACGACTATCGGATTAAAAGTCGATTCCCACCTCAGATAGCCAAATCTACACGCATCATACCCATACATTGGTCATTCTCAGCTCCAGAGGATAGATGAATATCCGTGCAATTGGTATTTTCATAGCCTCATGTATTTCACATCCCTGAGGGTGAGTTATTTTGAAGTGTCATTAGCCACACCCGAGTACCTGGATAGCATAGTCTCCAGAATTGATTGTTGTGGGCGGCTATCCAGATACGTGAAGTATTAAAAAGCCTTACAAACTGTTTAAAAAGTCAAGCAAGTTTGCCTTGTCTCCAGCCGAAAGCGCCTCGTAGGCCGCTTTCGCACTATCGGCTTCTCCGCCATGCCAGCGAATGGCTTCATCGATAGTGCGTGCACGGCCATCGTGCAGGTAACCGATACGATTGACGTCGTTTGCGTCTCCAGCTTTGGAAATCTCATCATTGGCCTTGGCATCGCCTAACATCACGCTGCGTGCGTGACCCAGGCCCCAGAGTGGCGCGGTGCGCCACTCGGCCCCGGTGGCGATACCTTCACCATGGTTATCGGCGAGGCCCGGACCCATGTCGTGCAACAGCATGTCCGTGTAAGGATGAATGGTTTGGCTGCGCAGTTCTGCAAATGGGTGGTAGGCGCTGGTCGTCAGCGTGTCCCGGTGGCATCCTGTGCAACCCGCATTTGTAAACAGGGTCTCGCCGGCGGTGACATCATAGTCGCGCCGCGCACCTACACCGAGCAGGCTGATGTACTTGACGAGGTCATCAAGCTGATGATCCGCCAGTTCTGGCCCGGTAGACCCACAGCTGGTTTGCTCACTGCCGCAATCCGGATCGGGAAGCAGGCTGGTCATCACTCCGATGTCTGTATTTAACGCCGCGGCGACTTGATGCTTGACGCTGGATGTTACCGCCTTGTAGCCAAAACGACCCAGGCGAGCGGCACCGGTAAGCGGGTCTTCTGAAGCAGCAGCGCGCCCGGAAATACCATCGGCGTTTGCATCCAACGGATCGGCCCACTCGAGAATGGTGGATTCCGGGACCGCCTCAAGCAAGCCAAGGCCGACCAGTTGCGGCGCAATTCGGGCTGAAAAA
>JBATIF010000374.1:0-9917 GCA_049667605.1 Gammaproteobacteria bacterium
AGACCGTTGAGACCGCGTTTTTCAGATCGGTGGGCGAGTAGGTCGCACCGCATACCTCGCAGTTATCACCGTACTGGTCGGCGGCAGCGCAGCGCGGGCACTCGCCCTTGATAAAACGGTCCGGCAGGAACATCTGTTTTTCAGGGTCAAATGCCTGGGTAATGATGCGCGTGCTGATGTGACCGCCTGACTGGTTGCGCTGGTAGACGAGCTCGGCAAGCTCACGATTCTCGTCAGAATGGGTGCTGTGGTAATTGTCAAAATTGATATAAAAACCTGCAAAATCGTCACGGTGCTGCTGGCCGACGGTCTCGATAAGTTGTTCCGGGCTGGTGCCTTCCTGCCGGGCGCGCAGCATGATCGGGGTGCCATGTGCATCATCGGCACAGACATAGATACAGTCATGCCCGCGCAGTTTCTGGAAGCGCACCCAGATATCCGTCTGGATGTACTCCACCAGGTGGCCGAGGTGTATCGGCCCGTTGGCATAGGGCAGGGCGCTGGTGACCAGTATTGTGCGTTTTTCCTGATTCATGTCGCGGTGCGGTATTAAAACCCTGAAACAAATGTGATTTATCGGCCACCAAGTATGCCATATACCCGCGAGCCATGGGGCATTATGGCGGGTTGCCGCCGGGACGGTTGCACAAAGTTCGTGTACAATTCGCGGTCAATTTTCCCGGTTGGCAGGCCTTCCGGGTGTCTGTTTTTTTGTGCAAGGAGTGAATCATGGCTGAAGTAACCCAAACGCAGGTCGAAGAGAAGCTGGCCACCTATATCGATCCCTACCTGGAACGGGACCTGGTTTCCACCAAGTGTGTGAAGGATATCAGCGTTGACGGTGACAGCGTATCAGTCAACGTGGTGCTTGGGTTCCCCTCCAAAGGCTATCACGAGCTGTTGAGCGCGAAGCTGAAAGAACTGCTTGAGTCCATCGATGGGATCAACAGCGCGAAGCTGGAGGTCAGCACGAAGATTGCCGCCCACTCTGCGCAAAAGGGTGTCAAGCATATCGAAGGTATCAAGAACATCATAGCGGTGGCCTCCGGAAAGGGCGGCGTTGGCAAGTCAACCACGGCCGTGAACCTGGCGCTGGCCCTGTCAGCCGAAGGCGCGAATGTCGGTATTCTCGATGCGGATATCTACGGCCCCAGCCAGCCACGCATGCTCGGCATCAGCGGCAAGCCCGAGTCACTCGATGGCAAGTCACTCGAGCCGATGAACAGTTATCACCTGCAGGCCATGTCAATCGGCTTTCTGGTGGACGAGGAAACCCCGATGATCTGGCGTGGCCCGATGGTGACCCAGGCCCTGCAACAGTTGTTGAACGACACCAACTGGAAAGATCTCGACTACCTGATCGTCGATCTGCCGCCGGGCACCGGTGATATCCAGCTGACCCTCGCACAGCAGGTGCCGGTCAGTGGCGCCGTCATTGTCACCACGCCGCAGGATATCGCCCTGCTGGATGCGCGCAAGGGTTTGAAGATGTTCGAGAAGGTGGAAGTCCCGGTGCTGGGTGTGATCGAGAACATGAGCATTCACATTTGCAGCGAATGTGGCCATGAAGAGTACATCTTCGGCCAGGGCGGCGGTGAACGCATGTCGGAACAGAACAATGCAGACTTCCTCGGCGCCCTGCCGCTGGATATCCGCATCCGCGAAGAAACCGATGCCGGCAAGCCGACGGTCGTGGCGGATCCGAATGCGCGGATTTCACAAATCTATATGGAGATTGCGCGGCGCACCGCTGCCAAGCTGTCACTAAAGACAAAAGATTACGCAGCAAGATTTCCGCAGATCGTTATCCAGAACGATTAGAAAACAAGATCTGTTTTTGTTATCCCTTCTCCCGGAGGGAGAGGGCGTGGCTCCGGTGCCGGGCGTTTGGGAAGTCCACTTAAATTATTCGAGAAGAGAAAAGACATCATGTCCATTAAATCAGACCGGTGGATTCGACATATGGCCAAAGAGCACGGCATGATCGAGCCGTTCGAGTCCGGCCAGGTCCGCGAGAACGGCAACGGGCGCATCGTCTCCTACGGCACATCCAGCTACGGCTACGATATTCGCTGCTCGGATGAATTCAAGATTTTTACCAATATCAATTCGGCTATCGTTGACCCGAAGAATTTCGACGACAACAGTTTTGTGGATATAAAGTCGGATGTCTGCATCATCCCGCCGAACTCGTTTGCACTTGCCCGCACGGTCGAGTATTTCCGTATCCCGCGCAACGTGCTGACGATCTGCCTCGGCAAGTCCACTTATGCCCGTTGTGGCATCATCGTCAATGTCACACCTTTCGAACCTGAATGGGAAGGGCACGTGACACTGGAGTTTTCCAATACCACGCCACTGCCCGCGAAGATTTATGCCAACGAGGGTGTCGCGCAGGTATTGTTTCTCGAGTCCGACGAGGTCTGCGAGACATCCTACAAGGACCGCGGCGGCAAGTACCAGGGACAGCGTGGTGTGACGCTGCCGAAAACCTGAAAAAATTCCCGCACTACGCCATACTGGGAAAGGTCATGACTACCACGGGTAGTGCGCGAAAAATCCCGTGGGCATGACATCTGCGTCGCGTTGTTTCGGAATCTGCAAGTGAACGCCCGCCATTTTAAGCATGGTTAGTTCTGCGACCCGTACTCGCCTGCGATCTGCTCATATCGTGCGCTGAACTCGGTGGGCGGTAGTGTCATGTTAAGGCTTATATCGCCCGCCGCCTCCAGGTAGCAGTTTACAGCATCTTCAAAAGACGAATAGTTCACCAGGTATCCGCTTTGTTTCTGGCCAAGGCTGATGCCAAGCTTGTCTGACCAGCGATAAACCCAGGCCTTGGTGTGACCCATGTAGGTGAGGTAGTGGGCATCATAATATTTCGGGATGAATGACAGGCACATTTTTGCCAGTTCTTCATTGTTTACTTTGCAATCGTTCGCCGGTATTCCAGGTTGAGATTTGACAGTCACTGTGACTGCGATGACAAGGATTATAATGAGTGTAGTTACGGCTGCTTTCATTGTGTTAGCTCCAGTCCTTGATTCAGGCCCGGCTGCGGCGTTTATTTATACGCCCCGGGAGTTTGTAATCGCTAGCGCACCTTTTATTAGCATGCGTCAGGAAAGCGGATGATATTAGCCTACTCCTTGCTCCGACCCCAGTCATAATTTAAAGAAAACAGGCAACAGGACCTGTGCGTCCTCAGGTTGTACGGGCTGCGGATTGTTTTCTGGAATTAATGCAGGCAGTGGGCCGCCAGGCCGCGTTTTTCAGTTTGCTTTGGCAGGATTTTCCGCCATTTCGGGCAGGCCGGAAGAATGTAAAACCGGCCGGAAAATGCCGCCCGGCCTTGCCCTAGGCGACGGCCCGTTTTTTCTCGTACATCAGGGAATCGGCATTGCTCAACAGCTCTTCCATCGAGTGGTTATGCTCGGCATCGACGGTCACAATGCCTTCGCTGAAAGAAATGTCATATCCACGATTGGTCTCTTTGTTATAGCGCTCAATTGACTGTCGAAACCTGCTGATAGTTTCTATTGCAAGTTCATGCGAGGTGTTGGTCAGCAACACGACGAATTCATCGCCACCCAGCCGCGCAAATACATCCGAGTCCCTGAAGGTATGTTTCATGTGGTCTGCAAAGGCGACTAATGCCCTGTCGCCTTCGGCATGTCCGAACGTGTCGTTGATGGGTTTGAATCCGTTGAGATCAAAGAAAACCAGTGACGCCGGAATTCCCGAGCGGACACACAGGTCGACGCTGTTCTGGGCGAGGGTTACGAAGCCCATTCTGTTGGATATGCGGGTAAGCTCGTCCAGTGTTGCCAGTTGCACGGCCGCAAGTTCGCGCTCAGCCATCTCTGCAAGATCCTGCAGGGCTTCCACGTCTTCTTTGCCCAGTGTTCTCGGGGTGCCGTCTATGATGCACAGGGTTCCCATCTTGCTGCCATCGTGGTGCCTGAGGGGGCAGCCGGCATAAAAGCCGATACCGGGTGCATCGACAACCAGCGGGTTGTCGGCAAAACGTGGATCCTTGGCCGTGTCGTTGACTATAAAGGGCTCGTTGCCGAGGATCGCATGTCCACAGAATGAAATGTCCCTCGGTGTTTCGCTGACATCGAGGCCGACGCAGGATTTGAACCACTGGCGGTCTTCATCGACAAGGCTGACCAGCGCTATGGGTACGTCGAACATGCGTTTTGCGAGTCGCGTCAACCGGTCAAAGCGCTCCTCGGGTGGCGTGTCGAGGATATCGAGTGAGCGCAGCGCATTGAGGCGGCTCGCTTCATCTCGCGGGGTATCAGGTTTCTTCACTCAATTTACTCCCATGTCTGCTGCGCTATGGACCGGATATTGTTCCATGGAATCTTTTATCGGCCGGGATTCGGGCTAACTTGAGCGTGCGTTTTCAGTCGCGCGATGGTATTTAAGGTACTGATAGTTATATCAAATCGCAGGGTATGCGTGTTTTGATTGTCACCCGGGGTTGGGGCTGGACGGGCAAGAACCCCGGTAATCGCGCAGCTTGAGGGCTGGCCGCGCTTGAATATGGCATGCAAGCTGGCATCCGTGTCGCTACACTACGCAGCCTTCAGATTGCGACCCGGCCTCACAGCAGGGGCAGGCGGGACACCCCCGGATAAACCCTGGCGTGCCATGCATTTCATTTATAGCAGGCAGCACATATGACTACCGATACTGTAACGGCGTTTAATCAACTGGCACTGGACAAGGCCCTTCTCAAAGCCCTTGATGAGGTGGGCTACGAGACGCCGTCACCGATCCAGGCAGAGACGATTCCGCTGTTGCTCGAGGGCAGGGATGTACTGGGGCAGGCGCAGACCGGGACCGGCAAGACGGCCGCGTTTGCGTTGCCGATCCTGTCCAACCTCGATTTAAAGCAAAAAGATCCGCAGGTGCTGGTGCTGGCGCCAACCCGCGAACTGGCCATCCAGGTGGCCGAGGCCTTTCAAAAATACGCCCGGCACATGAAGGGCTTTCACGTGTTGCCGGTTTATGGCGGCCAGGACTACCGCGGCCAGATTCATGCCCTGCAGCGCGGTGTGCACGTGGTGGTGGGTACCCCCGGACGTGTTATGGATCATATGCGTCGTGGCACCCTGAAGCTGAACAAGCTCAGCACGCTGGTGCTGGATGAAGCCGACGAAATGCTGCGCATGGGTTTTATCGATGATGTTGAATGGGTGCTTGAGCAAACCCCGTCAGACAGGCAAATCGCACTGTTCTCCGCGACCATGCCGCAACAGATTCGACGCATCGCCGAGCGGCATCTGAATAATCCGGCACAAATTACCATCAAGATGAAAACCACCACGGCAGAGACCATTCGCCAGCGCTACTGGCCGGTGAGTGGGATGCATAAACTCGATGCCCTGACCCGGATTCTCGAAGCCGAGCACTTCGATGCGATGCTCGTGTTCGTGCGTACCAAGACTTCAACAGTAGAGCTGGCTGAAAAACTGGAAGCGCGTGGCTATGCCTCGGCAGCACTAAACGGTGACATTCCACAAAGCCAGCGTGAGCGCACCATTCAACAATTAAAAAAAGGCAAGGTCGACATACTGGTTGCCACGGATGTCGCCGCACGCGGTCTCGACGTGGAGCGCATCAGCCATGTAATCAATTACGATATTCCCTACGATGCAGAAGCCTATGTGCATCGCATTGGCCGTACCGGGCGTGCGGGTAAGAAAGGCGATGCCATCCTGTTTGTCGCACCGCGTGAAAGGCGTCTGCTCGGCACGATTGAAAAGGCCACCCGGCAGAAGATTGACAGGATGGAGCTGCCTTCAACCGATCTGGTCAATGACAAGCGTATCGCCAAATTCAAACAGCGTATTACCGATATGCTGGCGGAAGAGGATTCCGGGCAGTTTACCCGGCTGATCGAGCAATATCAGCTGGAACATAACGTGCCTGGAATTGAAATCGCCGCCGCACTTGCCCGCCTGCTGCAGGGTGATACCCCCTTCCTGTTACAGCACAAGCCGCAACGCATGACAGATAAAAGCCGGGATAAAGGCCGTGATAAGGGCGACACGCCACCGCGCAAGAAGCCGGCACAGAGAAAAGGGGAGCGCCCGGCAGGGAAGGCATCACATCCCGACGAGGGTATGCAGCGTTACCGCATAGAGGTGGGCAATATCCACAAGATCAAGCCAGGCAACATCGTCGGTGCCATCGCCAATGAAGCCGGACTCGACAGCCGCGACATCGGGCGCATTGATATTCATGATGACTACAGCCTGATTGATTTACCCGGCGGTATGCCACGGGATGTGTTCAACGACCTGAAGAAAATCCGGGTAGGCGGCAAGCAGCTGAATATTTCCCTTGCAGCAAAACAAGGCCGAGTCGGTCAACCGACAACTGCGGCAAGAAATAGCAGGCCAGGCAAGCCAGCCACTCCAGCAAAAGGCAGAAAGTCGGGAAACACAGCCAGGCGGGCAACGATCAAGGCAAAACCACGCGCTAAAAGTGCGCCAGGACACGGGAAGGGTGTCAGCAAGAAAGTGCGCAAGAAGTAAATCTGTAGCGGCGTTATACAGGAAAGTGCCCGCGCTGAACGGGGTGAAGACCGGTCAAACAGGCTCGTACCAGCTCACAAAACAGCCCGGTTTTTTTGCCGCCGGTAGAGTATCAATCCAAGATCGTCCGGCTTGTGGGGTGTGTCTTTTTCCGGCTGCAGCATGCGTGCCGAGCAGATCTCGACCAGGTTCTCCGCGGCCTGCAACAGCGGTCCACTGCGGATCACCTCGACAATTTCTTCAATCTGCAGGTTATCAAACAGCCCGTCGCTGCCAATGATCAGGGTGTCGCGGGGCGCCAGTTTTATGCGCGGTCCGATTTCCAGGCGCATCGCCTTGCTGCCGATCATGTTTGAAATCAGGTGGCGGTCTTCATGAAAGAGAGCATCTTCTTCTTCAATGATGCCGGCTTCCACGGCATAGCCAACCGGTGAATGGGGGATGGTTTGATACTTGACCTTGCCGCGCTGGCCGACGACCAATATTGCAGAATCGCCGACGTGGTAGGCGCGGACGCAATGGTCTGCCAGTTCAACGGCAGCGATCGTGGTTCCGGAACCGCTGGTTTTTTCCAGCACTTTCCGATTCGCCTGCTCGATACCGTCGAGTATGGCTCCGCGCAGTTCCGCATTGTCAGTGCAGGAATTATTCACGGATTTTTCCAGTTGACGAACGGTAATGGCGGAGGCCTGGTCACCTGATGGCAGTCCGCCCATTCCGTCTGCAACGGCAAACACCGCTGTGCCGTCGCTGCATTCCAGCAGCGCAAGCGAGTCTTCATTGTCCGATAACTTTTCAGGAGCGCGCCGGGTAAAGACGCAAACGCTGCCGGAGGCCATCTCGTATGCCCGGACACCGGTAAAGTCGGCAGCCGTAAATAACAGCGCATCCGCTTTCATTCCCACGACAGCATTTCCAGGTGTTCGCGCAGCTGGCCTGCAGTGCGAAACTTCTTCAAGATCAAGGAGCGCTTCAGGCCGCAACACAGTCCACGAATGATTTTCGGCTGGTGTTTGTAATATTTCCGGCCGCCGATCGATTCATACAGAATCTTGATCAGGTCGACAACATCATCGTGAATATTTTCAGGCCTGGGTGCACCCCAGTGATAGAAATCGAGAAGTTTCAGATCAAACCCGAGCCCGTAGCGCTGGATGATAATGTTTTCGGAATGCAGGTCGCCATGGTATTCCTTCATGAGATGTATCTGCTCGATACCGGTCGCCAGCGCATGCAAAAGGTGTAATGCCTGGAAAGGCGTGAGGCGTTTGCCGGGTTGTCGCGCCAGGAAGTCGGAGAGCAGTTCTCCCTCGACAAACTCCGAGACCAGCAGCGTTATGGTTGCATGGCGATAGATGATTTTTTCGCTGGTATGGTACTGGATGACAATCGGGCAGTGCCGCAGTTTGTGCAGTTTACGCGCATAGAAACCGGCAGTTCGATCCTTTGGATTGCGATGCGGGTAGAAAAGCTTGACCGCCCGTTCAATGCTGGTCGGCTGCTCGGAGATCAGAAAGACCTCGCCCTCCCAGCCGGCTCCAAGTCTGTCGATGATTTCATATTTTCGGGCCAGCACCTGTCCGGGCTTGAGATCGAAATGATTAATGACAGGCATATCTGTTTTTGACTTTTTAGGCATATGTGTATTGTTGCTTTGACCGGGTTACAGTCCGGTTATCAGTATTCTTGTTTACCAGCCTGCAGCGGTAGACTGAATCGTAACCCTGTTTGTAAAAAACAGATGTTCTCCGTAATTATTGCGCGACCGTTGCAGTGACCGTGTAGCTCTCCATGTCACTCTGGTAGATGGCGCCGTCCTTCTCACGCTGCCAGATACGCACCGGCAGGTAGTTCAGTTGCGGTGCACACCACAGAAAGGTTTCGCGTTTCTTGTTATCGCGCAGCATGGTCAGCTTGACGGTCTCGAATTGCCCGGCAGGCAGCTCCAGGGTTTCACGCGCGAGCACCCTGAAACGAAACTTCTTGAGCTTGCCGCCATCGGCGATATCGAAGCTGATATCGGTTTCGCCGCGGCCAAGCGCCAGAATCATGCCGAGCTGTGAGGCCAGCTTGTCCAGCGTGCCCCCGGGAATATCCATTTTCCAGTGGCTGTCTTCAACGTGGTTCGCCACGGTCATGGAGTTCCAGTCAAACAGCAGGTTGGCTTCGCGTTCTTTTTTACCGCCGCTGCGGCTGTAGTGATAGTGCAGCGGTCGCAGCCCGTTTTCATCCAGCAGGCCGCTGCTGGTTTCATGGAGTTTATCTTTCAGGAACCAGCCCACCCAGCTGGTAGGCCAGCTGCGCGATTCGTAGCGGTAGCCATTGTTTTCCATGTTCACCAGGGAGATGGTCGATGTACCGATGCGCAGGTTGCCGCGTTTCAGCTGGTAGCTGGCCGCGAAGTCTGCCAGCGGGGCTGCCTGTACAGCGCACGACAACAGCATCGCCGCCAGCGGCAGCAATGTTGTTTTCAGCGTAGCGGTCAGCATGGTGCGGTCAAGTCGGCAGGCAGCAATGCCGGCTGATCAAGCGGTTCTTCATCCATGCGGATACGACCGTTTTCATCAAGAAAGATTCGGCCTTCTGCAAACCAGCGGATGGCCAGCGGGAAGAGGCGGTGCTCCTCCCGCAGTACCCGTTCTGACAGGAGATCAGCGTTGTCGCCCTCGCGGACCGGGACGCGGGCCTGCAGCAGCACCGGTCCGCCATCGATATCTTCGCTGACAAAATGTACGCTTGCGCCATGTTCCCGCTTGCCTGCATCAATGGCACGCTGGTGGGTATTGAGTCCCGGAAACTCCGGCAGCAGTGACGGGTGGATATTCAGCATACGTCCCTGGTAGTGATGTACGAAACCCGGCGTGAGGATGCGCATGAACCCGGCCAGTACCACCAGCCCGGGCCGGTAGCTGTCGATACAGGCTTGCAGCGCACGGTCAAATGTTTCCCGGTCCGCATACTCAGTGTGATCGATGACCCTGGTTTCGAGTCCGGCCAGGTCGGCAAGTTTTAGTCCGGCCGCGTCCGGCCGGTTGCTGATCACGGCACGTATCTCGACCGGTAATTCGCCGCTGCGGGTCTTGTCGATGATGGCCTGCATATTGCTGCCCCGACCGGATATGAGGATCACAACCGGCAGGGGGCTGTGCACGACCCGGCCTGCACCCCGGGAGCCGTTCATCCAGTGAGTGTGACCCCGGGCTTGCCATCTCCCTGTTCAACACGGCCGATGATACAGGCCGTCTCACCCTGTGCGCCCAGATGATCCAGTGCCGCCCGGGCATCATCGGCGGCGACCACGACTGCCATGCCGATGCCGCAGTTGAAGGTACGGTACATTTCCCCTGCAGCTACATTGCCGCCACG
>JBATIF010000375.1:0-11790 GCA_049667605.1 Gammaproteobacteria bacterium
CCGCTTCATCCTGGCACCAAGGATGCCAATCTTTTCAGCCGCTTACAAATCAGCCAATATCCCGCGTGCAGCCGCACCCATATACTGTATATAATTACAGTATATGGCCTGCCCCAACCCAACCAGCGATCACTGCCCTGTCATCTGGCCCCGTGCCATCATCCTGGTGGACATGAACGCCTTTTTTGCGTCCATCGAACAGCGTGACCGCCCGGAATGGCGCGGGCGCCCGCTGGCGATCACCAATGGCAGACAGGGCACCTGCATCATTACCTGTTCCTATGAGGCACGCGCCTACGGTATCAAGACCGGTATGCGTCTGGGGCAGGCGCGCCAACTCTGCCCGGAACTGATCCAGTGTCCTGCACACCCGGAATGTTATGCACAAACCTCTGCCGCCATCATGGCGGCCCTGCGGGACATCAGCCCTGACATCGAGATATTTTCCGTCGACGAGGCCTTCCTCGATGTCACCCATTGTCAGCGCCTGCTGGGGACACCGCCGCATATCGCGCAATTGATCCGGCAAAAGGTCTTCGCTGCAGCCGGCCTGCTCTGTTCGGTCGGGGTCAGCGGCGACAAGACCACGGCAAAGTTCGCGGCCAAGCTGGACAAGCCGAACGGCCTGACCGTGATCCCGCCCTGGGAGGCCGCACAACGCTTGCACGCTGTCCCGGTCACCGGCCTGTGCGGTATTGCAGAGGGCATTGGCCGCTTCCTGGCCGCGCATGGGGTACATACCTGCGGAGAGGTCAAACGCCTGCCTGTCAGTGTGCTGGCCCGGCGCTTTGGCAACCCGGGGCGGCGTATCTGGTACATGTGCCAGGGACAGGATCCGGACAAGCTGCAGCAGGATGTCCCGGCACCCAAATCCATTGGCCACGGCAAGGTGGTGCCACCCGGTACCCGCGACCGGGAGGTATTGCTGACCTACCTGATGCACATGAGCGAGAAGGTCGGCACACGGCTGCGGCGTCACAGCCTGGAAGCACTGGCTTTCCATATCGGTCTGCGCACTGCCGGTGGCTGGATTGGCGGCAAGGCGCGTTGTGCCCTGCCGACGAACGATGGCCGGGAAATCATGGCGCTGTGCCGGAGTGTTATCAACGAAACCTGGGGCGGCCAGGGCATACATCAGGTACAGGTAACCGCACTGGACCCGGCAAACAACGGCAACCAACTGGAACTGTTCGATGCCATGGATGATGCGCAGCAGGAAGTCAACGGGGTCATGGATGCCGTTAACCGGCGTTATGGAGAATTCTGCATCGCCCCGGCGCGCCTGCTCAACCGCTCCAGCATGCCCAATGTGATCGCACCGGCCTGGAAACCCTCCGGGCACCGGCAGACGATCTAGATACCCGGCAGGGTCGGTTTCCTGAAAGGTAAAAACAGGAATAGTCAGATGTGTGGTGGCGTTTATTATTCAGCGAACGGCCAGGATATCCGGGTCTACTTCCCGAATCCGAAGGCACGGCTGCCGGTCAGGAAACGCGATGGCGCGATTGAACGGCTTGCCTGGGGGCGGCGGCGCGAACAGGCCGGCAAACTGCCGGCCGGTGGCTGGGCCCGGCTCGACAGCATCTACGCGGGTCGCTGGGACCGCTGGTTCCCGGTACCGGTGAAGATACCCGTCAAGAGTTTTATGGAGAAGGATCTTGAAGGCCACAGCCACTGGTACGACCTGACCAACGGGCAATGGATACAGGGACTGATCGCTCGCGATGCATATGAACGCCGGATATATGTGGTCACGGTCGAGCCGGAACTGGCGGAAGCTGTACACGACCGCTGGCCGCGCATCATGAGCGGATAAGGCTGGAGGTATTATTGGTGCCCGGGGCCGGAATCGAACCGGCACGGTGTTGCCACCGAGGGATTTTCTTACCAACTACAGCTTTCGCTGCTATGTTTGTTTAAAACACGTTTGTGGTCTGGACTTTCTCATTGCCATATCAGGATACAACTTTATGACACAGGCAGGAGCCGTCAAGTCTCTACACTTTCCCCAAAAATGGTAAGTCTGACATGAAACTACACAAATACTCTGAAAAGCGTCTCATTGAATGCGTAAAAAACTCAACCTCAATGCGACAAGTACTTCAGAAACTGGGTGTAGCTCCATACGGCGGCAATTACGATGTTCCAAGGAAAGCCATAAAATATTACAGGCTTAAAACATCCCACTTCACCGGACAAGCATGGAATAAAGGAAAAAGTCTTCCTCCCAGGCAGCCGATCAATAAATATCTCGAGAATGAAGTTCCAATCCAGTCCTACAAGCTTAAAAACCGTCTAATGAAAGAAGGAATACTGAAGCATGCGTGCTCAAATTGTACCCAGACTACGTGGCTTGACCAGCCTATCCCATTAGAACTTGACCATATTAACGGGAACAATAAAGACAATAAACTGGAGAACCTGCGTCTTTTATGTCCGAACTGCCATGCATTAACGCCAACCTACCGAAGCAAAAATCGCTCCAGGGCTTAGCTCGGGATTGCCACCACCATCACGTGCTGAGGTTTCCCCGAATTTGACTCCATTCACACCAGGAGTTTCCTGCCTGGGTGCTCAAGTTACTTAAGTCCCTTGCGTCTACCAATTTCGCCACCCGGGCATGGGTGAACAGTGAGCATTGTAAATGCAATGCAGCGAGTTGGGAAATATCAATAAATGGAGGCTGAGCCCGGAATCGAACCGAGGTACACGGCTTTGCAGGCCGCTGCATAACCACTCTGCCACTCAGCCAGTAGCGTGCGATGCCGGGTACCCTGAAGGCAAAAACCCCGGTGGTTACCGGGGCCCTGGCAATGCATATTTTGGAGCGGGAAACGAGATTCGAACTCGCGACCCCAACCTTGGCAAGGTTGTGCTCTACCAGCTGAGCTATTCCCGCAAAATGTGACCGATCATTCTATAGGCAGAACTTTTTCTGTCAAGCATCCTGCCCGGGGTCCGTGTCTGATTGACCGCTCAGGATTGGCCAGGCTGCCCGCAGGTAAACGAACATCGACCACAGCGTCAGGATAGCTGCAATATAGAGCAGGACCAGACCTACATCATGTGTGGGCAAGGGCCCGAGGGGCAGCTTGTACAGCAGCAGCAGTATGGCAACCATCTGGGTAATCGTTTTTATCTTGCCGATAACGGAAACCGCCACCTTGGTACGTTCACCGATTTCCGACATCCACTCGCGCAATGCCGAAATGGCAATCTCGCGGCCAATAATGACTACCGCCGGAATGGCGAACAACGGACTCGGGTTATCCTGAACCAGCAGCACCAGTGCCACGGCAACCATCAGCTTGTCGGCCACCGGGTCGAGAAATGCGCCAAATACCGATATCTGCCGGAGACGCCTGGCAAGATAACCGTCTAGCATATCAGTTAATGCCGCCAGGCCGAAAATCGCAGCACTGAGCTGATATGACCATTGGAGTGGCAGGTAAAAGACCAGCACCATCACCGGTATCAAAATGATACGCAGCAACGTGAGTATGTTTGGAACTGTCCAAGTCATGTTTTCATCCCTGAGTGCCTATTCACCATGAAAGGCGTCGTATATCTGCTGCGCCAGTGTCCGGTTGATGCCCCTCACCATCGACAGGTCTTCAACCCCTGCCCTGGCTACTTCCTTCAATCCACCCAGCTGTTGCAATAATTGCTGGCGTCGTTTAGGACCGACACCGGGTATCTGTTCAAGCGGAGAGGTATTCCTGGATTTTGCGCGCCGTGCACGGTGGCCGGTAATTGCAAAACGGTGCGCCTCGTCCCGCACCTGTTGTATCAGGTGAAGAGCCGCCGAATCGGCCGGCAGCAGCAGTGCGCTTGTACGGCCAGGGATATGCAGTGTCTCAAGACCCGGCTTTCTCCCCGGACCCTTGGCAACGCCGACAATCCGCACCTCCATGATTTGCAGCTCCTCCAGGGCCTTGCGGGCCGCACTCACCTGGCCCTTGCCGCCATCTATGAGCAGCAGGTCCGGCAGCCTGCCCTCACCCTTCCTGATCCGAGTATAACGCCGGGTTAGCGCCTGCTCCATCGCGCCGTAGTCATCTCCCGGCTGGATATCCCTGATATTAAAGCGGCGGTAGTCGGATTTAAGCGGACCTTCCATCCCGAAGACAACACAGGAAGCAACGGTGGACTCACCACTGGTGTGGCTGATATCAAAACATTCAATCCGCTCCGGCAATTCATCCAGACCAATAGCGGTCATCAGCTCTCGCAGGCGCCCCGCGTATCCCTGGCGCGTATTCAGATAAGTATTCAAGGCGAGCTCGGCATTTTCCTTCGCCATGTTTATCCAGCGGGCCCGGTCGCCGCGTACCCTGGATCGCAGCACGACCCTGTGACCGGCATGCTCACCCAGTACATCTCCGATCAGGCGGCTGTCTTCAGGCATGTGGCTGAGCAGTAATTCAGCCGGGACATCCTTGCCGAGATAGTACTGCGGAATGAATGCCGACAGGACAGCGGCACTGTCTGACTCAAGCGGAACTTTCGGGAAGAAGGCCGCGTTGCCGAGGTTGCGGCCACCGCGCACAAAAAATACCTGGACGCAGGCACTGCTCTTGCGTGTCAGGCAGGCAATGATGTCCAGGTCGCCTTGCTGCTTGCTGATATATTGTTTTTCCAGCAGCCGGTGCAGGCTTGCTATCTGGTCGCGGCACACGGCGGCCAGTTCATAATCCTGCCGGGCAGAGGCGCCTTCCATTGTGGCCACGAGATCATCAACCACCTGGCCGCTTTTGCCCTCGAGGAACAATATCGTGCGTCTTACATCATCCGCGTATTTTTCAGGACTGATCATGCCAACACAGGGGGCGGTGCAGCGCCTGATCTGGTATTGCAGGCATGGGCGGCTGCGATTTGCAAAAAAACTGTCCTCACACTGCCGCACCCTGAAGAGTTTCTGCAGCATATGCAGGCTGATGCGTACCGCACCGGCGCTGGGATAGGGGCCGAAGTAGCGTCCTTTTCGGCGCCGTGCGCCACGATGCAGTGTCAGCCGGGGATAGTCACTGTCGGCCGAAAGATAGATGTAGGGATAACTCTTGTCATCCCGCAACAGCACGTTATAGCGGGGCGCATGTTTTTTGATCAGGTTGCTTTCCAGTAACAGCGCCTCTCCTTCCGTGTGGGTTACCGTGATTTCGATGTCCGCAATCTGCTCGACCAGGGCACGGGTCTTGGCGCTGAGTCCGCTTTTCCTGAAGTAACTGCCAACACGCTTCTTCAGGTTGCCTGCCTTGCCGACATATAACACGCTTTTGTCGCTACCGAGCATGCGATAAATTCCGGGGCGTGATGTCAGCGTTTTCAGAAAATCCTTCGGGTCGAACGAAGTCACCTGGCCGGGCATGGGCGACGTCTTCATGCGGCTGCCGGTCCGCCCCGTTTATCCAGCGCCTCACGGGCAAGTCGAAACACCTCCCTGAACATGGCAGGCGTCAAACGGCGGGTCTGGGTGTTGTAGCGGCTGCAATGGTAGGAATCAATCAGCAGCCGGCCTTCTGCAATGCGGTGAATGCCGGCGTGTGCGAACCTGCAGGCAGACAGGCGTTTGCCCTGTGAACGCAACACCGCATCATGCGCAAGCTTGCCCAGCGCGATGATGACGGATGAGCGCGGCAAATCATCGAGCTCGGCGCGCAGAAAGTCATTACAGTTCTTTACCTCATCAAGTAATGGCTTGTTCTGTGGCGGCAGACACTTCACGGCATTGGTAATCCGGCAATCGTAAAGCTGCAGGCCATCATCCAGCGATACGGATTCAGGCTGGTTACTGAACGAAAAATCAAACAGGGTCTGGTAGAGGAGGATACCCGCATGGTCCCCGGTAAAAGGACGCCCGCTGGCATTTGCACCGTGCATGCCGGGCGCCAGCCCGACAATCAACAGATGCGCGCCTGCATCACCAAAGGGGGCTACAGGCCTGGCATGGTAGTCCGGGTACTTTCTCGAAGTTTGCTCAAGAAAACCGGCGAGCCGGGGGCAAGCCCTGCAGTTTGGATCAAATTTCAGCAAACGCTTTTGTGACATGCAGGGCTTCAGTGCAACTGTTTTCAGGATTACTACGCGGTATCTGGTGCGCACAGGTACAGGCAATGTAAAGGGTACCACCCTGAAACACCAGCCCGCCCGGACAACCCCGGCACCAGCCCACACAGATATCTTGAAACAACCTGAATATATGTCTATATATTATTGATTATATTTTTAATATTATAGATATAGAAGACAGATACCGGCCGGTATCTGCCCGCTGCCGGCGTGTTACGAAGCCAGGAAGTTATGTTGATGACTCGGGGAAGGAATCCCGGGAGCAACTTGCCGGGACAGTTTTCGTGAGACAGGGCTTACGCACCCTGCTCACGCATCACTGCCAAAGCCCTGCCAGACGAGTGACTGCTGCGCGACCTGCACTTAGAAAGTGACACCATATGCAGGAGCGTGCAGCATGAGCCGCTTTACAACGGCCTGTCAGTGCATGATATTTTCCTTAATAAGACCATAACGAATGGCGTAGCGGGTCAGTTCAACATCGTTTACCACCTCGAGTTTCTCGAACAGGCGATAACGATAGGTACTGGTGGTCTTCGGGCTCAGACAAAGCTTTTCTGATATCGCCTTGTTCGACTCACCTTTTACAATCATCAGCATTACCTGGATTTCACGCTGCGTCAGCTCATCAAGCGGGGCCCTGTCGCGATGATGCAAAAGCGACAGGGCAAGTTTTTGAGCAACCTCGGGGGTCAGATATTGACCACCCCGGTGAACCGATTTAATAGCCTTGATAATTTCCCTGACATCGCAACCCTTGGTGAGATACCCGACAGCACCGGCCTCAAGAAGCCGCGCAGGAAAGGGATCATCCTCGTGTATGGTCACAGCGATGATTTTTGCATCAGGCATTGAACGGGTAATTTTCCTGGTTGCCTCAAGCCCTCCAATACCCGGCATACTCAGGTCCATGAGGATGACATCGGGTTTAATCTGGCGTGCCTGCATGACCGCCTGCTCACCACTGTCTGCCTCGCCAACCACTTCAATGTCGCCAACATCTCCCAGAATGCGCTTAATACCCGAACGCACCAGACCATGATCGTCAACCAGCATTACGTTAATCATTTCAACTCCCCCCTCTATGTGGAACATCGTCTCCGTGTTCAAAATAATTTCTTCCTGGCTAAAAGGCTAGCACCATGGAAATCGCTGAACAATGGGAAATGTCCTACATGACGGATGTCGGGTTGGCCAGGGCACTTCCCCGGCCATTAACAATATGACTATTGATAACAGATAGTTAACCTGACTCATATGTGGAAGCACACAATGCGGGTGCAAAGGTACATGCTTGAAATATTATAGTGCGGGAGCGCCTTGCAGGCGTGATGCCTGTGTATGCAACCCAATCACGCCTGCTAGGCGCTTCTACAATAGCATGTATAAAATTATTCGGGGGGCGACTTATGGTTGCTTGCCGAACCAGCTGAGCTTTTCATGCAGCTGAACTACTTCGCCGACAATGATAATGGTAGGCGCTTTCAACTGTTCCCGTGCCGGCAGATCACGCATGGTTTCGAGTGTCTCGATATAAACACGTTGGTCCGGGGTTGTTCCCTGCTGAACCAGCGCCACCGGGGTACCCTTCGAGAGCCCGTGCGCAATCAGTTCCCTGCTCAGTATCGGGATACTGTGCAGGCCCATGTAGAAGACGATGGTCTGTGCCGGTTTTGCAAGCTTCTCCCAGTCCAGATCGACACTACCATCCTTGAGATGTCCGGTAACAAAAATACAGGATTGCGCATAATCCCGGTGCGTCAGTGGAATGCCTGCGTAGGATGCACACCCCGAGGCGGCCGTAATGCCGGGAACAACCTGGAATGGGATGTTCTCGCTTGCCAGCGTTTCAATCTCCTCGCCGCCACGCCCGAAGATAAACGGATCGCCGCCCTTGAGTCGCAAGACACGCTTACCCTCTTTCGCGAGGCGTACCAGCAGTTCGTTGATACTTTCCTGGCTCAGGGTGTGCTGATCGCGTTGCTTGCCTGCGTAAATCATTTCTGCATCACGGCGCACCATATCCAGTATCGGTTCCGACACCAGCCGGTCATAGACGACGACATCGGCCTGCTGCATCAGTCGCAATGCCCTGAAGGTGATCAGGTCCGGATCACCCGGCCCGGCGCCTACCAGGTAGACTTCACCGCATGGTGCCTGCTGCGTATTGACGTCATCGATCGCCTCCTGCAATGCGCTACGCGCCTTTTCTTCCTGTCCGGCAAACAACAGCTCGGCAACACGTCCCTGCAGAATACTTTCCCAGAAATAGCGGCGCTGTTCGACATCTGTAAAACGATCCTTGACACGCTGGCGGTATTCATCGACCAGATTTGCGAGCTGTCCGTAGGCAGCCGGGATAAAACTCTCCAGCCGGGCGCGCAACAAACGCGCAAGCACGGGAGATTTCCCGCCGGTTGACACTGCCACCTGCAGCGGTGAGCGATCAATAATGGAAGGCATGATAAAGCTGCATAGTGCCGGGTTGTCCACCACGTTGACGGGGATCCCCTGCCGCCTGGCGAGTTCAGAGACTGAACGGTTCACTGCAGCGTCATCCGTTGCCGCAATGACCAGTATCACTCCAGCCAGGTCATCATCCTGAAAGCCCCGCTCGAGGTACTTAACTGTACCCCTTTTTACAGCCGCCGCGACCTCATCACAAAGCACCGGGGATACCAGTGTGACACTGGCACCGGCCTTTACCAGCAGCCTGACTTTTCTGGCGGCCACCTTGCCACCGCCAACCACCAGGCAGGGGCTGTCTGTTATTTTCAAGAATACCGGCAAGTAATCCATACAAGTCCTACCCTTGCTGCTTCATTAGCTCCCTCGTTATCCGGGAGAGGGACAAATACAATAGCCGTTGCTACGGGCTGGATAACATCAGCAGCGGATCGATCCCACCGCGACATTTTCTTCGCGTTGCTTAGGTTGTCAAAATTTCCACCTGCGCCAGGATCGGCTGGCTCACCGGCTGCATTTTTTTGCGCATCACCGTTCCGATTGCATCGGTTTTCGAGAACACCGGGTCGATCACCGGTTCATCGAGCATCGATAAAAACAACATGGCGCGGATCATCGGTAATGCCTCCGGCACGGCCTTGATTACGGCTTCCAGCCGGTCAGCGGTATCACCAGGTACCTGTAAACTGCCGTCAATGATTGCATCGGCAACGCTGAATATCGCGTCGATCCCGGTACGTCGCTCGTTTCGCAATTGTAACGAAGCGGAATAATCAGCGATCGCATGCAACACTTCAACAACGACATCCTGGTTCGAGGGTTTCTTCAGTACGTTGCTGACACCGTCAAGCCAGGCCTGACCGGCTGCACTCAACAGGCGGCAGAGCTGCACTGCAAACGGGTTTGCGGCCGCTACCAGTTTCTCAAGCCGGTCCTGCAGCGCTTCCCATTGAGGATGAGGCCCATGTTGCCCTGGCAATTCATCAGGCAATGCCTGCAGAAAACCAACATAATAGGCATTCCGGCTTTTGCCTCGCTCCCAGAGCTTCTGCTTCACAGTGGAATCAATCAGCTCGCCCTGCAACACCAGGCGGACCGACTTGATCTGGTTGCGTGCCTCTTCTTCAAACGGCAGGAACTCAACCAGAAAGTCCGCCAGCACGGCACCCATCTCGCCCTCGATCACCTGCGCCTGCTCCAGCATGCAACGCGCATTCTCTGCGGTTTGCGAGGCCCACCAGGCCCGGCTTGCCAGTTCATTGGTAATACCACTGGCGTTCACGACCGCGACCACTGCCTCCGGTTCACCCAGCAGCAGCAGGGATTCGAGGATTTCATCGCGCGCCTGCCCCATGCGGGTCCAGCGCTTCAAATAAACCGGGTAACCACCGGGTGACCCGAGCACATGGCTGGACAGCGTTTCCCGCACTCCCCTCAGGTAGGCCTCATCACGGCAGTTTGGATTCAGCCGCACCTGCGCCTCGCCCTTGTCGGAGAGCGCATGCAGGATCATGCTGGATTCGTCAATGCGTACGGCCTTCAGTGAACCGGCCAGCAGGACATTGATGCGCAGTGCATCCTCGGGGGTTAATTCCATCATCGATAACCTGAACCGGCCAGCCGACGGCGCCGCCGTTCAGAGATCGAAACCGGCCTCGGCATACAGGCGTTTTGCTTCTTCCGGGTCGCGTTCCACACCGTTGCCGTCCTCATACATCTGCGCCAGCGTTGTCAGCGAACCGGCCAGCCCCTGGTCTGCGGCCTTGCGAAACCAGTTGATCGCCTCGGCGCTGTTTTTCTCGACGCAGTCACCTTCCATGTACATAAAACCGAGACCGTGCTGGGCAAGCGCAAAACCCTGATCGGCTGATGCCTTCATCATTGCAAACGCACGCGCCTCGTTGCGCACCATACCGAGGCCGTTCTGGCACATAATCGCCACCCGGTGCTGGGCATCCGCGTTGCCGCTTTCCGCAATTGGGTAGAGGAAGCGCATTGCCTGCGAAAACTCCCGGGATTCGAATGCCGCTACTCCACTGGCGTAATCCTGATCGATAGACTCGTCTGACATAGTGCGCCTCTGTGTATGGATTTCCGGCAGGAACGTGCGCTGCCGGTATCTGCAGCTGCCCATGCTAGCGATTCAGTCGTGCTAATCGAATACCTCTAAAGAGAGAATATCGCGGATTTTCATATGGATAGAGCGGGTAACAAATCTGAATCCACTCTCTCCATCGGGATATACGGAGCCAAATTACGCTCCTGTATACTCACGCACCATAGCAGTAAATTCAATTGAAACAATCAGCTAGCTTATCCAACAGCCGCAGCCTGAAACAATGCCGCTTCAATTAACCTTTCCACTTAACACTGCAAGCACGAGGAACAATCGATGAACAAGGAATATTATGACGCCACAAACAAGATGGAAGAAATGAAGATTGACCCTGAGTACATCCAGGGCTGGCAGGGTGGTTACCTGTTGAACCCGGAGCGTGAAGAACAGCGTGTTACCGAGGCCTATAGCGCCGGCTACGAAGATGGCAAGGCCCACAACATGGACAACTTTACCAACTGGAAGGCCTGATCACCCGGCAGTCGTCATGAAAAAGGGCGGGGTAAGCCCGCCCTTTTTAGCGATCAATCCTTCGCAAACAATTCGCGCAATGCCTTTTCCAGCGGTGGCAACGCTTCAGGTACTTCGATCTCCATGACCTGGTCGGTGACCCACTTGTTATCTTTCTCGCCGATCACGGCGCGGACACTGTCGCCAAAATAACGCTTCATGGCGTAACCCGGCTCGCCATCCGGCATCGGGAACTCGGCGTAATCAGCGGCCCGCGCATTCAACAACTCGATAAACGGTTTGCGGTAGTCGCCCTTGCCCTGCGCATCGCTGCGATTCTCCTGCACCTGGCTGGCGAGGTGCTTTGCCAGGGAGGTAATAAATTCCTGGCGCTGATTCGCATCCAGGTCACCGGCCTTCATCCGGTCGGCCAGGTGCACCAGGAACGCGAGGAACTCGGTGATGACATCAATGCGCTGTGCGCGAGTATCGGTTTGAAAGTTTTCGTTCTCGAGGTTCAACAGGCCCTGCTGGGCAATACGCCAGAGGATAAAGGCCGCTGCACCGCCAATTTCTTCAAGCGTACGCGCCCTGCCCTTGTTGCTCCATTTACTTTTTACCCGCACGTCAACTCCATTCAAATAACACAGTAAACCTGTTGTTTTACCAGCCCCGCGTAGCGGTATATA
>JBATIF010000376.1:0-22584 GCA_049667605.1 Gammaproteobacteria bacterium
CCAGACCAGCGATGAATTCATCGCGCAGCCGGGCCCGGCTGCCACTCGACCCAAGATCAAATTGACTCCCCATGCGCCACCCCTGTAGAAAACACGACTAATTTTCTTCTGCGGCACGGCTGCCCCGGCAATTTTTTCGTCACTATCCCCTACTCCGTAAAGGGTAATCTGTTTTGATAAAAATACAAGCCTTCTTAAGAGGTTGACGCCGCCGGGTTCTTGCATCACCCTTGCGATTGCCTGACGCCTTGCGTTGCCAAGATTCTGACACGTGCGTAATGAAAATCCTGTTCGCCAGCAGTGAAGCACATCCCCTGGTAAAGACCGGCGGACTGGCCGATGTTGCCGGCAGTCTGCCGCGCGCGATTCGAAACCTGAAACACGACATCCGGCTGATCATCCCGGCCTACCGGAAAGTGCTGGAGCAAGCCGAGAAATTTACCTTTGTAACGCACCGCATACTCGAAGACATCGACCAGACGGTACGCATACTTGCGGGTCGCCTGCCCGGCAGCAGCGTCATCCTCTATCTGGTGGATGCCCCGGAGCTGTTTGACCGCGACGGCAACCCGTACTCTGACAGTAAAAGCAAGGCCTGGCCGGACAATGCCGATCGTTTCAGCGCCTTTTGCCGAACCATTACCGCCATTGCCATGGATGAAATCGGTCTCGACTGGCAACCGGACCTGGTGCATTGCAATGACTGGCAAACCGGGTTGGTGCCACCGATGCTTTCGGTACGTAAAAACAGCCCGCCCACGGTCTTTACCATTCATAACCTTGCCTACCAGGGTCTGTTTGACTGGAAGATCTTTCAGCGACTCAACCTGCCCACCAACTTCTGGTCAACTGAATCAATGGAATTCCACAACCAGTTTTCCTTCATCAAGGGCGGCCTTGTTTTTGCGGACTGGATCACCACGGTGAGTCCGACCTATGCAAAGGAAATCTGCACCCGTGAATATGGCTGCGGCCTGGATGGGCTGATTTTGCATCGCAAGGACAACCTGACCGGCATTGTCAATGGTGTTGATTTTGCAGTCTGGAACCCGGGGCGCGATCTGAATATTCCGGTACCGTTCACTCAACGCTCGCTGTTTCACAAAACGGAAAACAAAAGCGCGCTGCAGGAACGTTTTCAACTGCCGGTTGATAGTGGTATCCCGCTGTTTGCGATCATCAGCCGGCTGGTGGAACAGAAAGGTATCGATCTTATCCTTGACATCGTTCCCGAACTGGTTGCAAGAGGTGCGCAGCTCGTCATTCTGGGAAGCGGCGACAGCCAGCTGGAGGTGGACATTCTCCAGGCGGAGAAAAAATACCCGCAAAACCTTGGCATCGTCATCGGTTATGACGAAGCACTTGCACACCACATCGAGGCCGGCGCGGACTTTTTCCTGATGCCGTCACGTTTCGAGCCGTGCGGGCTAAACCAGATATACAGTCAGCGTTACGGGACTGTACCGATCGTAAGGCACACCGGCGGCCTTGCCGATACGGTTATAGACACCACCCCCGAAACACTGGCCGACAATACCGCGACAGGCTTTGTCTTTAAAGAGGCCACGGCAACGGCATTGATGGGCGCCATAGGGCGGGCACTCGACCACTATCATGATGCGGATTGCTGGCAGCAGATTATGCTCAACGGTATGAAACTGGACTTCAGCTGGAAGCGCAGCGCCGAGCAATACCTGGAACTGTATGAGCAGCTGATTGCGCCGCCGGGCACTGAAGATGAGGAAAAAAACCTGATTATTAATCAATAGTTTATCGCTGATATCTGGAACAAACTTTAAAATAATTCGCTAGCGCAACTGGCGGCAATCGGTATAATCCACAGCCCCTGATCAGGAGAAGGCCATCCCCGAGGTGGCCTTTTTTATATACTTATGACGCGACCACCGACCCTGCCGTTTACCCAAGCCGGCGATAATGACCTGCGCAACCGTGTGCGCCTGTTTGGCAACCTGCTCGGCGAGGTCCTGCAGGAACAGGCCGGCAAGGAGATCTTCGATGCGGTTGAGACATTACGCCGCGGTTACATCCGTTTACGCAAGCAGGAAAACAGCAACACCCGCGCGCGGCTTGCGCATGTCATCGAGCATCTCTCCCCGGATGAACTAACCGATGTCATCCGTGCATTCAACCTCTACTTCAGTCTAGTCAATATTGCAGAAGAATCTTTCCAGCACCGGCATCGCCGTCAACAGGCGCGTACCGAGGGCCCCGTATGGTACGGCTCGTTCACCCGAACCCTGCAGGAATTCAAGCAGCAGGGCATCGAGGCATCACAGTTGCAAGTCCTGCTGAAAAAGACACTCTATTTGCCGGTTTTCACCGCACACCCAACAGAGGCCATCCGTCGCACGGTTATGCATGGATTGCGACGTATTTTCATCATTGGCGACGAACTCAACAACACACGTCTTGGCACGGATGAACGCACAGATATCCGCAAGGCTATCAAGCAACAGATACAAATTTTATGGAAGACCGATGAAGTACGTCTGCACAAACCCACGGTAGAAGACGAAATACGCAACGGCCTGTATTATTTCCGCGCGAGCTTGTTCGAAGCGGTACCTCAAACCTACCGCTATCTCGAAAAAGCAATCAGGCGTGTCTATGGCACTGATGAGTCTGCAACGCTACCGGTGATCCCCGGCGACATGATGCAATTCGGCTCCTGGATCGGCGGCGACCGGGACGGCAACCCGCATGTAAAACCGGCGACAACCGTGTGTGCACTGCGCATGCACATGCGCGAGATACTGGGCGCTTACTTAAGCAGAGTGGAAAAACTTGGCCTGCAATTGACCCACTCCGCCCGCCTGTGTCGATTCTCGGCCAGCCTGCTCGAAAGCATCAGCCTGGACGAAGATACTTTCCCCGAGGCCTTCAGGGACTTCCCGGCACATTTCAAAAATGAACCCTACCGGCGCAAGCTGAGTATCATGCGCTATCGCCTGGCCCTGAATCTCGACGCCGTGAATGCACGGCTGGATAACCCGGATATTGATCCGGCCACCCAGGCACTGGGGTATGCATCCGAGGCAGAACTCCTGCTGGACCTGTTCCTGATCCGCGACTCGCTGACTGAAAATGGCGATGCCGGCCTGGCCGATGCCATGCTGAAAGACCTGATTCGCCTGGTCGAGACCTTTGGTTTTTACCTGATGCACCTCGATATTCGCCAGGAATCGTCACGCCACAGCGAGGCGATCATCGAACTGTGCAGGCAGCTGCCGGAGACCGTTGACTATGCCTCACTGGATGAGACCGCCCGCCAGCACTTCCTGACCCGGGCACTTGCCATGGACCCGCCGGAGATTGATCGCGGCAAGCTCACTGAAGACACGCGTGAAACGCTCGAGGTGCTCGATGTAATGCGCCGCATGCAGCGCGAGATCAGCCCGAACGCCTTCGGCAACTATGTCATCTCGATGACGCACATGGCCAGCCATATTCTCGAGGTCATGTTCATTGCCTGGCTGACCGGGCTGGCTGGAAACAGAAACGGTGAATGGTTTTGCCGCATCCGCATCAGCCCGCTGTTTGAAACCATTGATGACCTGGATCACGTGGAAGATGTACTGACGCAGTTACTTGGAAATGCTACCTACCGGGCATTACTCAACGATGCCAGCAAGTGCCAGGAAATCATGCTCGGGTACTCCGACTCTTGCAAGGATGGCGGTATCCTTGCCTCCAACTGGAGTCTCTACCACGCACAGAAAAAGATCATCGCGATCACCAGCAGCCATGATATCGAGGTCCGCCTGTTTCACGGCCGCGGCGGCACCGTCGGGCGCGGTGGCGGCCCGACGCACGATGCGATTCTTTCGCAACCGAGTGGCACGGTGCATGGTCAGATCAAATTCACCGAGCAGGGCGAGGTGCTGCGCTACAAGTACAGCAATGCGGAGACCGCCACCTATGAATTGTCCGTGGGGGTCACCGGCCTGCTGAAGGCAAGCCGCAACCTGATCACACAACACAAGGTTGAACATCGCGACTACACGGGCGTCATGGACGAGCTCACCAGCCTGGGTGAAGCCAGCTACCGTGAGCTGATAGATAACACAGACGGGCTATTCGATTATTTCTACGAAGTTACACCGGTCACCGAAATCGGCCTGCTGAATATTGGCTCGCGTCCGTCACACCGCAAATCACAGGATCGCTCCAAGAATTCCATTCGCGCGATTCCCTGGGTATTCGGCTGGGCACAGGCCAGGCATACACTGCCGGCCTGGTATGGTCTTGGCAGCGCCCTGCAGACCTGGCGCGGCACTGACCCGGCACGCCTCACGCGCTTGCAGGAGATGTACCGGGAATGGCCCTTCTTCCGTTCCCTGATCAGCAATATGCAGATGGCCCTCACCAAGGGTGAAATGAACATCGCACATGAATACACGCGGCTTGCCAGTGATAGCGAAACGGCGGAACGTATTTTTGCCCGCATCAGGGATGAGTACCAGCGCACCGTTACACAGGTACTCGATATCAGCGGCAATCACCTGTTGCTGGAAGACAACCCGAGACTCGGCCTTTCACTGTATCGACGCAACCCCTACCTCGACCCGTTGAACAATATTCAGATCACCCTGTTGTCACGCTATCGCGATACCAGCCAGAGCGAGGAACAACGCGAACGCTGGCTGCATCCGCTGCTGCGTTCCATCAACGCCATTGCCAGTGGTATGCGTAATACCGGCTAAATCCTGAATTTCCTGCCGGATCCACTGCGCTTGATCATGCCTACGCAGCAACAAGGCTTTGACAACCGCAGGCCGGGACAAGATACGCAGCGACAGACCTGGCGCAGGTGCCAAACGGCGACTTCCCTATCCCGGACATTTAATCACTCCTGATAAAGTCAGTTAAATAACGACAATGAATGACCCAAAGTAGATGCACAAAATCTTGGATTGTATGTCCGAGATTGCGGTGTCAGCTGACGTTCGCTTCCAAGTGATACCCGCCATAATCCCCCTAAGCCATTCACCGGAATCCAGCTGGATGACGCCTACGCTCCGTTGTGCCACCGACGCCTTCGCTTCCCGGAATGACCGGAATCAACCCTTGCTGGCTTCCAGCTTTGTCACCACTATTTGAAGATGCGACATAACGTCGCAGCAGATTCAAATGAAATTTTATATTTGCTAGTTTATAATTGTATTATTATTTAATTGTGTTCTAATGCATTAGATAGAGGACGGTTATGAATGATTTTGTCATGCCGCTCATAGTTGCGAAAAAAGCGGCTGAGGACATCTATTTCTCGAAGCTTAACCGCGCATTGATGGAATGCATTTACAGACGGATGCAGGCAGAGAATTCTATTCAACGCTTCCGATCAACCAAGTGCCGAATCGCGGGCGGGAGATAGTCCTGCCACTTGGCAGCTCGGTACGAATATAGACACTTGCAGTATCAGTCAAGGAGGATCAGCAATGACAAATATGATTTCGAGTTTATTAAACCGTGCTAATAAATGCCGTTTAGCATGTTCTTTGAAGCTAATGTTAGCTGTCAGCTTTTATTACGCAATTCATATATCCATTTCTCACCAAACCGAAGTGTCACCCTATCCATTTGTCTTACTGGTGGCTTTGGTTGGGGTGATAGCGATCCTGGCGGTGGAGTCCCACACGAACTGCCAGTTAAGCAAAGTTGAGAAAGAAGAAGGAATTGACTAACTAAATATTGTGAACCATAGCATGAAGAATGCTCGCCTGTTTTGCGCTCATGTCGAAGTATGTCCAACCGACGGGATCTCAAATAATAATACGGCGTTCTCTTCTCGATAAAACAGAGGGTACACCCATGAAGACAGCGACAAGCACTGTAATTGGATTTGTATTGGGGATTATTGTAACAGGCATTGTTGGCTGGAATATGATGCCGGGTATGATGCTGCATGAAAACATGAGCCCCTTCGGAACCGAAGAAACTGTTAGCAAGATAAAAGAAAATGCCCTAAAGAGAGGCTGGGTTGTTCCAGATATAAAACCGCTTCATAAAGCCATCTTAAAGAATGGAGGAGGAACACTGCCTCCGGTTATGCTTGTTAATTTATGTCAAGCGAATCACGCATTCAGTATTCTTGATGAAGATGAAAACAAGAAGATATCCGTTTTCATGCCATGCACGATCTCTGTCTACGAAAAATCCGACGGGAAAACATACATAGGAACAATGAATGCCGGACTACTGGGAAAAATATTTGGAGGCACTGTCGCCACGGTGATGAAGGATGTAGCAGCAGATCAACAAGGTTTTATTGAGTTCGCTAACAAATAAACAGCCTTACATACACATCAGTGGCCGCGGCAATTTGCGTGCTACTGATGGGGTCTTTTTCACGAGTGGTATTGGTCACACTGCTAACATTGAAAGAGTGAATACTGCACGCGAAACTCACCAGTTACCATGGCCGGTTCCCCCATTATGTTTTGATCTGTGTTGCTGCGGATTAATTGCTGTAATTCAATGACGTCTAACAGCATATCCGGGCGTTCATGGGTAGATTTTAAAATGACGCGCTCTGTCCGGTGGCCGCCTTAAGCAAAAACACAGATGACTGGATCAATGTGCTCTCCGAACATCGGGTTTGTGCCCGAAGTCGGGAGGTCCCCGGAATTCACAACACACAGGGCATGCTGGTTTGAATAAGCATACTGCCCCCTGAATTACAGGCCAATATTACTACTCCTGAGTCATACCCTTCAGGAATTTGAACAGGTCACTGTCTGTGGACAGGACCAGGGTCGTGTTTTCGGCAATGATGGATTTGTAGGACTGCATGGTGCGCGTGAATTCATAGAACGCCACCGCTTCAGGGCTCTGGTTGTAGGCGCGTGCGTAGATTTCGGTTGCCTTGGCGTCCGCCACACCGCGGATCTCCTCGACCTGCCGATAGGCTTCAGACTGGATCTTGTTGAGGTCGCGCACCCGGTTGCCGCGGATCCTGGCGGCCTCGCCGTTGCCTTCCGACAGGAAGCGCTCTGCAATCTGGCGGCGTTCGCTGATCATGCGGTCGTAGATCTTCGGGCGCACGCTTTCATTGTAGTTGATGCGCTTGAAGCGGATATCCAGCAATTCGATGCCGAACACCTGCACCTTCTCAGCCGCCGCGGCGAAGATTTCCTGCTCGACCTGCTTGCGACCCTTTTGAATCGGCACCAGCGACCCCATATCGCGTTCCGCCTCCGTCAGCAGAGCATCGCGCAGTGGCACGCGATCACTGGTGGTACGGATAATCTCGATCAGCTCATGCTTGGCGACCGCGTTGCGGGTTTCGCTGCCGAGGATGTCGTCCAGCCGGGACTGGGCGCTGCGTTCATCACGCAGGCGCAGGAAGTACTGCAGCGGATCGGTAATCCGCCAGCGGGCGAACAGGTCGACCGAGATGTAGAGCTTGTCCTTGGTGGGCATATCCGAGGGATTGCCGTCCCACTCGAGTACCCGCTTGTCGATCGGGTTGAGCTCCTGGATGAAGGGTACCTTGACCTTCAGACCGGCGGTCGTCACGGGTGCACCGACCGGTTTACCGAACTGGGTGATGATCATCTGCTCGACTTCGTTCACTGTATAGACCGAGCTCATCAGGACGTACGCCCCGATGACCAACACTGCCAGGATGGCGATTTGCTTGTTCTTGTTCATGGCTGTTTTGCCTTTTGGTTGTCCAGGTTCAGCAATGGCAGGATGCTGCGTGCCTGTTCATCGATAATGATCTTCGAGCGAATACCCGGCATGACGTCCTGCAGGGTCTCGATATAGATACGCCGGCGGGTGACCTCCGGGGCTTTGCGGTATTCCGCCAGCAGGGCACTGAAGCGGGCGACATCGCCTTCCGCTTCATTGACCCGCTTGAGACGGTAGCCGTCGGCCTCGCGGATACGCTGGTCCTTTTCGCCCTCGGCCAGCGGGATTACCTTGTTGTAATCGCGTCGCGCTTCGTTGATCAGCTTCTCTTTTTCCTGCTGGGCCTGGTTGACCTCGTTGAACGACTCCTGCACGGGCAGGGGCGGATTGATGTTTTTCAATTGCACCTGGTCAATGCTGATCCCCATGGCATATTTGATAGAGAGTGCCTGCATCTTGGTGAGCGCTTCTGTTTCGATTTCCTGGCGGCCGATGGTAATGACCTCGTCCACGGTGCGATCACCGACGACTTCCCGCATGACGGACTCGGAAACATAGCGCAGTGTTTCACTCGGTTCGCGAACCTCGAACAGGTATTTAACGGGGTCCGAGATGCGGTACTGAAGCACCCATTCAACCAGTGCGGCATTCAGGTCACCGGTCACCATCTCGGTTTCCCGCCTGCCGTCGCGAGGACTTTGATACGGATCACCGGCGCCCGGGGTAGTGAACCCGAATTCCTGTTTCAACTGCCGTTTGACGGGAACGATGGTCGCCGCATCAATGCCCAGTGGCAGCTTGAAATGCAGCCCGGGCGGAACCTCCTTGAGGTATTTGCCGAAACGTTGCACAACAGCGACAGAGTCGCTCGGCACCGTGTAATAGGCCGTCCACGCGCCCAGCACGGCCAGCGCCAGGACGGCAAGGACGATGATTCCGCGCGAACCACCGCCCGGCACCATTTGCCTGAGCCGGTCCTGCCCCTGCCGGACCATGGCCTCAAGATCGGGGGGCGTTCCCCCGCTACCCCAGGGACCGCCCTGGCCTCCATTACCGTGCTGCGATGGCATTGGTATACGCTCCTTTCTTGTACATGAATGAACTCACACTCAGTGTTTTTTATTGCACTGACTGGCCTGGCGCTTACGGCGCTGCGGAATTTAGGGATGACAAGTCGCAATCATTATCATTTGCCACAGACGCCTATATTACATCTACAGTTGGCAGATCGGGGTTCCGTAGGAAAGGAGCATGACAATCACTAATGACCGCTCAATTATATTTACCGCAGATAGACCTGCGTAGTTGCAGTACGCGATGCTGAGCGAAGCATCCTCTCATTGCGTGGAGAAAGCAAATTCCGGGGACAGTATGTAAACCCGGGGCAGGTTGATCTTACCCCAATGAAACGGACAATTAATTGAACCCGGGTAAACCACCGCCTTTGGCGGTGCAACACGACAAGGCTGTACCGTTCCGTCGTGCGTTACGAGAAGATTGGTCTCTCGCATTGAACCGGCAAGTTCTAACAGGAGATCAATATGAAAGAGTGACAGCGCCAAGCTCGCGTTAAGCATTATTGCAGATATCACATTGTTTTTGTGCCGAAATATCGTGAGCAGTCGATCTACGGGACATTATGGAAGGACATTCGAGGAACTTTCGAGAGTTACGTCGTCAGCATGAGCGCATGTGGGGACCGTGCGCGAAGCGGCGGAGGATGTTGCACTGACCAGTTGAACCCACCGACGTTATTTGTCTTTTTGATCGCATCCTGGCTCAGGAGTATTAATAAAAGCCTGTAATTCATTGGACAGGATAATTATTTAAACCAGCATACCCTGTCATCAGAGTTCCCCTTTCGGCCGGGCCGGGCAAGCTTCAGCGTGCGACCTTTAACGGGGTATACTGTCCCGTAATTCGCTGCATGCATTGACGTGCAGTCAGTTCCCGTTGACGCCGCTTGGCTTCCTCTTCGTGTGTGTCATAAATACCTGCAGAGCACTATGAAAATGAAATCTATCCTTATATCTGCCTTGTTATTCACTGCACTGGCTGTCAGTGCCGCCGGCCCGCTGCCGGTTTCATCGCCTGCACATGAGCACATTGACCCTGCAAGACTCGAGCGCATGCATGACCTCGTCGGGGCTTACGTTGCTGAAGGCAAGCACGCCGGCGCAGCGGCCATGGTGGTACGCAACGGCATGATCGTTGACTGGCGGACATGGGGGAAATCAAATCTGGATAGCGGTGAACCTATCAAAAAGGACACCATCTTCCGCATCTACTCGATGTCCAAGATCATCACTTCCGCCGCCGTGCTGCAGCTGTTCGAACAGAATAAACTGTTGCTCAGCCAGCCGGTGACCGATTTCATTCCGGAATTGAAGGAGCTCAAGGTATTTGCCGGGGGTAGCGCGGAGATTTTTGAATTAGAGGATATCAAGACACCGATCACGATCAGGATGTTGCTCAACCACACGGCTGGTTTCAGCTATGGTTTTTTTGAAGAATCGCCGGTTAACGAACTCTACAAGCAAGCCGACCTCTGGAACAGCAGCTCGCTTGACGAATTTATAGAGCGCGTCGCCAGACTTCCACTGATCTCTCAGCCCGGCGAGGCTTATAATTACGGAATCAGCGACGACATCCTCGGCCTCGTTGTCCAGCGTGCGAGCGGCATGTCATTCGAGAAGTACATCGCCACGAATATCACCGGTCCGCTGAAGATGAAGGACACGGCATTTTATGTTCCCGAAGAAAAGATGCAGCGTCTTGCTTCCATCCACGAGCACGGAGATGACGGGAAGCTGGTCGTCGCCGAGCCAGTCACCGATGCCTACGCGGAAAAGGGGCGCGGAATCCCCTCGGGCGGTGGTGGGCTGTTTTCGACCATTGGCGACTACGCCCGCTTTGGCCAGTGCCTGTTGAACGGCGGCGAACTCGATGGTGTGCGCATTCTTGGCCGGAAAACAATCGAGCTGGCAATGCAAAACTCGCTTCCGGAAGGCGAGTTTGCATTCAGCCCGGCAATGGGCTGGGGGTTGATGAGCGGCCTGCACATTGACATGGCGGGCTCGCTGGAACCCGTCAGTGAAGGGACGTTTACATGGAGCGGCGCCGCGACCACGCATTTCTTTGCCGATCCGAGCGAGAACCTGATGGGCCTGATATTCACCCAGCACTTTCCGTACGATGAACACCAGCTGTTTACACGGTTTCATATCTCCGTCTACCAGGCGCTGGAATGAGACAAGCATCCAGCTTGGGACCTGCATGGCCAGCGGTCGTGACGTGAATTGACTGGATGCATCATCCGATTCTTGATGTAATCTTTCCATACCTCATCAGTCACATTCCCGCTCGAAGCTACCCAACATCCCCTGGCCATATATGCTGACCCCAGTACCTCTTGCGTAATGCCTTGTACTCCAACAATGACCTGTGCGAACTATTACCCTTCAGGTACCGCACCGCTCGAGATAAAGATATCTGCGGCGGGATTCCGATCAGCATATGCACATGATCCCGGTTCACCGAGCCCGCATAGATAACCATCTCCTTGCTCATCGCAATCTCTCGCAACAGCTCACGACACCGGTGCCCGACTTCACTTCCCAGAACCTGATAACGATATTTCGTCATTCATACCAAGTGGTACTTACAATCCCAGACCGTATGACTGCCTCGATTATAGTCTCGCATTACCAAAGGGTATCATCCGCCGCCTAAAGGCGGGGGGTTTACGGATCCCCTATCGGGGACTCTAAATGAAGCAGGAGGATTTATGGCTCAAGGAGGAGAATGAAATCCTCACAAAAAAGGGGGCGAAAATATTAAATCGCACAAGAGAGTACCGTTTCAAGTACTCTGCCCCCTTGATTCACGGCCGCATTCATCAAATGTACATAAGGCAAAAAGCAAGACCTGACAATATGACTCTGCAATGAAAATCCCACACGTAGAACTCTTTAAATGGCTTCTTGATAACCACGAACGCGCTGATTACGTTCTGGCCTTCAGCAAGATGAAAGGCCTTTCCAAACGCGAGTATGACGAGATAGTCCGTTACGATCCCGGGCCAAATCTTGACCTTGGACGGGGCGACCTCTACGGTGCTGACGAGTTCAAAGACGTTCTGGCGAAGATGTATGGCTGCGGGCATGACAACATTGTCACCGCTTCCGGGGGTACCGAGGCCAATTTTCTCGTATTTCTGTCCTCTCTGAGCAAGGGCGATGAGTTCATCATAGAGCAGCCCGGATACCAGCCCATGTGGCTGACACCTGAGATGCTGGGGGCCCGGAAGGTGCAGTGGCTCAGAAGTTTTAAGGATGGGTTCGCGCTGGATATTGAAGCGCTGCAGGGCCTGATCAACGTCAAGACAAGGCTAATCGTATTAACAAACCCCCACAACCCCACCGGGGTTATGGCAGACAGGGAATCAGACATAAGGAAAGCGGCAGAGATTGCTCAGGCCAATGGCATCTACGTACTGATTGACGAGATTTTTCTCGACGGTGTCTTTGCCCCCCAGGACTCCGCTTATGGCTTACCTAACGTCATCATTACCAGCAGTATGACCAAGGTCTACGGTTTGGGAGGCCAGAGGACGGGCTGGATAATCGCCCCCCCGGAGATCGCCTCCGAGTGCCAGTATGCCAAAGCTCATACGAATGCGTCCTCTTCCTATGTCGGGGAGATAATGAATGCCCACGCTCTCCGCAACGCCAGGGAGTTGCTTGTAGAGAAGTTTAACAAACTTTCAGTGTCCAACTTCCGGGTCGTCAGCGAATGGATGGAGACCAATAAGGACATTGTGGAATGGGTGGCGCCCCACGGCGGGATAATGTGCTTTCCGAGATACAAGGTGAATATGTCTTCAATAGAGCTTTGCCATAAGCTTCTGGACGATCACGGTGTCATGGTCAACCCCGGGGAATATTTTGACATGGATGGCCATATCAGGCTCTCCTACGCCTGCCCCGAAAATGTTTTAAGAAGTGGCCTGGATGCCCTGGGGAATGGGCTGAAGGAACTGAGCTGAAATAATGCATGTGGTCACAAGAAGAAGAGAAGTTTCCAATTTCCCCTGATAATTCACTGAAACCCAGATCTGAACACGGTATTGCTGTAAGATGACCAGGCCTTTCTATAGCTTTCCCTTGGCCGTTCCCTGGCCTTTCTTTAGCTTTCCGATGACTTCTCAGGCAGTTGTATCGTTTAAAGAGATGCTTGCGTGATTTCATGTATGACCCGCCGTTGATGCGTTAGCTGGGCATTTGCAGCTCAGCAGATGCCGTATTTCTCGAATAAATAACGGCAAAATAATTTCGCATCCAGGATGTGGAAAACGCCAGGCTTTGATCGCAACGAAATCGACGCATGGATAATGATCCGGAACCTGACGTTGATGACGGTTCTGGCAATAGCGGTTTAAAAACCATCCTACAGGCATCTTCCCGCGGGAAGTCAGCAAAAAAGTACTGCTGAGGTCTTGATTGATTTGCATACCTCAGCTGAGCGGCATTTTGCAGCAGCCAACAAATTACCCAGGAGAATTATTATTCATAATCGTATAACGACCGCACTACTATTAGCCGCTGGCACTGGATCCCGTCTGCGCCCATTAACACTTAATGCACCAAAATGTCTTACAGAAGTTGGCGGGGAATCCATACTGGGTCGCCTGGTTGATAATCTACGCTTGCAGGGTATTAATCGATTGGTGGTGGTAACAGGATATCTGGATCATTGCGTTCGAGAATTTCTTCAAAACCATGCAGCAGATTTACAGGTTGATTATGTTTTCAACCCAGTCTACAAGACTACCAACAATATCTACTCCCTTTGGCTGGCGCGGAATATTGTAGATGAGCCATTTGTATTGATAGAAAGTGACCTGGTTTTTGAAGAATCAATGTTAGCGGCTATGCTGACACCTGACAAAATTGCGATTTCGAATATCTTGCCATGGATGAATGGAACAGTTGTTGAGCTCAACAATGAGGCAGCCGTTACAGCCTTTCATGTTGGCCACAATGTTAATGATGCTCGACGCTATAAAACCGTGAATATCTACAGCTTGTCGTTGCAGAGCTGGCATAGCGCGATAGAGCGATTGGACCGCTTTGTAGCTGATGGGCGTGTTGGCGAATACTATGAAACAATATTTGCCGATATGGTGGCCGACGGGTCGCTAAAATTTGATGCGGTGTTCTTCGATGAGCATAAATGGTATGAGATCGATACCGTACTGGATTTAAATCAGGCAGAGTTAATGTTCCCCGGTACTCCACTGGTTGCATCCGCTGTATACCGGACCGGATCTCAGCAGAATATCCACACCGGTGAAGATAAACGTATTCCAGCCTCTGACCGCTATGCGCATAAAAGCATTGGTTCTCCAGCTGAAGATATCGAAACTGTCGCGCCTTTAAATGATCAATTGGCCCCGGATATAATACCGTTTTCGTGAGCAAGGCTGAGCATGGGAGAATTTAATGCCTGACATAAACGACTCGCTGGAGACGCCACCGACAATCATCTCCTTCACCAGAGACCTGCCAAACCTGTGCTCACTGGCGGGACTTCTTTCTGCTGTCCTGGCCATATACTTCGCTATTACAGGTAATTTCCCCGCCTCAATGATCGGGCTGATCCTGGCCGTATTCTTCGACTGGAGCGACGGCAAGATCGCCAGACGCATGAAGTCCCGGACAGACAGTCAGCGAATGTTTGGTAGCCAGCTTGACTCACTGATCGACATTGTCAGCTTTGGTGTCTGCCCTGCGATTGTTTTACTAAGCTACGGTGATTTTAGCCCGTGGTTTATTCCAGGTGCTTTTATTATTGTAGCCGCTGGTGTTCTCCGACTAAGCTATTTCAATATATATGGCCTGGTCAGCGGATCAAGCTATCAAGGTTTGGCTATTGATAGTAACGGAATCTTCCTGGCGCTGCTTTTTGTATTTCACGATCTTGTCAGTACCTCTGTTTTTACCACGTTACTCTACCTCGTCATACTGGCATTGGCCGTTTTAAATGTGGCGCCGATCAGAACCCCGAAACTTGGCGTGGGGTGGTATTACGGCATAACCGCTTATACCCTCGCATTGACTTTGTTTTATGGCTGGCAGTTACTGCATACGAACGTGTGATAAAGACTTGACGGATTTAGCGATTGACGGATAAACAAGATATTCTCTCGAATCGTGTCCGCTATCTTTCGATAGCGTGGTGAATCGTTATTTTTCAAGCGGACTCACTAAACGAAAATCCTGATATTGCACCTCCTGAATGCCCACATGCCCAAACAGAACCTTTAGCGATCACCACAGAGAAAATAAATCTGCCTCTTTTTACGTTCCAAAAAGCCCCCGGCTTATCTCTACTGAAATATAAATTATATTTCTGGCTATTCCGGAGAGATTCCAATACTATAGTAGTTGCTACAGACATTGTTATTAGCAGTTTTGGTTGTTCCCTCCGTGTGACCCCCTGAATTCCTCGTTTCATTTCCTGTATGCAACACCCCGAGTTTTTCAATTGTTAAAGGTATAAAGTGATATGGCTACAGGTACAGTAAAGTGGTTTAACGAAGCCAAAGGGTTTGGTTTTATTTCTCAGGACGGCGGCGGCGATGACGTATTCGTACATTTCAACGCGATACAAGGTTCAGGCTTCAAAACCCTGAGCGAAGGCCAGGCGGTCACCTATGAGGTGGAAAAAGGACCAAAAGGTCTCCAGGCAGCTAACGTTACCGCCTAAGCGAGACTTCATCGGACAAACCGATATCAGGAACCCCGCTTCGGCGGGGTTCTTTTTTTGCTTAATATAGTAAAAACAACAATGCGATTCCGGAACACCACGTAAAATAGTTTCGGAAATGGCTTCTTCCGGGGCCGTTTTTGATGCAGGACCCAGCGCAAGCTGGCGAAGAAAACCACCCCTCTCATTTCCTTCAGAACCGGGAATTTATTCTTTCTTTGCGTTATCGGTCAGCTGTGACCAGACGATCAGCATATATGGCATCGAGGCGGGTGAATCCGCAAGCTTTGCACCGGCCCAGGCGGCTGTTTTGCGGGCCTTGTCAAGATAAGCCTGTTGACCGGTGAGCCTTGCCATCTCATAGAGCACATGCACGGCAATGCCGTTGACCGAGAGGGTGGCGCCATCACTGGCCTGTTTTCCTCGCAGCCATAATTCGGTGTTCGCCGGACTGTTGAAAAAACCACCCACCGACTCATCCCGGAAGTCTGCAAGCAGTTTGTCCACCAGGGCCTGCGCCCTTACCAGCCAATGTTTGTCGGCAGTCACCTTGTACAGCGCCAGCAGTCCCTCGGCCAGGGCCGCATAGTCTTCACCGAAGCCGGGGACGCCGCGTACCCCGTTGCGCCAGTCGCGGTATAACACGCCGGTTTTTTTATCAACCAGCGCATCGAACAGAAACCCGGCGGTCTTCTCTGCGGCCTCGATATAACGCGGTTCGTCCAGCGCACGACCAGCCAGTGCCAGCGTGGTGACCATGTAGCCGTTCCAGACGGTGACCACTTTGTCATCGACAGGCACGGCCGGACGTTGCGTGCGCGCCTTGCGCAGCAGTTCATCCACGCGCGCATTACGCTGCCTGACGCTGATGAGGTCGAGCTTGAATTTATTCGCCAGTTCCTTTGTATCAAGCGCGGCATAGAGCACATTCTTGCCCTGCATTTCGCCAAGCGGGTCGGTCACTGCATTGCCAAGCTCGCTAAGCCCGTACCGTGCCACTGCCCAGTCACGCAACGGACCATCACCCAGCGCACCGGTCAATTGCTGCCAGCTCCAGGTGTAGTAGGCGCCCTCTTCCATGTGGCCGGACGGCTCGTCAGGCAGCGGGCTGTCCGCACCCAGCGCGGAATAAAAACCGCCGTCGGCACCGCGCATATTAACCAGCGAAAAATCAAGCGTCTCGCGCGTGATCGCAGCATAGCGGTCTTCACGGCTGCGGCGCCAGGCAAACAGGCAGGCACGCGCAATCAATGCCTGGTCGTAGAGCATCTTTTCAAAATGCGGCACGCGCCAGTCAAAGTCGGTGGAATAGCGGTGAAAACCGCCTGCCAGGTGATCGTGGATCCCGCCGGCTGCCATGCGATCCAGTGTAAACAGGGCCATGTCGGCAGCGGCCTGCTGTGGCGACTCCAGCAGGAACATCAGGCGTGCAGGCTGGGGGAACTTCGGTGCCGGCTCGAAGCCACCCTGGAGTTCGTCAAATGCCGCGGCAAAGTAATCATGCGCCCGGACCACCACGTCATCGCCCAGTTTCTGCAGCGGCTCTACCCCACCCCCGAGTTTGCGCATCATGGCCACGGCCTGCTGGGCGGTTTCCCTGATACCGGCCTCGTCGTCCTTCCACAACGCGGCCAGCAGGGGCAGCAGGGAATCCATGCCGTTCTTGCCCATGCTTGCGTGCGGCGGAAAATAAGTGCCACCTACGAATGGATCCCCGTCCGGTGTCGCCCATACCGACATCGGCCAGCCGCCACGGCCCTGCGTCAGCGTGACATAACGCATGTAGGCATCGTCGATATCCGGGCGTTGCTCGCGGTCGATCTTGATCGAGACAAAATTCTCGTTCAACAGCCTGGCAATTGCAGGATCTTCAAAGGACTCGCGCGCCATGACATGGCACCAGTGACAGGTGAAATAGCCGATGGAAATAAACAGCGGCTTGTTTTCCCTGCGCGCCTTCGCAAAAGCCTGCTCGCCCCAGGGATACCATTCGACCGGGTTGTCGGCATGCATATTCAGGTAGGGGCTTGATTCCGCCGCCAGCCGCCAGCCGCCGGTCTTGCCTGCTTGTGTTACCCCGGCCTGCAACAGTGAACACGCAGCCAGCAACAGCAGGCTCGACAGAACCCTGGGGAGAACACGTGTCATCACGATGTCGACCACTGGTCGAGCTGTAATACTGCACGCGCATTTGCCGTGGTTTGGACAGCGATCACCTGCGGATCTGCCGCGCGCACCTCGGCCAGCGCCGCCAGGCAAAACGGCAGATATTCCGGACTGTTCCGTTCACCCCGGTGCTGTGCCACGGTCATGTCGGGCGCATCTGTTTCCAGCACGATGGAATCAAGCGGCAGAGCCGCTGCCAGTGCACGCAGCTTGCTGGAACGTTCAAAGGTCAGCATGCCGCCGAAGCCAAGCTTGAAACCCAGTCCGGCATAATCATCCGCCTGTTGCAGGCTCCCATTGAAGGCATGGGCGATGCCGCCGCGCACGCGAATCCGTTTCAGTGTCGACAGCATCCGTTCATGCGCCTTGCGCACATGCAGGATGACCGGCAGGTCTGCTGCGCGTGCCATCTCCAGCTGCGCCTCCAGCAATGCCTGCTGGCGTGCCTGGTCGAGGTCTTTGAGAAAATAGTCGAGCCCTATCTCCCCCACCGCAACGGGCCTGCGATCCGCAAGCAGTGACTCAAGTGCCTCGAGATCGGCATCGGCATGCTGCTCCAGGTATACCGGGTGCAGTCCCAGCGCCGGGTACAGGCCGGCATCAGTTGCACAGAATTTCCACAAACCGTCCCAGCCGCCTGCCGCTACGCCAGGCACCACGATCCCGGTGATACCGCTGGCGCGGCTGCGCTCGAGGACCGCCAGCCGGTCGGCGTCAAAGGCCGGCAGATCAAGGTGGCAATGCGTATCGACAAGCTCCATTGACCCGATTGTATGCGCTTGCAGGAATCAAACACAGCGGTTTTCTGCTATGTTTCCGCTTAATGAAAACACCCGGACAAAACCTGGCCGATGATGGCGCGGATATGGAACGCCGCTTTGGCGGCATTCGCCGCCTCTATGGCGAACATGCGCTGCAGACATTCAGGCAATCCCATGTATGCCTGATCGGAATCGGTGGCGTTGGCTCCTGGGCGGCAGAGGCACTGGCACGTTCAGCCATCGGGCAGATCACGCTCATCGATCTTGACCATGTTGCCGAGTCGAACATCAATCGTCAGCTGCATGCACTGAGTGACACGCTGGGCATGGCCAAGGTTCAGGTCATGGCAGAGCGCATCGCACAAATCAACCCGCACTGTCGGCTGCACCCGGTCGAGGAGCACCTGACCCACGACAAGCTCACCACCCTGCTGAGCGATGACTACGATTACGCCATCGATTGCGTCGACGGCTATCGCATCAAGGCCGCGCTGATTGCGCATTGCAAGCGCAACAAGATCCGGCTGATTACAGTCGGTGGCGCCGGCGGGCTGATCGACCCGGAACGTATACAGGTCGCCGATCTCAGCCGCACCGAACACGATGCCCTGTTTTCAAAGACCCGTCAGTTGTTGAGGCAGGAATACAATTTTTCACGAAACCTGAAGCGGCGCTTCGACATCCCCTGCGTCTACTCACTGGAGCAACCCGTTTTTCCATCCGCCGACGGCGCTATCAGCGCGGAGAAACCCGGCAACCGGCAAACCGGCGGGCTTGGCTGCGCCGGCGGCCTTGGCTCGGTGACAGCGGTGACCGCGACCTTCGGCATGGTTGCTGTGGCGCACGTATTGAAAAAGCTGGCTGCGCGAACCTAGCATCAATCGCGCCTGCAAAGTGCTCCTGCAAGTGAGTGATTTTTCGCGGGAGTGCCCTGCAGGCGCGATCAGGGATTAAAACCTGCTTCTGAATTCAGCCACTCGATCTCCTCCGGCGTACTCTCACGCCCGAGGATCTTGTTACGGTGCGGAAAACGGCCAAAGCGCCGGATAATCTCACGATGGCTGCGCGCCCACTTGAGATTATCTTCAAGGCCGGCCGTTTCAAACAACATGACCGAGCGGTCCTGGTCGGCGAGTGACTCGCTGTGCATGAACGGCAGGTAAAAGAAGGCCATGTATTCGTCGGCCAGTTCTATGTCAAATCCGTTGCCGATAGCGCGTCGGGCCACCTGCCGGGACTGTTCCTCGCTGCTGAAACTCTCCGCCTGGTTGCGAAACATATTCAGGGGAAACTGGTCCAGCACGATAACCAGCGCCAGTGCGCCAGCAGCCGTCTCCTCCCAGTCATCCAGCTCGCCGTTACATGCCTGTCGCCAGGCGGCCTCGAAGCGCTCTCTTACAAGGCGGTCGTATTCCGGGGTTGACTCAAACCAGCGCGCGCGTGATTCCTCGGAGAACCAGAATTCGAGAATGTCATCGGCAGTCATCGGGGAAATCAGCTGGCCTCACGGCCTGCAGTATTTTTACTGCACGCTGCCAAAGCCCTTGTCGACACTGCCTGCCGGTGGTTCAAGCCCTGCAAGGCGGCAGCCCTGTGTCACCGGCCCACCGGGGAAAAGTTTATAAAGGTATTTCATGCCGCCGTGCGCATGGAAACGTTCTTCCAGTGCATCATGCAGTTCACGACTGTTTATCCTCGGTTCATCATGCCGCGAGTAAAACTCCTGTAACGCACGAACCATTTCCCAGTGTCCGCTAGCGGCGCTCAAACCTTCCTTTGCAGCAATGCTGGTCGCTTCTTCCCGGGTCCATCCCTCCGGGGCATATGGAAAATCCGGGTTGGTGACACCCCTGTCGCCCCTTAAATCGATCACAATATAGCCCTCCGTGTTACTGAATTTTTATTACTTTACCGGTAACTCTAGCCGGCACTATTGACTCTATCAAGTCATTTGTCGGCAAATCACACCAGCAGGTAACGTCCCCCCGTGGCAATCGCCACAACCACGACCCCCAGCACCAGGTTGACTCCCACCAGGACACGAATCTGTGCCAGGGATCGTGCTCCTGCCTGCCAGTCGCCAGCCGCGACGGCCTGCTTCAGCCGCCTGAAGGGTGCAAAGAAGACATGCAGGAAAAGCAGCATCATCAGGTAGCCGCCCCACATCATCAGGTGCACATACATACCCACGGCATCGAAACCGCCATAAAAAGACAGCACCATCCAGTAACCGCTGGCGAGCAGCAGGGCAATCGAGGCAAACACCCACGGGAAAAACCGGGCAAACACAGCCGCCCACAAGCCAAGACGCTGCGGTGGTTCCAGCTGGCCGGCAGCCACCGGCCGCAACACCACATATGCAAAAAACATTCCACCGACCCAGATAACCGCAGAAAACGCATGCAGTGTGAGCATCAATGCCATCATTACTTCTCTCCCGCTACCGATTCAAGATGGAGCGTATTGTGACACATCCGGCAGTCCAGGGATTGCGCGCAGGGGAAACATTTCATTCCCCGAGTTCGTTGATCTCCGAGGCAATCAAGCGCAGCTTGTCAACGCGCAGCAGTTTCTTGATAGCCGCCTCGCGCTTGCTTGCCGTGCTGCGCGTATGCCCGGTCTCGAGGTACACCACCTTACCGGGCTCGTGGCCGCGAAAGTACCTGGCGCGGCGTGCTCCGGCATGTTCCGAGAAGCGCCGTTCGATATCGAGGGTAATCCCCGTATACAGGGAATTATCGGTGCAAAGAATGATATATACCTGCCAGTTCACCCGCATATGGTAACAATTTACGGCATCTTTAATCAGCTGCATGCACAGCTGCGCGCCATTTATGATAGGATTCGCGGCCATTCTGGCAGTGCGCCAGTCCCAGCTTTCAGCCCCAGAGGAGAGCAGTTATGCAGATCGCCGACAATCATGTTGTTTTCATCAACTACACACTCAAGGATGATGAAGGAAAAGTTCTCGATCAATCCGATGACGGCAGCTTTTGTTACCTGCATGGTGCAAGCAATATCATCCCGGGCCTGGAAAATGCCCTGACCGGCAAACAGGCCGGCGATGAAATGTCGGTTTCCATTGCACCCGAAGAGGGCTACGGCATACACGACAAGGAGAAGATGCAACAGGTATCCCGGGAAATGTTTCCACCCGATCAGGATGTTGTCACAGGCATGCAATTTCACGCAGAAGGGCCTGACGGTCAGTACATTATCGTCACGGTAGCCTCGGTAGAAGGTGACCAGGTTACGATAGACGGCAATCACCCGCTTGCCGGCGTGCAACTCAACTTTGATGTAACCGTCATGGATATCCGCGACGCAACCAGCGAAGAACTGGAACATGGCCATGTGCATGGACCCGGTGGTCATGCACACGACTGATTGCAGTCAAGCCAGCCATGAAAGCGAGTGAACTGAAGAAGGGGCTGGTGCTGGATGTAGATGGTCGCAAGATCATCATCAAGGGACTGGATGTGCAAAGCCCTTCATCCCGCAGCGGCAGTACACTTTACAAGGTGCGCGGTATCGACCTCGTAACCCGGCAAAAATACGAGAACCGTTTCAAGGGCGATGAGGTTGTACAGACCGTGGAATATTCCCGTCGTGCCGTTCAGTACCTCTACCAGGATGCCGACAGCTGCACGTTCATGGACAAGGAAAGTTACGAGCAGTATATGCTCGGACTCGATCTTCTTGAAGACGAGTTACGTTACCTGACGGACGAACTTGACGGGATTTCCGCCATGATTGCGGATGATACGGTCCTCGGTATCGAACTGCCGGCCACGGTGGTCCTGGAAATCATCGAAACCGCACCCGGCATGAAAGCCGCCTCGGCCTCGGCCCGCAACAAGCCGGCAACCCTCAACACCGGCCTGATCGTACAGGTCCCGGAATACCTGACACCGGGCGAACGCATCAAGGTCAACACCGCCACCGGCGACTATATTTCACGCGCATAATTTGAGCTCGCTGGCGCGAGTTTTAATTGATGCGGGCTCTCGCGCCCGCGCGGCGAGATACTTTTCTTTGCTCCGCCGGTTTGTGGGAGCGCCTTGCAGGCGCTGGTTTTATTGGATGCGGGCTTTCGCGCCCGCACGGCGAGGTACTTTCTCTTGCTTGCCCAAGAGAAAGTACCCAAAGAGAAGGGCCCCCGAAGCACTCACCGGCTACGCCGGTCCCCTGCGTTCCTCGCCAATCCGGGGGCCGCGCACAACTCGTGTAT
>JBATIF010000377.1:0-1735 GCA_049667605.1 Gammaproteobacteria bacterium
CTTCAGCGCTCGACCTCGGGCGGCTTGCGCAGGTGAATACCGAGTTCCAGCAACTGGCCGCTGATCACCGGCGAGGGTGCATCAGTCAGCGGACAGGCCGCTGTTTGCGTCTTTGGAAAGGCCATCACCTCGCGAATCGAGGATGCCCCGGTCATCAGCATCACCAGCCGGTCAAGCCCGAACGCCAGGCCGCCGTGTGGCGGACAACCGTGTCTGAGGGCATCGAGCAGGAAACCGAATTTCTCACGCGCCTCTGCTTCACTGATGCCGAGCAGCCTTAAAACGGTCTCCTGCATTTCGGTATTGTGGATACGAATCGAACCGCCACCCAGCTCGGTGCCATTCAACACCATGTCGTAGGCGCGTGACAGGCTGATCTCCGGGTTTGCTGTGAGCGCCTCGGGATCGTCGATATTTGGCGCCGTGAAGGGGTGATGAATGGCCATCCAGCGACCCGCCTTCTCATCGCGCTCGAACATCGGAACGTCGACCACCCAGGCCGGCTGCCAGTCGCCCTGCAGCAGATCACGGTCGCTGCCGAGCCGCACCCGCAGTGCGCCGAGCGATTCGTTGACCACTTTTTCCCGGTCTGCGCCGAAGAAAATCAGGTCGCCGCTGGCAACGCCGGTGCGGGCAACGATGGCCTCGACCACCTCCTGCGGCAGAAACTTCAATATCGGTGACTGCAGCCCTTCCGGGCCGGCGGCGACATCGTTCACCTTTATATAGGCCAGGCCGCGCGCCCCGTACTTGGCGACATAGGCGGTGTAGTCATCGATCAGCTTGCGGCTCAGGTCGCCCCCGCCGGGGACACGCAGCGCCGCAACCCGCCCCTTCGGGTCATTGGCAGGACCTGAAAATACTTTGAATTCAACGCTCTGCATGATGTCGCCGAGGTCGACCAGTTGCAGCGGGTTGCGCAAGTCCGGGCGGTCGGTACCGAATCGCTGCATGCTTTCGGCATAGCTGATGCGCGGAAAGGGATCCGGCAGGTCAACACCGAGCACCGCGCGAAACAGCTCGCGCACCATGGTCTCGGTGATGCCCATGATTTCATCCTCGTTCATGAACGAGGTTTCGATATCCAGCTGGGTGAACTCGGGCTGGCGGTCGGCACGCAGGTCTTCGTCGCGAAAACAGCGTGCGATCTGGTAGTAACGATCCATGCCGCTCATCATCAGCAACTGTTTGAACAGCTGCGGCGATTGCGGCAATGCAAAAAATTCGCCGGGATGAGTGCGGCTTGGTGCCAGGTAGTCGCGCGCCCCTTCCGGCGTGGACCGCGTCAGCAGCGGGGTCTCGATATCGATGAAGCCATGCGCATCGAGAAAACTGCGCAGGTTGTGGGTAATGCGTGCACGCAGGCGCAGGCGCTGTTGCATTTCAGGCCGGCGCAGATCGATATAGCGGTAACGCAGGCGGGTCTCTTCGTGAATATCGTTGTCATCGAGCTGAAACGGCGGTGTTTCGGCGGCATTTAATACAATCAGCTCCTTGCCCAGCACCTCGACCTGCCCGGTGGGCATATCCGCATTGGCGGTACCCTCGGGACGCTTTCTCACCCGCCCCCTGACCTGCAGCACGAATTCGTTACGCACCCGCTCGGCAGTGGCAAAGGTGGCCTCGGTGTCGGGATCAAAGACAACCTGCACCAGCCCCTTGTGGTCTCGCAGGTCGACAAAAATCACGCCGCCATGATCACGCCGGCGGTGCGCCCAGCCACAGAGTGTGACCT
>JBATIF010000378.1:0-1620 GCA_049667605.1 Gammaproteobacteria bacterium
GTCCTATATCGCACTGGGTACTGCCATCCTCGGCCCCATCGGCACCATTGGCGGCATCGTCCACCTGGTTCACCAGGGCATCATGAAGGTCACTCTATTCTTTGCCGCCGGCAACTATGCCGAGACACTGGGTATTCACAGGATCAGCGAAATGAACGGTGTTGGCCGGCGCATGCCCGCCACGACGCTGGCATTCAGTGTAGCCGCACTCGGCATGATTGGCGTGCCACCGGTAGCCGGCTTTATCAGCAAGTGGTACCTGAGCCTCGGCGCCGTCGAGGCCGGCATGGCGTGGTGGGTCATGCCGGTACTGATCACCAGCAGCATATTGAATGCGGCATATTTCCTGCCCGTGCTGCACCGTGCCTGGTTCCGCGAACCCGGTCCCGACTGGCCGGCTGAACACATTCCGGCTGCGCGCCTTGAAACCAGCGCAGCCCTGCTATGGCCACCGGTGGTGACCGCAGCGCTGGCCCTCGCGGCCGGCCTGTTTGCTGCCGCCCCTTACAGCCCGCTCGAGTGGGCGAGTCTGATCGCGCAACGGGAGTATCGCCTGTGAACGCCACCCTGCTGTTGCTCGTCTGGTCATGGCCGCTGCTGCTTGCGGTCCTTGCCGGCCAGCGTCATGCCAGGTGGGTGATGGTTATTGCGCCGTTGCCTGCACTGCTTGTAGCCGCCCTCGTACCGGTCGGCACCAGTGTCTCGCTACCCTGGCTGCTGCTTGGCGTTGAACTCGGCCTGGACGACATTGGCCGCGTGTTTCTGTTGTTCAGCGCACTGTTGTGGTTAATTGCAGGCCTGTTTGAGGCCGGCAGCGAGTCGGCTGCGGGGCATGGTGCACGTTACCGGTTCTTCTTTCTGCTGGCGATGGCGGGCAACCTGGGCCTGATCGTCGCCCAGGATACGGTGAGTTTCTACCTCGGTTTCACGTTGATGGGCCTGGCCGCTTACGGGCTGATCGCGCATCCGGCAAAAAGGCGCGCCCGCCAGGCGGCACGTCGTTACCTTGCCTGGACCATCGCCGGCGAACTGATCCTGTTCGTCGCGATAGTTATGCTCACGATGCAGCATGCTGGCGCCCTGGCTTTTGTCAATCTTCAGTCAAACCCGCCTGCCGATTTAGTGGTGCTGTTGCTGGTCATCGCATTCGGTATCAAGCTGGCGCTGCCCGGCCTGCACCTGTGGCTGCCGCGAGCCTATGCAGTCGCCCCGGCATCCGCCGTTGCGGTGCTGAGTGGCGCCATGATCAAGGCTGGCCTGCTCGGCTGGTTGCGCTTTCTCACTCCCGCTGATGCAGCACTTGCCGGCTGGGGTCAGATACTGATGGTTATCGGTGTCGTCGGCATTTTCTTCGGTGCAATCCTTGGCTTGCTTCAGCAGCGACCACGTTTGCTGCTGGCTTACTCCAGCATCAGCAAGATGGGTGTGCTGACAGCCGGCATGGGGGCGACACTGGCATGGCCGGCGGCCGCGCCTGCATTGATCAGCGCACTGGTTCTATATGCGGCGCATCATGCGCTGGTCAAGGCTGCGCTGTTTCTTGGCCTCGGCCTGGTTGAACGCGGCGGATTGCGCCCATGGTTACTGGCGGGACTGGGTTTTCTGGCGCTGGTTCTGGCA
>JBATIF010000379.1:0-7045 GCA_049667605.1 Gammaproteobacteria bacterium
GCGACATCGCGCAGGTAAACAGGCCGACCCGCGTTGACGCCGACCACCAGGTCGCTGACCTCGTCCGGCTCGACCAGAAATGTGCCGGCCTGCAGCGGGATCTCGCGGTTGTCCCTGACCAGCGCACCGGCATCCGCCGAGGCATTGGCGCTGCCCAGCGCTGCACGCAGGTCATCCACTACGATGTCGTATGCCGCCAGCCGTGCCGGATCGAGCTGCACCCGGACCACGCGATCCACCCCGCCGATGGTATAGACATCACGGGTACCGGCAACACGCTTGAGTTCAGCCTCCAGCGCATGTGCTACCTGGGTGAGCTCAAAGCCGCCGCGCGATGCATCGTCGGTCCACAGTGTCAGCGTGACGATCGGCACGTCGTCGATACCCTTGGGCTTGACGATCGGTTGACCGATACCCAAACCGGGTGGCAACCAGTCCTGGTTGGAGTAAACGGCATTGTAGAGGCGCACGATCGCATCGGTGCGTGGCTCACCGACCTTGAATTCCACGGTTAGTGTTGCCATGCCGCGACGCGACACGGAATAGATATGCTTGACGCCCTCGATCTCCGACAGCACCTGTTCCGCCGATGTCGTTACCAGCTGTTCGACCTCACGCGCGCTGGCACCGGGATACGGGATGAACACGTTCGCGAAGGTGACGTTGATTTGCGGTTCTTCCTCCCGCGGCGTTACCGCCAGCGCAAAGGCGCCCAGCAGGATGCCGACCAGCGCCAGCAACGGCGTAATCTCGCTGTGCAGGAAGCGTTGCGCAAGGCTGCCCGAAAAACCCAGCCGATCACTCATCGGCCTGACCGGGCTGTTGACTCTTTAGCTGGATCACCGCCCGCACCGGGTCAAGGGCGACCTGTTCCCCGGCTGCCAGACCCGCGAGCACTTCCTGGCGGTCACCCAGGTAGCGCCGTCCCGGGCGCACCTGGCGAAAATGCACACCACGGTCATCGACGACATAGACACCGGCCACCTCGCTGCGATAGACAATCGCCTGCACCGGCACCAGCAGCCGTGGCGCCTCGCTGGTGGTGACCGCCACCTTGACCGACATGCCCGGATAGAGCGGTGCATCCAGTGGCGGCAACTGCAAGCGCATCTCGAAGGTATGCGTCATGGCATCGGCACGCGGCGACAGCGTCAGCTTGTCCGCAACAACCCGCTCGCCCGCCGTCCCCGGCAATAGCACACTGGCAGATTTATTGATGCGCAGCGCACCGATCAGGCTCTCGGGGACCTGTGCTGTCACCCGCAACGAATCCAGTGACAGCCCGGTCATCAGCAGGCTGCCGGGTTGCACCAGTTCCCCGGTCTCAATGTGGCGCTCGACAACGATGCCGCTATAGGGTGAACGGATCAGGGTTTGGTCGAGCTGCTCGGCCGATTCGGCCAGTTGTGCGCGTGCGGCGGCCAGGGCCGCCTTCGCGGCCTTGAACTCGGCATTTGCAGCATCGACCGAAGCCTGGCTCCCGGCCTCCCGCTGGAGCAGGGTCTGCTTGCGACGCAGGTCGATAGCGGCGTTCTCATAGCGGGCCTGCACTTCCTGCAAACCGCCCTTCGCCCGGGCGAGGCGCGCCTGTTGCTCGACATCGGCGAGGCGCACAATGACCTCACCCTTGGGCACGAAGTCGTCGATGTCATAGCGAATTTCGGTGACCCGTCCGGACGTCTGTGCCGACACGGTCGCCTGGTTGACCGCCTCGACAACACCCTCAAGCAGAACTTCAGCGGGTACGGTCGCGTATTCCGCTTCGGCCGTCTCGAGATCGAGGGCGGCGGCTGCCAGCGGATACGCAGTCAGCAGCGCGACCAGCCATGTCACCGATAGAATCCGTCTGCTCATAACACGCTCCTTGTCTGCGAACACCATTGCCGGAAGAAAAGATTTCGAAGTGTAACAGGGCCGGCACATTCCTTACTATCCATGCTCCGTTACAGCGCTGTGCTTGCCTGCCGTGCGCGGCGCCGGCACCGGGCGAAACTTACGCCAGTTGCTGTATCCAGGCCTTACGGAGGGTCAGTTTGCAGAGCACCGGCAGCAGCATGCCGGTGACCATCGTCAGGGTGGTCATCAGGAGGGGCGCAGTCTGAGGTGCGCGGCCTCGAGGATCGCGCTGTGTATGTCGTTTGGCGCCCTGTGTAGCGTAACGGATGAATTGCCCTTATCAGGCGGGCAGGTCGCGTACTGGTTTCGAAGATATTGCGACCCGACCCCGTTGGTCAAACGCAGCCGGTAGGTTTCGGCAACCCCCCGTACTTGGTGATCGGCTTCATCGGGCCGGTCATCCACAGTTTGAACATGCCTTTCTGGTCGGCGCCGATGTACTTGGAAAATTTGCGGATGGGCGGCACGACCGCATGCTCCTCATAATATTCACGTGCCTTGAGGATCTGTTCCCACTTGACGTCATCGATTTCAACGCCATCGGCCTCTGCCATGGCGCGTGCGATTTCCTCCGTCCAGGTATCACTGTCGACCAGGTAACCGTCACCGTCGCGTTCTGGTATTTCCATTTTCTAACCTCTCTTTAAAGCAGTATCAACTGCTGCAATTATGAAACGTTCCCACATGTGCGCTCGTTTGCACTGCAGGCCGGCGTGCTAGTCATCGCGAATGAGTTCCTTGATGATGTAGCCGCCTGATTTTTCATCCAGCTGCAATGCCAGCAGCTTGCGTGCCTGTGCTTCTTCCAGCAGTTGTCCGAATGTGCGGAAGCCGTGATAGGTTTCATCGAAACCCGGCTTGCGGCGTTTCAGTGTCTGCTTGACCATCGAGCCCCAGACCTTTTCCTGTTCCCCGCGCTCCTTCAGCAGGGCCTCGACCGTTTCCAGCACAAGGTCCAGCGCCTCCTGCTGCTTGTCATCTTCCTCGGTCTTTGCCTTGGTTTTCTTGCCGGCCTTCTTCACGGCTGGCTTGCGCCGCACCCGGCGTGGCTTGTCGGATTCGCGCACCAGGTCGTCATAGAAGATGAACTCGTCACAGTTGGCGATCAGCAGGTCGGACGTCGAGCTCTTCACACCGACCCCGATAACCACCTTGTCATTCTCGCGCAGCTTGCTGACCAGCGGAGAAAAGTCCGAGTCGCCGCTGATGACCACGAAGGTGTCGACATGTGACTTGGTATAGCACAGGTCAAGCGCATCGACGACCATGCGGATGTCGGCCGAGTTTTTGCCTGACATGCGCACATGGGGTATCTCGATGAGCTCGAAGGCCGCCTCGTGCATCGCCCCCTTGAACTCCTTGTAGCGGTCCCAGTCACAGTAGGCCTTCTTGACGACGATGCTGCCCTTCAGCAACAGACGTTCCAGAACCTTCTGTATATCAAAAGCGGCATACTTGGCATCGCGCACGCCCAGGGCGACGTTTTCGAAGTCGCAGAACAGCGCCATGTTGCGGGTTTCGGTTTTCTCGTTCATTTTATCCTGTGTAGTCTTATTGCCCTGAATACCGCAGCAAGCGCTCCGGGGAGATTTGTTTCGGAACCCGGGGCGAATGCCCCGGTGGGTATCTGCAGATCAATCGGACAAGCTTCAATCCGTTGGTCGGATCCGCTGCATCCTGTCAGTGGCCAAACTGACTGTTGGACGCCTTCCTGGATTTCTTCGCCGCCTTCTTCTCTTTTGGCGTCAATAGCGCTTTCTTCTTGGTCTCCTTGTTGCTCTTTTGTTCCTTGCTCATGGCTTTCGCTCCCGATAATTGAGGGGTAATCTTCAGCTCTGCCCATGCAGTCCTGAGTGTTGGCCACTCTACCACAAAAGGATTCATGGCTGTGTATCGCCCGTGCCGGCGACTCTCACCCGGCAGCTAACACGCATTGCCGTTTGATCGCCCTGTACGCTAGTATGAGCGGGTATAATTTACCAGGCGCACCAGCTTTGATCACTGAACAGACCATAGAACCCTCCTGGAAAGACAGCATTTACCGACAGCGCGAAGAACTGGCGCTGATGCTTCGGGAACCGCTTGCCCGGCTCGCCATGAAATGCACGCCGGCCTGGGGTGATCGTAAGCGGCTCAACCAGGTACTTCTGGACGGCTTCTCGAGCATCCCCTATTGCAGCTATCTGTATGTCGTAGGCACCGACAGCGTGCAGATCAGCGACAACGTCGGCAGTGACGGTCTCCTGCCCGGGCACTATCAGCGCAATCGCTCCGATCGTCCCTATATGAAAGAAGCGATACCACCGTGGGGATTCCTGTTGTCCGACGCCTACATCAACCTGTCCGCTCACCGGCCCTCGCTAAGCGCGTTGCAGGTTGTGGTGTCGGATACGGCCACGCTCGGCTATCTCGGCGCGGACTTCGACCTGCGCAGGCTGCCGGTGACCTCGACGCTCTACCAGGAACCGGGTAACTGGCGCCAGGTAAAGGGCGACCCGGCCATCCGCGGCACCCTGTTTCAGCAAACGCGGGTCGAAAGCCCGATGGACCGCAACATGGAGAATGCGCTGTCCATCCTGGAAGAACTGCTTACCGAATGCGGCATCTTCCAGTGCCAGATCCACTTCTCCAGCAGCCAGGCCATCATCTGGACTGTCGATGACCCGCTGCGCTATCGCATCCTCGACCGTGAAGCCCTCATGGATCCGGATATCTGTCTGCTCTACCCGTCGCGGCCGTATCCTGATGATGCCTCCATACCACAAGCCGACATCAGCCGGATCCTGAATGCCATGCGCGAGCTGCGCCTGGTGGATACGACCATCTACCTGCGCACCGCATCGATTAATATCTTCAATGGCATCCTCAGCCTGACCTTTTCCTGTGACGGATCGCACTACATGCGCTATGACGAGTTCCTCACCAAGGGCGCCGACTTCTGGTCGGCGGGCAATGCTGCCTGCCCGAAAGGCTGAAGCGGATGAGATAGCACACAGCGCAACGGCCATGCGTATAATGAGCGGTTCCGCATCCTGATTCAGAATAGCTAAACAAGCTGCAACAACGACACCGTGCCCGAAAATACGCTCACCATCATTCTCGCCGGCGGCGTCGGTTCGCGCCTGCAGCCACTGACAACCAACCGCGCCAAGCCGGCGGTACCCTTCGGCGGCAAGTACCGCATCATCGATTTCACCCTGACCAACTGCCTGCATTCCGGACTGCGCAAGATCCTGGTGCTCACCCAGTACAAGTCCCACTCGCTGCAAAAGCACCTGCGCGATGGCTGGTCCATCTTCAACCCGGAACTGGGTGAATACATAACCACCATACCGCCACAGATGCGCCACGGTGAAGGATGGTATGCCGGCACCGCCGATGCCATTCACCAGAATCTTTACCTGCTGGAGCGCAGCGGCGCGCAACAGGTGGTCATCCTTGCCGGCGACCACATCTACCGCATGGACTACGAGGCCATGCTGAAGACTCACAGGCACAGCGATGCCGATGTCGTTGTCGCCTGCATGGAAGTCGGCCTGGAAGAGGCGCACAGCTTCGGCGTCGTACAGGTGGATGGCACGCAGCGCATCACCGCCTTTGACGAGAAGCCACGAGAGCCGGCATGCATACCCGGCAAGGCCGACCATGCCCTGGTCTCCATGGGCATCTATGTTTTCTCCACCGGGTTGCTTGTGGAAGTTTTAAACGCGGACCATGAAGACACAAATTCCAGCCATGACTTCGGCAAGGACCTGCTGCCGAAACTCATCCGCACGCAGCGGGTCTTCGCCCATCGGTTCGGCGGCGCCGAGGGCCGTGTAACGCCGGACCATTACTGGCGCGACGTCGGCACAATCGATGCCTTCTATGCCGCCAACATGGACCTGCTGAAACCGATACCACCCCTGGACCTTTACCAAAGCGACTGGCCGATACGCACCTATGCGCGCCAGCATCCGCCCGGGCGCACCGTCCCCGGGGAATTCGGTAACGAAGGCCTGTTCATCAACTCGATTATTGACGCTGGCACCGTGATCGCCGGCGGTAGCGTGCAACACAGCATCCTGTTCGCCGATGTCTACGTCGGCGATGAAGCGATGGTGGAAAACAGCCTGCTGTTCGATGGCGTGCGCGTCGGCAACGGTGCAATGTTGCGCAACTGTATCGTCGACAAGCACGTCGAAATACCTGCTCTGGAAAAGATCGGCTACGATGCAGGCAAGGACCGCGAGCGATTTACCATCTCCGAGGCCGGCATCATCGTGGTACCGCAGGGATACAGGTTCGGCTGACAGCGTCGTACCTTCCGTTGGCGACACTGTTCCGCCAGAAAAGCAAAAGCGTCAAAATCGACTGAAGCATTGTAAATCGCAAGCGGTCCGTGACAGGCTGTGTCAGAGCGTAGTTGTCACCTGCCGCGACAGACGGGGTCGCGGGCAACCCCCCAACTGCGGCTAATGGATCACCATAAACAAGGCACCATTCCCGCGGCGAATTTTAAGCAGCAGCATATCGACACTGCGCCCGAGGGCCTGCGCCAGTTCGTCCATTGATGACACCGGCTGCTGGTTGGCCGACATGATGATATCGCCGGCACGCATGCCGGCCGACCAGGCAGGGCTGTCGCGCTCGATCTCCAGCACCTCCACGCCTTCTACCTGTCCGGCAAAGGGATGATTGTCACTGATGGCACCCAGCACCGCACCGGAGAGGTGCTTGCTCATGGTCCCTGCAGCGGTACTGCTGGCCAGCGGATCGGTGATCACGGCGCGTAGTGTCCTGAGGCTGCCATTGCGAATCACATCGAGTGTGACACGCGTTCCCACACGCAGCAGGCCGATGCTGTTGCGCAAATCGCTGGAACTGGTTACGGCCTTGCCGTCGAGGCTGAAAATCACATCGCCACTGCGCAGGCCCGCCAGTTCTGCGGCAGAACCCGGAGTGACCTTTGAAACCACTGCGCCGCCGCGCCGTTGCAGGCCAATAGCCTGTGCCAGTTCGGGCGTCAGGTCCTGGACGACGAGCCCCAGCTGGCCGCGCCTGACCTCACCGTATTCCGACAGGTGCGCCATGATGGCGCTGGCCATGTTGCCGGGAATGGCAAAACCGATGCCGATATTTCCGCCGGACGGCCCGACAATGGCGGTAT
>JBATIF010000380.1:0-9249 GCA_049667605.1 Gammaproteobacteria bacterium
TGTCCTGGTCTGGTCAGCCGATCATTTTCTGGACAGTGAGTTGCTTATTCCGGGGACGCTGTCTGTTGCCTACTCGGAGGGTGTGGTGCTCTCGACGCAGGCGTTTCAGCTGGCGGCGCATGATGGCGGCTATTCGCTGCAAGCCAGCCAGTTTCATCTCAAATTTAATCTGGCATCCCTGTTTTCGGGTCCAATCTGGATTCGTGATCTGACGCTTGCGGATTTCATACTGAAGGTCAACGAGTCCGCGGATGATCGGGCCAATTTTTCAATCCCACCGATAATCATCGCCAGGGCCGAGGCCAACAACCTGGTCGTTGAATACCAGGAGATGTCTGCGGGCAATCTGCACAGTTTTACCCTGGACAATCTCCTCATCGCCGATGCCGATGCAGACGGTTCTTTGGAAGTCCAGGCTGCCGGCACATTCGAGGGTCAGGCCTTCACGCTTGACGGGTCATTACCACCGCTCGACAAGATTCCGGATACAAGCACACCGAAACCAATAAGGCTTGAGCTGGTCGGCGAAAAAATAAATGCCAGCCTGAAAGGGAATATTAACGATCCATTTACCGGCAAGGGTCTGGATCTGAACTTGCAAGCCAGTGCACAAAGCGTGAAACAATACTTCGAGTTTTTCGGGGATGGTGTTCCAGCGCTAGGCAAGCTGAAAGTGGCGGCAGTGTTGCGCGGCGATTATAAAACCCCGCGCCTTGAAGATATCGATTTGCACTTGCGCCGCGGTGAGCAGGTCGGCCTTGCGGTGAGCGGGGAAGTTGCCAATGCAAGAACAGGCGAAGGTGGCAGGCTGCAGATATCGGTTCAGTCAAACAACCCTGAAGTGCTCTCATGGTTGTTGTTTAAACAACAGGACCGCTTGAGTTCAATCAATGTTGAAGCGCTGCTGGAGATAAACAAGGCGCGTTATTTTATTTCCAACCTGGATGCAAATGCGAAAACCCCGGAGGGTCTTGAGATTGTACTCAGTGGCGCAGGCGAGATATTCAGGAAAGGGCATAAATTCAGGAAGCGTGATGCCGGGTTTAGCGTCAGTATAGATGCGCCTAAAACGTCTCTCTTTAACATGACGGACCGCCGCAGGTTTCCTGACCTGGGGCCTGTTTCAGGCGCTGCCAAGCTGGCTGCCGGGCTTGATGCGATTGGCCTGTATGGCACCAATATCAATATCGGGCGCAAGCAGGGTACCCATTTCTCACTACAGGGTGATATTGGATATATTCCGCTGCAAGCTGATACCGAGATCAGGGAAACAGGTCTGCAGGCAAAACTAACGACCGTGGACCTGGCCAGGCTGGGCAGGCAACTGGGTTATGAGTGGCCGGACCTGGGGCGGGCGGAACTTGGCGGTGAGCTCGATATCAAGGACAAGGAACTGCGGCTTGAACGTGCCAGCCTCAGTACCGGTAATCCTGAGCGGCCGTCGATAAAGGCCAGCGGGAACCTGGCAACGATTTTGAATAAGGGCAGCAGCATTGATCTTGTCTTTGATGTAGTGGTCGCCGACGTGGTCGCGGCAGTCAGTGATCTAAAGCCGGGCTCCCTGGGCCGTTTACGCGGCAGTACCCATATCTCCGATATGGATGGCGGCTGGGGTCTCGAGAACATCAGTTTTGTCTCCAGTGATACGAATCTCTACCGGCTGAATATCAATGGCCGTTTTAGTGATCTGAAAAATTTCGACGGGGGGAATATCAAGGCGAGTTTCAGTGTTGATGATATGGGTGCGCTGGGCAATGCACTTGAAATTGACCTGTCGAGGTTTGCAACCGCGCGAGCTCAAGGCTTGCTGCTGGGCAGCAAGGGGAAGCTCAGCTACCGCGGCCAAACCAGCATGGGCAGCACATCCAGTACGACCGAGCTTGATGGAATCCTGGTTGATGGAAAGCCGCAGCTCAGCGGGAAATTCGAGATGCCGGTACTGAACCTGGCCGACTTTGGCCTGGGCAGTGCAAGGGGGGATAAGGCCGATAAGGAGGCCGCTCCCGGTAATGGCGACGGCCATGTATTCAGCCGGGAAACCCTGGATATCTCAATTCTGAACAGCCTGGATCTTGAAGTTGATTTGCTGATTGATGAAGTGACCAGCAAGACCACGAGTATTGACAGTGTCGATGGGCATATCAGTATTCGGGACGGTCATTTGATTGCCAGGCCGTTTCATTTGAACTTTGAAGGCGGGCGTTCGAATGTTGTGATCGATGTACAGGACGCAGAGATACCTGAGTACAAGATCAGCCTTACCGGTAATCATGTCAAACTCGGTTCGCTGCTCAGGCAGGTGGAAAAAGATGTGACTATAAGTGGTTCTTCAGAGGTACACGCGGAGCTGGAGGCAAAGGGCCGCTCACCACATGAGCTGGCATCCAGTCTCGATGGAACACTCAGGATCGAACTGGAAAATGCGAGCATTCCTCAGAAATATATCACCCTGCTTTCTGCCGACGCTCTCGGCTGGATCGGTTCAAAATCACTCTTTAAAGACAAGCAGACGGATATTAATTGCCTGCTGATGTCGTTTAATTCGAATCAAGGAATGGTTGCAAGCAGCGCCCTCGTTGCCGACGGGCCGAAGCTGAGTCTTGGTGGCCGTATCAACCTTGACCTGGGTGCAGAGACGCTGGATATTGTGCTGATTCCAAAGCAGAAAAAACGCATACTTTCGTCGATTTCCCCGGTCAAAATTACCGGCCCGATGAATAATCCAAAAGTCGACGCGATTCCTGCCAAGGCGGCATTGCAGGAAATCGGCACCATGGCGTTATTGCCCGGCGTGGCTATTTCGGTGAAAGTGCTTGAGGAGTTCTGGGGCTTTTTCGACAGGAATGACAAGCTCGGCGAAGGCTGCAAGAAACTTGAACAAATCAGCGCGGCCGCGGAAAAGGAAATAAATAAAGAGACTGAATAACGGGTCTGCAGGGTTTCCCCGCGAGGCGCAGGTCCTGAATCATATAGTGGCCCTTTTATCAGAAGTCAGTGCAGCGCACGTCCACGCGCACTTGCTGGTAGCGCCTTACGACCGGATTTCTGCGAAACGGTTTTCCTTCCAGGTCTTTCATTTGCCGCTTCAGTCTTTTGCAGAGTTCTGCCTGTTCGTCTGCAGCGGTACCGGGTGTTTTTCCGGTATGAACCGGGTCCGGGTCACCAAACATGATGGACTGGCCTTTCTCAGCCTGGGCAGCAAGGGTCAGGACCGGTATGCCCAGCATGAATAACAGCTGCTTCATGGCTCAATCTCCATCGGGCAAGCATCACTGGCTTTCACTGCATCAACATCCCGTTCATAATTAAACATTACTGTTTGCCACGGCCTGCGTTTAATAGTTGCAACACGGGACAGGTCATTCGCTTGTAACAGGGGGACCGGGAATAGCCAACCGGGAACGGGTGTATTCATGAAGCGCACGCTGATTATCCTGTTTGCTTCACTGGCGGCGCTGGTCGCCGGGCTTGTGCCCGTGAGTATTGCCATCTGGTTTGCCTATACAACCACCGTTGGTGAAGCTGAAGCCAGGTTGCACTCTATTGCTGAAACCATTTCTGTCGATACCTCACAGCTGCTCGGCGATATCGATCAGGGCCTGATTGCCTTGTCAGATCTTTCCTTTGACTGTTCTCGCGAAAACATCAGTGCCATGAACACCATGGCCTATGATATTCCCGCGATCAGTGAGCTGGGCCTGATGCGTCCGGATGGCAAGCTGGTATGCACCAGCTGGGGCCCGATCAATCCGCCGGTATTGCCGGGAATCCCGGAACCCTCTCCCGGCTTCAAACTGCTTGGCCCACTGGAAATCAAACTGATGAACCGGTTTGGCCTGATTGCCATCAGGTTGCGCGAGGATGGTTCCAGGCTCGGTGCATTGATTCATCCCAGTGTCCTGATTGGCCGGCTTGGCGCCGATCTGGGTGAGCATGGTTTTGCTGTGCTGTTACGCCGCTCGGATACGCATATATTTGCACGCAACGGCAATGTGCCTGAAATGCAAATGGTTGAATCCGAATCCGAGACGGGTGATGGCTCCACCCAGCTAAGGGCGCTGTTCAAGGATGGCATCAAGCGCACGCTGTTTGCTGTCGAGCTCGAGGATTATCCCGGCATGTATTCGGTGGTTGCTGCCGCGGATGCATGGATCCTGCATGACTGGAAACGGGTCGCCCTGATACTGGGCGCGATTGGTGTTGGCAGCTCAGTGTTCCTGATATTCCTGTTGCTTGGGGTGCTCGGGCGCAGGTTGTCGCTGCAGGGCGAGCTGGAGAGCAGTCTGCGGAAGAACGAATTCGAGATCAATTACCAGCCGGTAATCGACCTGAAATCCGGTCGTTGCGTCGGTGCAGAAGCACTGATCAGCTGGATACAACCGGGTGGAAAGGTGGTGCGTCCCGACCTGTTTATTCCACTGGCAGAAGATACCGGCCTGATCGAGCCCATGACCGAGTGGCTAATGAAACAGATCCGCCTGGAAATGGAGGGCTTGCTCGGGGATAACCGTGATTTACATATCGCGATCAACCTCAGTCCCTGTCATTTTGAATCGGAGAAAATACTCAGTGCATCCAGCAGGATTTTTGGCGCCAGTGCGGTCCTTCCGGGCCAGCTGATTTATGAAATTACCGAGCGCGGCCTGATACAGCATGATGATGAACTGGCACGTGGCGTGGTCACCAGGCTGCACCGGCGGGGTTCACAAATCGCGCTGGATGATTTCGGTACCGGCTACTCGAGCCTGGGTTATATCAGTTCCTTCCCGCTTGACTATCTGAAGATCGACCGGAGCTTTGTCAGTACAATCGGCACAGATTCATTGATGTCCGGACTGGTGGATTCAATCGTGGACATGGCAAGGCGTCTTGGCCTGAAGGTGATAGCCGAAGGTGTCGAAACGCCCGAACAGGCGCGCTACCTGGGGGATATGGGAGTCGAATTCGCACAGGGCTGGCATTACTCAAGGGCCATGCCTGCCCAGGGCTTTATCGAGTTTGTGCATACTTTTAACAAGATCAGGCAGCAGTGAAAATATAGTAAGATAAAGCCAGTGAATTTTTCATAATAACAGGGCTGTTTTATCGCTGATGACCAACGGGAATCTAATCGCCTGTCATGAATGCGACCTTTTGCTGCGTATTCCTGTACAGCCGGACGGTGGCGTTGCCAGGTGTCCGCGTTGTGATGCCGTGCTGCACCGCAGTATTCACAACAGCATCGAGCGCGCGCTCGCATTAACGTTTGCGGGCCTGATACTGTTCGTTGTGGCCAACTCATTCCCGTTTCTTGCCTTCAAAATGCAGGGCCAGGTCACGCAGACAACACTGGCCTCCGGCGTAATGGATTTATATAAAGGGGGTAAGTGGGAACTCTCCCTGCTGGTATTGCTGACGACTATCCTTGTGCCGTTGTTACAGCTGCTTGTGCTGGTCTACGTGTTATTGCCGCTTTACCTGAATCGCATACCCTGGAAACTGGGAAGTGTTTTCCGGTTTTTTCACAGTCTGCAGCCCTGGGGCATGATGGAGGTTTTCCTGATCGGCATCCTGGTCGCGGTCGTGAAACTCGTTGGTATGGCGCAGATCGTTCCCGGTCTCGCATTGTGGTCATTTGCGATGCTCATTCTCGTGTTGGCATCCATATCGGCGAATCTCGACCCGAGACTCGTTTGGCAACAGGTGAATTACCGAAAATGACGGCCGCTGCGAAAACTGCTGCCGCGGCCGGCCTGGTCGGATGTCACAGCTGCAATCTCCTCAGCAAGGCACCCCCGGCTGATAAACATGTACAGGCTACCTGTCCGCGTTGTGGGGCGGCCTTGCATCTCCGAAAACCGAACAGTATTGCGCGCACCTGGGCGTTGGTGATAGCGGCGTATATTTGCTACATACCCGCCAACCTGCTGCCGATGACGCAAGTGACCTCACTGGGTAACGTCCAGGAAGATACCATCATGAGCGGGGTCATCTATTTTCTGCTCCACGGTGAGTGGCCAATCGGGCTGGTGATATTTATTGCCAGTGTCGTGGTGCCGCTGGCGAAGCTATTCACGCTTAGCTACCTGCTGATCTCGGTGCAGCGAAAATCCCAATGGCGGCCGCAGGATCGTGCGCGCCTGTATCGTATGACCGAGGCCATAGGGCGCTGGTCCATGACGGACATTTATGTTGTTACTATCCTTGTTGCGCTGGTACAGTTGGGTAACCTCACGACTATCGAGGCGGGCGTGGGTGCGATATTCTTCGGCGCAGTAGTAGTCATTACATTGTGTGCAGCCATGACTTTCGATCCACGGGAAATCTGGGACAACATGGAACCGACACATGACCAGCCCGCATCCTGATCCGCTCTCTGAAGATGCCATTCCGGAGGCCGTGGCCAGTTCACGCAGCGGGTTCTCGATCGTCTGGCTTATCCCGCTGGTTGCGGCATTGATCGGTGCGTGGGTTGCCTGGCAGGCCTATTCAGAACGTGGGCCAACCATTACCATAGTATTCAAAACGGCTGAGGGCCTGGTGGCTGGCAAAACAAAGGTAAAATTCAAGGATGTCGAGGTCGGGCAGGTCGCGTCGATTGATCTCCAGGATGACCTCGACAATGTGCTGGTTAGCGTCGAGATGCACAAGGCCGCCGGGTCCTACCTGACCGACAAGACCCGTTTCTGGGTGGTGCGGGCCCGCATCAGCGCGGGCAATGTGACCGGCCTGGAAACCCTGCTGGGCGGCGCCTATATCGGGATTGACCCGGTCGAGGAAGGCGAACCTGCCAGTCACTTTATCGGGCTTGAGTCCGCACCGGTCGTTACTACCGATCAGCCCGGTTTGCACTTTCTTCTCAAGGCGAGCCGGCGTGGTTCACTGGATGTCGGCGCACCTATTTTTTACCGCCAGATCAAGGTCGGCGAGGTAGAAGGCTATGAACTGTCAGAGGATGGCGAAACGGTCGATTTCAAGGTATTCGTCTATGACCCTCACCATGTGCATGTTACCGAGAATACCCGTTTCTGGAATGCCAGCGGCCTGGATGTTTCCATGACGGCTGAGGGTGTCAAAGTGGACATGGAGTCCATGGTCAGCCTGCTGATCGGCGGTATTGCATTCGAGGTTCCGGCATACAAGAGACTGGGGCGGCCTGCATCGAACAACAGTGTGTTCACGCTGCATGAAACCCACGAACAGGCCCTGGTAAAAGAGGTTAGTGTCACCCGAAAGTACCTGCTCTATTTTGACGGCTCGGTCCGCGGTTTATCAAAAGGTGCACCGGTGGAATTCAGGGGCATTCAGATGGGCAAGGTCATTGATATAGATATTGAATTCAATGCGGAAACGGAACAGTTTCTTATCCCTGTCCTGATCGAGACCGAACCGGAACGGCTTGCGCCGATGAGCTTCCTGCAATCCGAGGAAGAGTCGTTGGCGCGGATGGAAAGACTGGTAGAGCGTGGCCTGCGTGCCCAGCTGAAAACAGGCAGCCTGCTGACCGGCCAGCTCTATGTCGACCTGGACTTTTATCCGGACGCTGAACAGGTCAGCATTGTGAAGTCCGGTCGATATCCGGTGATGCCGACCATACCGTCATCGATTGAGGAGATAACCAATAGTGTTGTTGCCATCCTTGAAAAGCTGGAGGATTTTCCCCTCGACCAGCTGGGCAAGGATTTCACCGTGACACTCGGCAAGCTGGATAAAACCATAGTGGAAGCGGAGACTACCCTGGAAACCATCAAGTATATGTTTGCAGCAGATGCACCGTTGTCGCAGGAACTGCAGCATACGCTGATGGAGCTGTCCGAAGCCGCACGTACCCTGCGCGTTCTGGCGGATTATATTGATCGCCATCCGGAAGCACTGATACGGGGCAAGGGGATCCAGTGATGAAAAGAAAGTGCAGCTGGCTGGCAGGAGCAGTAGCACTGGCCGTGATGCTTGCCGGCGGTTGTGCCGGCAAATCACCACCGGTGTCCTTTTATACCCTCGGTGTGGATGCGCCGGTGATGCCGGCGGAGTCTGCCGGAACGGTCTGCAGCGACAAGGGTGTTGGTGTCGGAGTGGTCAGTTGGCCGCGTTACCTGGATCAGCCGCGCATAGTTACCCGCGATGGCCCAAACAGGATGGATTTTGACGAGTTTCATCGCTGGGGCGGTAGCCTGCAGGATGATTTCAAGCGTGTGCTGATGAAATACCTGTCCGGATTGTTGCAGTCCAGTAAAGTTGCCGATATGCGCATTAGCCGCCGATTCAAGCCGGATTACAAAATCGAACTTGATGTCAGGCAGTTCGACGGGCAGCTGGGTGGAGAGGTCCTGCTTGATGTCGGTTGGCTATTAATCGATCAGAAATCAAGCAAGGTGATCAGCTTGCATGATTCTGCGATCACGAAGCAGGTATCAGGGCAGGACTACGAGGCACTGGTGCATGCGTCCACGATGGCAGTTGCAGAGTTGAGCGGCGAGATTGCCGCAGAATTGCTGAAGGTTTGTTCAGCAAACAAATAACTATACCGGAGATTCAAGACACGAGCCCCGCTTTGCACTCGTGCAGGGTTTTTTCAGCAGTCTGTCAATGTAGCTGGGAAAGCATATGCAGTTCATGTGCGATCAACAGTGAATACATGGGTACCAGTGCAAAGATCAGGTAACGCACGGCAATCACTTTGTAGACACGGAAATTAAGGTGCAACACCAGCACGACAAGGGCGAGGCCGGTAATACTCATTTTAACAACGGCGAAAGAGCGAATATCCTTCTGAATGAGCCAGTCCATCAAAACGTTCATTTCTGCAGCGCCATTGCTCAGCAGAATAATGGTCAAAAAGGCATCTGCACAGCAGAGGACAATAACCGTAAAGGTTGCCAGCAGAGTCCAGTGTCCATACCAGTCCACGTAACTGTTGATGTGTTCCCCATCGCGCCGGGAGCCACGCCGGCGATATTTAAAAAGGGCGCCGTGCAGGGTTGCCAATGAGGGGCTGCGCCGGTCAACGCCGCGTTGCTTGTATACCTGATCGTAATTTTCTTCGCTTTGCTGCCTCATGCTGGCTTCCTCGTGACGGTTTCATCCAGGTCCCAATTTCTGGTCCTTCATTTACATCTCAGCGGCGCGAAGCCCGAAAACTTTGACATCTGCTGCGTTCACCAAGCGTTGCAGTGTTCTGCAGTTGCTCCACAAATGCACAATTTACTCTCCACAGTTGCTATTATTACAGCTAATAGCTTGAATTAACTAGGAATTATTATTCCAATATGT
>JBATIF010000381.1:0-13979 GCA_049667605.1 Gammaproteobacteria bacterium
ACTGTACGTGGTGTTGCCATGAACCCGGTTGACCACCCGCATGGTGGTGGCGAGGGACGTACTTCGGGTGGTCGTCATCCCGTCAGTCCGTGGGGTACACCGGCAAAAGGATACCGGACGCGCAAGAACAAGCGTACAGAAAAGATGATCTTACGGCGTCGTAAGAGCAAGTAATCAAGAGGATCAGTAACAGTGCCACGCTCAATCAGAAAAGGTCCGTTTATCGACAGCCACCTGCAGAAAAAGGTGGACAAGGCCGTAGCCGAGAACAGCAAGCGTCCAATCAAAACATGGTCGCGGCGTTCCATGGTATTGCCCGAAATGGTTGGCCTGACGATCGCCATCCATAACGGTCGCCAGCATGTGCCTGTCCAGGTCAATGAAAACATGGTTGGGCACAAGCTGGGCGAGTTTGCCCTGACCCGGACATACAAGGGTCATATGGCCGACAGAAAAGCCAAGTAAGAGGATGCAACAATGCAAGTCAGCGCAACATTGAAGCACGCACACATATCAGCACAGAAGTGCCGCCTGGTTGCTGACCAGGTGCGTGGGCTGCCGGTAGAGAAGGCACTGGATATTCTGTTGTTCAGCCCGAAAAAATCGGCTGTTCTCGTGCGCAAGGTACTGGAGTCTGCAATCGCCAATGCCGAGCATAATGAAGGTGCAGATATAGATGAATTAAAGGTGGATTCGATTTTCGTAAACGAGGGTCGGACCATGAAACGTTTTCGTGCACGTGCCAAAGGCCGTGGGACACGGATTCTGAAGCGAAACAGTCACATCACCGTTACGGTGGGTGACGTTTAAGTCAACCAGGCAGAGGCGGATAGAGCAGAATGGGCCAGAAAGTACATCCAACAGGTATTCGACTGGGTATCGTCAAGGACTGGACGTCCACGTGGTATGCCGGCACGGACAAGTATGCCGAGTACCTGAACATGGATCTGGAGATCCGCGAGTTCATCAAAAAGCGGCTCGATCAGGCATCTGTCAGCCGTGTGCAGATTATGCGCCCGGCGAGTAATGCCGTAATCACGATCCATACGGCACGGCCCGGAATCGTGATTGGTAAAAAAGGTGAGGATATTGACCGTTTGCGCAAGGAAGTTACTGCGCGTATGGGAATACCGGTCAGTATCAATGTCGAGGAAATTCGCAAACCCGAACTCGATGCCTACCTGGTTGCCGAGAGCGTTGCCCAGCAGCTGGAGCGCCGCATCATGTTCCGTCGCGCCATGAAGCGTGCCGTGAGTAACTCCATGCGCATCGGTGCCGAAGGCATCAAGATCAAGGTCGGTGGGCGTCTGAATGGTGCAGAAATTGCCCGCAGTGAGTGGTATCGGGAAGGGCGTGTGCCGCTGCATACACTGCGCGCCGATATTGATTATGGAACAGCCGAGGCCAATACGACCTATGGTCTGATTGGTGTGAAGGTCTGGATCTTCAAAGGTGAAATATACGGGAAGGGAGAGCAACCCGAGGCGGAGATACCGCAGAAAGCTGCTTCCTGATAGCGGAGAGGATTCATGTTACAACCCAAAAAGACAAAATTTCGCAAGCAGCAGAAAGGCCGCAACAGGGGTCTGGCACTGCGCGGTAGCAAGGTCAGCTTTGGCGAATATGCGCTCAAGTCCGTATCGCGCGGGCGCATGACCTCGCGTCAGATCGAGTCAGCCCGTCGCGCAATTACGCGCTACGTGAGCCGCGGCGGCAAACTCTGGATCAGGGTATTTCCGGATGTGCCGGTCACCAAGAAGCCGATCGAGGTTCGCCAGGGCAAGGGCAAGGGCAATGTTGAATACTGGATTGCACAGATTCAGCCGGGGCGCGTGCTCTACGAAATCGAGGGTGTCAGCGAGGCCGATGCCCGCCAGGCATTCAGGCTTGCAGCTGCCAAGCTGCCATTCAAAACCGCATTTGTAGCACGGACGGTGATGTGATGAACGCGTCTGATTTGAGAAGCAAGACGGAAAGTGAACTCAAGATCGAGTTGCACAACCTGCTGCGTGAGCGCTTCAATCTGTATATGCAGCGTGGTACCGGCCAGTTGACACGGCCTGACCAGATTCGCAAGGTGCGTAAAGATATTGCGCGTGTTCATACCGTACTAAATGAGAAGACAGGTGATGCATCATGAGTGAAGCTAAAGAAACTGGCCAAACAGTCACCTGCAGGGTTATCAGCAACAAGATGGACAAGTCGGCCACTGTGCTGGTTGAACGCAAGGTAAAGCATCCGGTGTATGGAAAATATATCCGTCGTTCCAGCAAGCTGCATATTCATGATGAAGATAATGTATGCCAGGAAGGCGATACAGTAACAATTCAGCAGTGCCGGCCATTGTCGAAGACAAAGTCCTGGCGGCTGGTGGAAGTTATTGGTCGTGGCGAGTAGTTTCGCGACCATTTGATTAAATTAAAGGGAACGGAATGCAGCCATGATACAAATGCAAACTATGCTGGATGTAGCCGACAACAGCGGTGCACGCCGTCTGATGTGTATCAAGGTGCTCGGCGGTTCACACCGGCGCTACGCGCGTATTGGCGACGTCATCAAGGTAAGCATTAAAGAAGCCATTCCACGTGGCAAGGTAAAGAAGGGTGAGGTTTATAATGCTGTCGTGGTGCGAACCCGCAAAGGCGTGCGCAGGGCTGATGGTTCGCTGATCCGTTTTGATGGCAATGCAGCGGTATTGCTGAACACCCAGCTGCAGCCGATTGGCACACGTATATTTGGCCCGGTAACGCGAGAGCTGCGCAGTGAACGTTTTATGAAAATTATTTCGCTGGCACCGGAAGTTTTGTAGGAATACAGCATGAACAGAATAAAGAAAGGTGATGACGTTATCGTTATTGCAGGAAAGGACAAGGGCAAACGCGGCAGCGTTCTTGCTGTGCAGGCTGACGGCCGGCTGATTATTTCCGATGTCAACATGGTGAAGCGGCATACCAAGCCCAATCCCAACCGGGGTATTCCTGGCGGGATTGTCGAGAAGGAAATGTCTGTCGATCCTTCCAATATCATGCTGTTTAACCCGCAGACCAGCAAGGGAGACCGGGTTGGATTCAAGGTTCTCGAGGACGGGCGCAAGGTGCGTTATTTCAAGTCTACCGATGAAGTGGTAGATATCTGAGTGAATGGTAAGGACTCATGGCCAGGCTAAAACAATTTTACGATGACACGGTAACCAAAAAGCTGATGGAGCAGTTTGGCTACAAGAATGTTATGCAGATTCCGCGCATCACCAAGATCACGCTCAACATGGGTGTGGGCGAGGCCGTTGCCGATCGCAAGGTCATGGAGAATGCGGTTGGTGATATGGTAAAAATCGCCGGCCAGAAACCGGTTGTCGCCAAGGCGCGCAAATCGGTTGCCGGGTTCAAGCTCAGGGAAGGCTGGCCGGTTGGCTGCAGTGTGACGTTGCGCAGTGAACAGATGTACGAGTTTCTGGATCGCCTGATTAACGTTGCAATTCCACGTATCCGGGATTTTCGCGGAATGAGCCCTAAATCATTCGATGGCCGCGGTAATTACAACATGGGTGTGAAGGAGCAGATTATTTTTCCGGAAATAGATTACGACAAGATCGACACAATTCGCGGTCTTGATATTTCATTTACAACAACAGCGAATACGGATGAAGAAGGGCGCGCATTGCTGGCAGCGTTCAACTTTCCGTTCAGGACTTGAGGTAGGACCATGGCCAAGAATTCCATGATTGCACGTGAGAAAAAGCGGACTCGTCTGGTCAGGCAGTATGCAACAAGACGTACCGAACTCAAGGCGATCATCAAGAACGTAAACAGTTCCGATGAAGAGCGCTACAATGCACAGCTCAAATTGCAATCACAGCCACGCGACGCAAGTCCTGTCCGTGGACGCAATCGCTGCAGCATTACCGGGCGTCCGCATGGCTACTACCGTAAATTTGGACTTGCCAGAAACAAGCTGCGCGAAGCTGCCATGCGTGGTGATGTTCCCGGGCTGGTCAAGGCAAGCTGGTAAACAATTATGATGACAGATCCGATAGCCGATATGTTGACCCGTATACGCAACGGGCAAGCCGCCACCAAGGTCGAGGTTTCGATGCCTTCTTCGAGGTTGAAGTGTGCGATTGCCAGGGTGTTGCAGGACGAGGGTTACATCAAGGGATTTACCGAGACAGAAGAAGATGGCAAGCCGGTGCTCACGGTTGAACTCAAGTACCATGAGGGCAGGCCGGTCATTGCGATGATCAGCCGTGCAAGCCGTCCGGGCCTGCGGCTTTACAAGGGCAAGGATGATCTGCCAAGCATCCAGAATGGTCTCGGCGTAGCGATAATATCGACCTCCAAGGGTGTGATGAGTGAACGCAAGGCTCGCGCTGCCGGTGAAGGCGGTGAAGTTCTTTGTGTAGTAAGTTAAGCAGGTAACGTCATGTCCAGAATTGCAAATAATCCAGTGCAGGTTCCTTCTTCGGCAGATATAAAGCTGGACGGACAGCAACTGACAATCAGCGGGCCGAAAGGCAAGCTGGAGCATTGCATACACGGCCTGGTTGAGATGAAGCGTGAAGAGAACGAACTGCTGTTCAGGGCGCTTGATGAGTCCAAGGCGGCCAATGCGCTGGCGGGTACGACCCGCTCGCTTGTGCAGAATATGATCATCGGTGTTGTTGACGGGTTTGAGAAAAAACTTGAACTGACGGGTGTCGGTTATCGTGCACAGGCGAAGGGAAAAACCATCAATCTGACGCTGGGCTTTTCACACCCGATAGACTATACGCTACCCGAGAATATAACGGCGGAAACGCCCAGCCAGACAGAGATTGTTATCAAGGGTTTCGACAAGCAGAAGGTCGGACAGGTTGCAGCCGAGATTCGAGCCTTTCGTCCACCGGAGCCTTACAAGGGCAAGGGTGTTCGTTATGCGGGTGAGGAGATCGTCCGCAAAGAAGCCAAAAAGAAATAGGCAAGGATTATGGACAAGAAAACATCCCGGTTACGCCGCGCACGCCGTACACGCGCGCACATCAAGACGCTTTGTGCTAATCGTCTGTGTATTCATCGTACGCCACGGCATATCTATGCCCAGGTCATTTCGCCGGAAGGCGACAGGGTGCTGGTCAGTGCGTCGACGCTGGATGCGGATGTGCGCAAGAATGTTGAGAAAACAGGCGGGACAACAGCTGCTGCTGTTGTTGGCAAGTTCGTAGCCGAACGGGCAAAGGCTGCCGGTATTACTGCAGTCGCATTCGACCGCTCCGGTTTTAAATATCATGGCCGCGTGAAAGCGCTGGCTGAGGCCGCTCGCGAAAGCGGCCTCGAATTCTGACAAGGGTTCCGTTATGGGAAGAGTAGACGCACAGGCACAGGGTGATGGACTGCTGGAAAAGCTGATCACCGTAAATCGCGTGGCCAAGGTTGTAAAAGGCGGCCGCCAGTTCGGGTTCACCGCGCTGACTGTTGTTGGTGACGGTGAAGGCCGGGTCGGTTATGGCTATGGCAAGGCCCGCGAGGTTCCGGTTGCCATTCAAAAGGCAATGGAGTCGGCGCGCAAGAACATGATCAGTGTCAGCCTGAAAGACGGCACATTGCAGTATGCCATTACGGCACACCACGGTGCGGCCAAGGTGTTTATGAAACCTGCCTCGGAAGGCACCGGGATTATTGCCGGCGGGGCCATGCGCGCGGTCTTTGAAGTGGTTGGCGTGCACAATGTGCTTGCCAAGTGCATCGGTTCCAACAACCCGATGAATATGCTGCGTGCCACCATGCGCGGGCTTGAAGACATGACTTCTCCCGAGGAAGTGGCCAGTAAACGCGGTAAAACCGTCAAGGAGATCCTGGAGTAAATCATGGCTGGCGCAAACAAAATCAGGATAACCCAGACAAAAAGCTCCAGCGGCCGCTTGCGCAGCCACCAGGACACAATCCGTGGCCTTGGCCTGCGACGTATACGTCATACTGTTGAGCTGAGTGATACGCCGGAAATTCGAGGCATGATTAACAAGGTCTCTTACATGTTAAGGGTCGAGGACTGAGCGATGCATCTGAATACATTGAAGCCCGCAGCCGGCAGCAAGAAAGACGCCAAACGTGTCGGTCGCGGTATCGGCAGCGGTTTGGGCAAGACCTGTGGACGCGGTCACAAGGGACAGAGTTCGCGCTCCGGCGGGTTCCACAAGATCGGATTTGAGGGTGGCCAGATGCCGCTGCAGCGTCGCCTGCCCAAGGTTGGCTTCACCGCGCGCACCTCAAGGCTTGCGAGAGAATTGCGTTTGCATGAATTAGCGCTTGTTGACGGTGATGTTGTTGACCTCGAGGCGCTGAAGAAGGCCAACCTGGTTTCGCGCCTTACCCGCCGGGTCAAGATTATCGCGTCCGGCACCCTCGACAAGGCGGTCATAGTGAAAGGCTTGCAGGTCACAAAAGGCGCGCGCGCCTCGATCGAGGCGGCCGGTGGTAAAGTCGAGGAATAAATGGCTATAGGTTCTTCAATTGCGGGTACTGCTACCGGTCTGGGGCAGATCAAAGAGCTGCGTCAGCGGCTCTTTTTTGTCATTGGTGCCATCTTTGTTTTCCGGGTCGGGTCTTTTATCCCGCTGCCGGGGATAGACCCCGTGGTACTGGCGAGCCTGGTAGAGCAGCAGCGCGGCACCATACTGGAAATGTTCAACATGTTTTCCGGGGGTGCACTGGAGCGCCTGTCATTGTTTGCGCTCGGCATCATGCCCTATATCTCTGCATCCATTATCATGAATCTGCTATCGGTAACTGTGCCATCGCTGGAGCAGCTCAAGAAGGAAGGCGGTGAGGAAGGTCGTCGCAAGATGACGCAGTACACGCGCTATGGAACGGTCTTTCTTGCGACCATGCAGGCCTTTGGTATTTCAACCGCACTGCAGGGACAGCAGATTGCAGGCGGAAACCTGGTCATCAACCCGGGCGGCAGTTTCGTGCTGACGGCGATCGTGACGCTGGTTACCGGGACCGTTTTTCTGATGTGGCTGGGCGAGCAGGTCACGGAACGCGGTATCGGCAACGGCATCTCGATAATCATCTTCTCCGGTATTGTAGCGGGGCTGCCATCGGCGATAGGCGGCACACTGGAACTGGTGCGCACCGGCGAGATGAATGCGCTGACAGTACTTATACTGTTTGCACTGATTCTGGTGGTTACGGCATTTGTGGTGTTTATTGAGCGCGGGCAGCGGCGAATCACCGTGAATTATGCAAAACGGCAACAGGGCCGCAAGGTCTACGCAGCACAAAGTTCGCATTTGCCGCTGAAGCTGAACATGGCCGGTGTAATACCGCCAATTTTTGCTTCCAGCATTATCCTGTTTCCCGCGACCATGGGAGGCTGGGTCGGCGCAAATGAAGGCATGGGCTGGTTGCGCGATATTTCCGCAACGCTGTCACCCGGGCAGCCGCTGTATGTACTTTTTTATGCATTGGCAATCGTGTTTTTCTGTTTCTTTTATACAGCGTTGATATTCAATGCAAAGGATACCGCAGAGAACCTGAAGAAGTCGGGCGCCTTTATTCCGGGTATCCGGCCTGGCGAACAAACCGCAACCTATATCGACAGCGTTATGACCAGGCTGACGACCGCCGGTGCGATCTATATCACGCTGGTATGTTTGATTCCCGAGTTTCTTATTCTTAACTGGAATGTACCGTTTTATTTTGGCGGTACATCATTGTTGATTATTGTCGTGGTGACCATGGATTTCATGTCGCAGGTCCAGACGCATCTGGTTTCGCATCAATATAGCGGCCTGATGAAGAAGGCAAACCTGAAGGGACATGGTCGTGCGGGCATGCTGCGCTGAGTCGCGGCCATGAGCTTTAAACAGAGGTGAATTGAGATGAAAGTACGTGCTTCAGTCAAGCGTATCTGTCGTAACTGCAAGGTCGTACGACGCAATGGCGTGGTGCGGGTCATCTGCAAGGATGGACGCCACAAGCAGCGCCAGGGCTGAATGCCCGCGCACAGTATGCAAGACATTGAAATTCAGATAGTTATTAGCCATACAGGCAAGCCGGTCGCGGCTTTGCAGGTGCCTGTTTGGGTTTGATTTTATGGCGCTAAGCGGCTATGCTGGCCTGCTTTTCGCGCCGAGTTTACTAACATCGTGTTGGAGATGATTTAAATGGCACGTATTGCCGGAATTAATATTGCGCCGCAAAAACATGCGGTGATTGCCCTGACCGGAATTTACGGGATTGGACGTAGAACCGCGCGCAAGATTTGTGATGACAGCGGTATTCAGCCTGATACGAAGATCAAGGATCTTACTGAAGCCGAGATCGAGAAAATCCGCGGTGCATTGTCCAGGTACACCATTGAAGGCGATTTACGCCGCACCATTTCCATGAGCATCAAGCGGCTGATGGACCTGGGTTGTTACCGGGGTATTCGTCACCGTCGTGGCCTGCCACTCCGTGGACAGCGCACCCGTACGAATGCCCGGACCCGGAAAGGGCCAAAACGTCCGATCCGCAAATAATACTGAATCAATTAACTGAACCTGTTACTGGACACTAGGTATGGCAAAGACACCCACAAAGAAAAAAGTGAAGAAGGATATCTCTGACGGGATTGCCCATATTCACGCATCGTTCAATAACACCATTATCATGATCACGGATCGCCAGGGTAATGCACTGGCCTGGGCAACTGCCGGCGGTTCGGGTTTTCGCGGTTCGCGCAAGAGCACCCCGTTCGCGGCACAGGTTGCTGCAGAAAAGGCCGGCGAGAAGGTGAAGGAATACGGTTGGAAGAACCTCGAGGTTGAGGTCAAGGGTCCGGGGCCTGGTCGTGAGTCAGCTGTCCGTGCCTTGAATAATGCAGGATTTCAAATTACCAACATTACTGACGTAACGCCGATACCGCATAACGGCTGTCGCCCACCAAAACGACGTCGCGTCTAGGAAGGAAGCAGAACATGGCAAAGTACACTGGATCAAAATGCCGGCAGTGCCGCCGCGAGGGTGGCAAGCTCTATCTCAAGGGTGAGAAATGCTTCACCTCAAAATGTGCGGTAGAGGCCCGTCCTTTCCCGCCGGGGCAGCATGGCCAGCGCCGTACGCGGCTCTCGGACTATGCCCTGCAGCTGCGCGAGAAACAGAAGCTGCGCCGTATTTACGGTGTACTGGAAAGACAGTTCAGGAATTACTACAAGCAGGCTGCAGCCACCAAGGGCTCTACGGGTGAAATCCTGTTGCAGCTACTTGAAGGGCGGCTAGATAATGTTGTGTATCGCATGGGGTTTTCTGCATCTCGCAGCGAGTCGCGCCAGCTGGTGCGTCACAACGGAATCAGCATCAACGGTTCACGGGTCAATATTCCGTCGTACCAGGTGCAGCCAAATGACATGATTGCTGTCAATGCAAAGGCTCGCGAACAGTTGCGTGTCAAGGCCGCTATTGAGCTGGCGCAGCAACGCGGTATTGCAGACTGGATTGATGTTGATGCCAAAAAGATGGAGGGCGTATACAAGACGCGCCCTGAACGAGGCGAGATGCCGGCAGATATCAACGAGCATCTTATTGTCGAGTTGTATTCGAAGTAACAACTGAGGAATTTTTCATGCCTGGTAATGTTTCTGAATTCCTGAAACCACGCATCGTCGATGTACATATGGTCAATGACAAGCACGCCAGGGTAACGCTTGAACCGCTGGAGCGCGGTTTCGGTCATACTCTCGGTAATGCACTGCGTCGGATCTTGCTGTCTTCCATGCCGGGCGCTGCCGTCACTGAAGTCCAGATAGAAGGTGTAGAGCATGAGTACTCTACTATTGAAGGTGTGCAGGAAGATGTTATAGATATCCTGCTCAACCTGAAGAAGGTTTCATTGCGCATGCACAACCGCAAGGAAGCAATGCTTTCGCTGAGCAAAAAAGGCCCGGGCCCGGTTACAGCCGCTGACATCAAGCTTGACCATGACGTGGAAGTCGTCAACCCGGATCATGTGATTGCCAACCTGACCAAGGCCGGCGAGCTGACAATGACGCTCAAGGTTGCCAAGGACCGGGGCTACCAGCCGGTTACCAGGCGCAACGATGAGGAAAGTGAGGGCCATACAATCGGCATGTTGCAGCTTGATGCGTCGTTCAGTCCTGTCAACCGTATTTCATACAACGTCGATCGTGCCCGTGTTGAGCAGCGTACCGACCTTGACAAGCTGATTATCGATATCGAGACAAATGGTACGATTGATCCTGAAGAGGCGATTCGCCATGCTGCAACCATATTGCAGGATCAGCTTGGAGCCTTCGTCAATCTCCAGGCCAGTCCTGAAGTATCAACTGTAGCTCCGGAAGCCAACATCGACCCGATCTTGCTGCGCCCGGTCGATGACCTTGAACTGACGGTACGTTCGGCAAATTGTCTCAAGGCAGAAAGCATTTATTTTATCGGTGACCTGATACAGCGTACCGAGGTTGAGTTGCTGAAGACACCGAACCTGGGCAAGAAGTCGTTGACAGAAATCAAGGACGTCCTGGCCACCAAGGGATTATCGCTGGGAATGCGCCTGGAGAACTGGCCCCCGGCAAGTCTCGGTGCCAAGGAAAACGAAGTGGCTAGTGCTTAACCAAATATCTCAAGTACAGGAATAAGAAAATGCGTCATCGTAAGTCAGGGCGGCAACTAAACCGTAACAGTTCGCATCGCAAGGCCATGTTCGAGAACATGACGGTGTCGCTATTGCGCCATGAAATGATCAGGACAACCTTGCCCAAGGCCAAGGAGTTGCGGCGTATCGCCGAGCCCTTTATCACCATGGCAAAAAATGATTCTGTACACAAGCGCCGTATTGCCTTCGACCGCCTGCGTGACCGCGACATTGTCACCAAGCTGTTCAATGAACTGGGTCCGCGTTACAAGGAACGCCCGGGTGGTTACCTGCGTATCCTGAAAATGGGCTACCGCACCGGGGACAAGGCACCAATGGCCTATGTTGAACTGGTTGATCGGCCGGAAGTTGATAGCGACGCCGCCTTGCAATAGGCATACATTTACATGATCCCGTCGTGCGGGAGAAATAACCGGGCCTTGCCCGGTTTTTTTATGTCTGCTGTAAATGGGCTGTCACATCCGCCGGCTGCGCAAAGGACGCTAAGCCGGGTCAAGCGCAGCAGATCCGGCAAACAATGCCGGTTCCGACGCATTGCTACTTGACCCGGCCTGCAGTTCTGCAGGGGCCGGTCCAGCGCGTAGCTCAATATTTTTACGCCCCCTGTTGCATGGCATACCTGCATGGGGCGTGTTTTCATGGAATGTGATTGCGTTGCACAGCCTGGAGGGCCGGGCAGCAATGGAGCGGCAAATCCTCCGCTCCCTGCAGTAAGCGAGCATACTTCACCTGTCTGCAGGCCGGACAGGCTGCGCCGGATCCGGCCTGCATGGCCTGTGTCTAGAGCTTTTTACCGGCCAGTGTCGGAGTCTTGTCGGTGCGGGTTTCCAGTTTCAGGTAACTGACCAGGCGAATGCTGCCCTCGGTATGCAGGACACTGTGAATGTGCTCGACGGCAGCAAGGATGGTGGAGAGATTTCCCTCGATATTGGTGCCGGAGGCATGTGTTTCCAGGATAATGTCATGTCCGCGGAGCAGTTCAATAACCCGGGTGATCTCCTTTCTGACAGAGACACCAGCGCCGATCGGGATAAGCTGTAATTCAGCGGTTGCTTGCATAGTTGAACTCACGTGGTTTGTACGGGTCGGAATCCGGTATGCCCGGTCCGGTATTGACTGGCCGGGGCGGCGATTGATGATTACATCAACCGGCAATGAATCAGCTGGAGACATACTATGATAATTCGCATTACGTGTCTTCTACTCCTGTTAATTCCTGGAGGCGCCAGTGCAGCGGATATTCAGCTGGATAGCGGCCCCCGCCAGGTGACCCTGCTCGAACTGTATACATCCCAGGGATGCAGCAGCTGCCCGCCGGCCGAGCGCTGGTTGAATGAGTACATCGACAGTGATGATCTGTGGAACAGCGTGGTGCCGGTTGCCCTGCATGTCGATTACTGGGATTACATTGGCTGGAAGGATATTTTCGCAAGCAAGGAACACGCACAACGCCAGCGCGACTATGCCAGGGCCGGGAAGACCCGCACGGTCTACACGCCCGGGTTTTTTGTCAACGGGCGCGACTGGCGCGGCTGGACCCTGCGCCTCAAGCCAGGGCGCAGCAGAAGCGAACCGGGTAACCTGTCAGCCCGTATTGCCGGTGACCGGCTGAGTGCCAGTTTCCCGGTTGCGGATAAACCCGTTGATCTTCACGTTGCACTGCTCGGGTTTGGCATCGAGACGCAGGTCGGGCGCGGCGAGAACAGGGGCCGCACACTTGCCCAGGAATTTGTCGTCCTGGAGCACAACATGTACCGCTCGGCCAGCGGCAGCTGGGAGGTGACCATGCCCGCTGTCAGGCATGCAACAGTGAAAAGTTATGGCATTGCCCTGTGGGTCAGTGAACCGGGCAACCCGGCACCTCTCCAGGCCACCGGGGGATGGTTGCCCTGACCGGCGCCATGATTATGAATTCCGGTTATTATCGTGCTGCTGCTGCGTAGCCTTGTCTGCGATTACAAGGTGTCTTTACCCCCGATGTTTGCCTCGCCATGATCGTCTTATTCACTGATTTTGGAATTGAAGGTCCCTATGTCGGCCAGGTGCAGGCGGTGTTGCAGCAGCAGGCGCCCGGCATACCTGTAATCAACCTGTTTTCAGACTTGCCCCCGTTTGATATTCAGGGCGCCGCATACTTGTTACCGGCCTATAGTTCCGGCTTCGATAGCGGAACGGTCTTCCTCTGTGTAGTTGATCCCGGGGTTGGCGGTGACAGGCCGGCGGTGTTGGTCTGCGCCGATGGACGCTGGTATGTCGGCCCGAATGAAGGTTTGTTTGCGCTGCTTGCCAGGCGCGCAGCAAAAGTCGAGTGCTGGCAGTTAACAACGCCGGCCGGAGCCTCCAGCAGTTTTCATGGGCGTGATGTGTTTGCACCAATTGCCGCACAGCTGGCGCGCGAGGACAAGTACACCGGCGAAGCGCTATCGATGGACCGGCTTGTGCAGCCGGACTGGCCGGACGATCTGTTTCGTGTGGTTTATACAGACCGGTTCGGGAACCTGATTACCGGTGTGCGTGCCTCCAGTATTGATCAGGATGCCACCCTGGAAATCAATGCACAGGTATTGAAACCGGCACGTACCTTTTCGAGTGTCGCACGGGGTGAGTTATTCTGGTATGAAAACTCAAATGGGCTGGTTGAGATAGCAGTGAATCAGGGAAGTGCAGCTGCAGCGCTTGGTGTGACCAGCGGAGATGCATTTATCATGCAAGACTGCTGACGGGAGAAATTTTAATCGCGCCTGCAAGGCGCTCCTACAATACTGGCAGGCACCTGTAGGAGCGCCTTGCAGGCGCGATAGGGTTTAACGCAAGCCGCCCGGCCCGGATGAGGCGAAGCGGAATCCGGTGAATGCCGGTTATTGATTGCCCTGGATTCCGGCCCTCGCGGGCCTGCATCCGGGCTAAGTGATTAGCCGGCCTTCGCCTGTTTGACTGCCTGGTGCTGTTGTAGCGTGTGTTTCAGATACTGACCGGTATAGGATGTCTCGTGCCTGGCGACCTCCTCTGGCGGGCCGGCAACCACGATTTCACCGCCACGAATGCCGCCTTCGGGCCCCAGGTCGATGATCCAGTCGGCCGTCTTGATGACATCGAGATTGTGCTCGATCACGACGACGGTATTGCCGTGGTCACGCAAACGGTGGAGCACACCCAGCAGCTGTTCAATGTCGTGAAAGTGCAGCCCCGTCGTGGGCTCGTCGAGTATATAAAGCGTGTTACCGGTATCTCTCTTCGATAGTTCCTTGGCGAGTTTCACTCGCTGCGCCTCGCCGCCGGACAAGGTTGTCGCATTCTGGCCGAGCCGAACATAGGTCAGGCCGACATCCATCAGAGTCTGCAGTTTCCTG
>JBATIF010000382.1:0-3232 GCA_049667605.1 Gammaproteobacteria bacterium
GGGATTGGGACGAGGACATTGCTGCGACACTGGCATCACGATCTCAAACACACATTTGGTTGACGATTACGGGCGGCAGGTGTGAGTTTCGAGGACCGGCAAGACCAGCTGGGACACAAGTCGGACAGGATCACCACGCACTATTCGTCAGCCGAACTGAATAACCTGGTCCAGGTAGCCAACCGGGTGAACGGGAAAAACTCCCGCAAAAGTCCCGCGCTGCTGTTGTTGAAACAAAAAGTGCTACGGGAAATGCCGTAACCGCTTAATTTTGAGATGTCAATTGGGCGCGCGGAGAGATTACTCGGGGCTTTGCGCCTCACCCCTGCGGGGCCGCCGGCCAAGCCGGCGTTGTCTCGGACGACTGCGTCGCCCTCGGCTCGAACTTCCGACCGCCTGGTTCGCAGCCAGACTGAAGCATTTAACTTACTTCATTAATCAGTCACTTGTGGTGCTTGCCCATCCAATACCGTAGTTGAGTTATCAGTCACTTGCAGTTCACTGGTACTTCAAATTAGCACAAAAATGGCACAGTCCTTTTTGCCCGCTGAAAACTCTCAATTGCCACATGCACCTTTATTAAGCGGCCTTCAACTTCACGGGTTTTCCAATCCGAGCCAGCATATTGACCAACCTATCAATGGTGAACTTGTTGATCTTGCCGCGCATCAGGTCACTGATTCTCGGCTGATGAACACCGAATACTTCTGCGGCTTTCTTCTGGCCCAACCCTTCATCCTCAATATATTTACGCAACGCAATCATCAACTCTGACCGAATCTTCAAATTCTGCGCCATCGCCGGATTATCTTCCAGCGCCTCAAATACATTGCTATAGCCTTTTGAAATCGTCATTTCCGTTTCCTCTTTCTCTCTCCTATCAGTACCTTGTACCTTGCTTTAGCCAAAGCAATATCAGCCTTGCGTGTTTTCCGTGTCTTCTTTTCAAAGGCGTGTAGCACGTACACAGCCTCTTCGAACCTGGCGACATAGATCACACGGTATACGCCTGCCTCGTCTTTAATACGGATTTCACCAGCCCCGGCCCCTACAGTACCCATCGGCTTCCAGTCGCTCGGCTGCAATCCAGACTGGACATTACTTAGCTCAAAACCGGCTTCTCGACGTGCACCTGCCGGGAAATTCTTGAGGTCATCCAATGAACTACCCGCAAAGCGCACGTCTTTCATTGACATATTATATAAGATTTTATATTTATATCAAGTTTTATATATACTCCTTCTCCCGTGCTTGTGAGCCAACCCGACTCTAGGCAATATTATTATTGTAATACAACATCTTGACAGCCTTGTGCCTGAGCGCAACCCTCCCACCCCATCTCTGCCATGAAGAATCTGCCGGGACTTCTGGTACCTCTATTGACCACGGTCACCAAACTCCTGGAGCTTGGCTGCGCGAGGTCCGTCGTCGCTGACACCAGACATCATTTGTTATTGTTAGCGACATGAAAAACGACTCTCTGCGCCAGACAATCGCTCGCGAAGAAGCGCTGCTCGCCGAGCTCACACACAAACGTAATAAGAGTCGGGAACGATTGGCAGCACTCAAGACGGAGCTCGCCACATTGGAATCAACACCTGCGACTCCTTCTACCCCGGCAATTCAACCCGTTGCCGATACACCCACCACCGCAGAAGGGAAAATCTCTTTATTTCGCCAACTATTCCGTGGCCGGGATGATGTTTTTCCATTGTTCTGGATGAGTTCGAAGACTGGCCGCAAAGGGTATTCGCCAGCCTGCAGCAATGAATGGGTACGCGGCGTATGCGAAAAACCTCGTGTGAAATGCAGCGAGTGCCCGAACCAGGCATTTCTGCCGCTCAACAATCAGGTCGTCCTCAACCATTTTCAAGGCCGGCACACCATTGGCATTTATCCTCTGCTCAAAGACGCAACCTGCTGGTTTCTCGCCGCTGACTTTGATAAGGAGTCATGGCTCGATGATGTGGCGACCTTCGTCGACACCTGCCGGGACCTCGGTGTCCCAACTGCGGTGGAACGTTCGCGATCAGGTAACGGCGCCCATGTCTGGTTCTTTTTCAGCTCACCCGTCCCCACTGTCAGCGCCCGCCGCATGGGCTGCTATCTCATCACCGAAACCATGGCACGTCGTCATCAGCTGGGCATGAGTTCCTATGACCGACTGTTCCCCAATCAGGACACCCTGCCACGTGGTGGCTTCGGTAACCTTATCGCCCTGCCCCTACAATATGAACCGCGGCAAGCGGGCAATTCAGTTTTCCTGGATGAAAACTTTCAACCATATTCGGATCAATGGGCCTATCTCGCGTCTCTTGCACGGATGGCCCCGTCCACCGTTGAATCCATCGCCCGCGAGGCTACCCAGCAAGGGAAGGTCGTTGGCGTTCGTTATAGCTCAGTAAACGAAGACGGAAAGGACAATGTGCCGTGGGAACGTCTGCCTTCAGGACGACCTGAAACAATGCAGGCTATCGAATCCGTACCCGTAGAAGTTGGCGCCAACATTTCCTCAACGTCATTCCGCTTACGTAGCCAGGGCAGTTGGTACTCAACCATGCTGCACGGTCAGTAATCGAAGAAGTCCGAGGGGAGCACCCTGAATCGGAGAAAACTCCTGAAAAAGTCCCGCACTGGTGTTGTTGAAACAAAAAGCGGTTACGGGAAACCCCGTATTCGATATGATTTTACTTGAATTGTATGGCGCACCCGGAATCACTTGACCACTACACACCCACCAAACGAGAAAATCCGGACATCTGCGCCAATTTTTGCCACTACCGCAGTAGAATCAGGCTAAGCTGGAAAGACGCTTGGAATACGGCCCACGCTGTTACCGAACAGCCTCTAATCTACGTAAATTATGGGAACAGAAAAGCTAACGAAAAAATCCAGTCGTTCAGAGGTCGAGGCGTTTATGCGCGAGGTGGCATCCACACCCGTTATAAAGTCGTCGACCCGGTTGGGACGGCTGATGTTCGCACTGGATGCCACCGCGAGTCGCGGGCCCACCTGGGACCATGCCTGCCATATACAGGCCCAGATGTTTGAAGAGACTGCGAACCTTGGCGGTCTGGAGATCCAACTGTGCTATTACCGCGGATTCAACGAATTCAGGACCACCGACTGGCTAACTAACACCGTCGATCTACAGCACCGCATGGCGGCCGTACGATGCCTCGGCGGACAGACGCAGATACACAAGGTGCTTCAACATGCGATCAAGGAGACC
>JBATIF010000383.1:0-2878 GCA_049667605.1 Gammaproteobacteria bacterium
CGCCGGTTACCGCGCCGCTTGACCGGCTTGAGTTGCGGGAACTCCTGTTCCCAGTAACGCAGCACATGCGGCTTCACACCACAGAGGGTGCTGACTTCTCCAATTGTGAAATAGCGTTTACCGGGTATTACAGGGAGCTCGTCGTTATTGCTCACTTCCAGCATATGCCTCTACTCGTGCCTTGAGTTTCTGACCGGATCGGAAGGTTACAACACGACGTGCCGAGATCGGTATCTCTTCACCAGTCTTGGGATTGCGGCCGGGTCGTTCGTTCTTTTCTCGGAGGTCAAAGTTACCGAATCCGGAAAGTTTTACCTGGCGGCCATTCTCCAGCGCGGCGCGAATCTCCTCGAAGAAAAGTTCGACCAGTTCCTTGGCCTCGCGCTTGTTCAGCCCCAGCTCTTCAAACAGCTTCTCTGCCATTTCGGCTTTGGTTAGTGCCATAGCGTCATTCTCTCAATGTTGCCCCGATAACTTTGCCGAGCTGAGCCGTTACCCGGCCTACCACGGTCTCTATATCTTCTTCAATAAGTGTGCGGGAAGAATCCTGTAGAATCAAGCCAAAAGCGATGCTTTTTCGCCCAGATTCTATGCCTTTCCCCTGGTAAACATCAAAAATCACCATATCCTGTAACAGTGCGCCGGCGGACTCTCTGACCACGTCGATCACGGCCTGCGCCTGGACATGCTCATCCACAACGATGGCCAGGTCACGGCGAATCGAGGGATAACGTGAAATCTCCATAAATTGCGGCAGCCTGCTCCGGCTGATTAAGTCATAGCTCAATTCAAACAGGCAGGCATCCATGCTGATATCGCAGGCCGCCGCCAGACCGGGATGGATACGTCCGAGCCAACCCAGTTGCGCGCCTGCCGCGATTATCTTTGCCGACTGCCCGGGATGCAGCGCCGCGTGTTCGGCAGCCACGAACTCGATTTCTACATCACGTGAATTCTGGATAATGGCTTCTACATCCTGTTTTAAGTCATAAAATCCAACCGGCTCATCCTGGCTACTCCAGTGCTCCGGCAACAGTGGCCCGGTGGCGATTGCGGCGATCATCACGTCCTGCCTGATGACCCCACCCGCTGAATAAAAACGCAGTCCGTGTTCGAAGAAACGCACCCGCGTTTTCTGCCGGTTGAGGTTGTGCTGCACGGCCTGTAGCAAACCGGGCCAGAGACTGGTGCGCATCTCGGCCATCGCGGAGGAGATCGGATTTGCCAGGCGCACCGCGGTCATGCCAGGGTTGGTCAGGCCTTGCAATTCCGGATCGACGAAACTGTAGGTAACGGCTTCACGGTAACCGCGCGCCACCAGAACATCAGCGATCCCGCCAATATCTCGCGTGGTTTCCGCGACCGGCCGCATCTCCAGCCCGCCCGTCAATGGCACGCTGGGCAAGCGGTCATAACCGTAGATACGGCCAAGCTCTTCAATCAGGTCGGCCTCTATCTCGATATCAAAGCGGAAGCCGGGTGACAATACTTCCCAGCCATCGGGAACTTCGGTCACTTTCATGCCGAGCCGCTTCAGGATATCCACGACTTCATGATCCGCGGGCGCCATCCCGAGAACACGCTTGATACGCTCACTGCGTAAGCTGATTGGCGTGCGGCCAGGCAGATGCCCGGCAGACATCACCTCGATCACCGGACCTGCCTGTCCCCCGGCAATCTCCAGTAGCAAGTTAGTTGCCCGCTGCAAGGCACGGGTCTGCAAAGCGGGATCTACGCCGCGTTCAAAACGGTGCGCGGAGTCGGTATGCATGGCGTAACGGCGAGCACAACCGGCAACTGCTTCGGGTGTAAAGAATGCACACTCAAGAAACAGGTCGGTGGTGTTTTCCTGGACACCTGAATCAATACCACCCATTACACCGGCGATTGCCAGTGGCTTGTCATGGTCGGCAATCACCAGGGTTTGCTCATCCAGACTGATGCGACGTTCGTCAAGCAGGACCAGCTCTTCGCCCTTCCCTGCATAACGCACCCGGATGCCCTGCGAGAGACAGGCAAGGTCAAATGCATGCATCGGCTGGCCAAGCTCGAGCAGCACGTAGTTGGTCACATCCACGACCGGGCCGAGACTGCGCATGCCACTACGGCGCAGGCGCTCCTGCATCCACAACGGTGTTTCTGCACGGGCATCGATAGCGCGAATGACCCGGCCGAGATATCGCGGGCAGGCCGCAGGGGTCTGCACCTCGACATCAAAGCTGTCCATGATGGTTGGCGGCATAGCATCGATTCTTATGCTGATTACCGGACTGCGGGTCAGTGCCCCGACTTCCCGGGCGATGCCCTCGATGCCGAGACAATCCCCGCGGTTCGGGGTCAGGTCAATATCGATTACCGAATCATCGAGGCCGAGCAGGTCAGCCAGGCGTTGCCCGGCAAACGCATCATCAGGCAAGACCATCAAACCTTCATGTTCTTCACTCAGGCCCAGTTCACGCGCAGAACAAAGCATACCGTGTGACTCCACGCCGCGTAGCTTGCTGTTCGTAATCTTCATACCGCCCGGCATGGTGGCACCGACCGGCACCAGCGGGTAACGGCCGCCGGCTCGCACATTCGGTGCACCACAGACAACTTGCAAAGGCTCGCCCTGTCCGATACTGACCCGGCAAACCCTGAGCTTGTCGGCATCGGGATGGGCCTCGACCGAAACGACCTCACCGACCAGCAAGTCCTGCAGCCCCTCGCCCAGCGGCTCGACCGAATCCACTTCCAGCCCGGCCATGGTCAACTGCTCCACCAACTCCCCGGTAGAGACCTGCGGGTCGACCCACTCACGCAACCATTGTTCGCTGAATTTCATTTGTTTCTCAATAAAACCTGAAAACCTGTCTCGCGCAAAGACGCAAAGGCGCCA
>JBATIF010000384.1:0-3898 GCA_049667605.1 Gammaproteobacteria bacterium
TAATTTTTTTGATCCTGCAAGGCCCTTTTATTAGTTTTTCCGTGTCTTTGCGTGGATTCCGTGGCCATTAGAATTCTTTTCCACCGCACTGCCGCCCTTCTGACCTGCTGATTTTTAAAGTAATTAGCCCTCCACCCGATAGCTTGTTAGGTGCAGAAAGCAGTCTCTGGTAAGGGCAAAGCCGGGCCAAGCCGCCCGCCTGGACAGAGGACTGGACAACAATCTCTAACTCCTGATAAATAAAGGGTTTATACTCTTATTAATCTCGACTATCGGAATATCAAATTATGGAACGCATCAAAAAAGCACTGGAAAGCGCGCGGCAGGAACGCAAGGCAAGACAGCGCGAGGCGCCGGTCTTTTTCCCTGGCGCAGAGCCAACCCCGACAGAAACCGGTAAAAGAGGAGACAGGCAGACACGGTCGATTGCAGTGGAAGATGCTGTTTTGCGCGAGAACAGAATCGTGACGGGCATGGAACATGGCCCGTTCACGGACGCCTATAACATGTTGCGCACCCAGGTCCTGCAACGCTTCAGGGAAAACAACTGGAATGTGCTGGCCGTCACCAGCCCGGGAGAGGGCGAAGGCAAGACACTGACGGCTATCAATCTCGCCATCAGTATTGCGCGCGAAGTCGATTACACCGTATTGCTGGTCGATGCGAATCTGCGCCATCCCTGGATGCTCAAGCATTTCGGTCTGGAACCTCACCTTGGCCTGAGCGAATACCTGACAGAAGATGTCCCCATCCCGGAACTCCTCGTTCAGTCAGACCGGGTAGAGCACCTGGTCATCCTGCCCGGCGGCAAGCCGCTGGATAACTCGGCAGAAATGCTGAACTCGCCAAAAATGAAACGCCTGGTCGAGGACATGAAGTCACGCTATCACAGCCGTATCATCATCTTTGACCTGCCGCCGGTTCTTTCTTCGGCTGATGCACTGGCCTTCTCACCCTATGTGGATGCTGCCTTGCTTGTTGTCGAGGAAGGCGTCACGCAGAAAGAGGATATTGAACACGCCGTTGAACTGCTGAGCGTGACCAATATTGTTGGTACTGTACTGAATAAGGCGGAAACAAGTGGCTGACACACGCGTCCTGTAACCATGTACGAGTCCTTCTACCATCTCCGGGAAAAACCCTTCACGCTGCTGCCTGACCCCGGCTTCCTGTACATGAGTGACAAGCACAGTATGGCGCTGACACTGCTTGAGTACAGTCTCATGAACCATACGGGCTTTACAGTCATCAGCGGTGAAATCGGCACAGGGAAAACAACCTTGATACGCCATGTGTTAAATCATATGGACCGGGATCACACTGTCGGACTCATCAGCACTACACATCGGTCCTTTGGCGAACTGTTACAGTGGATATTACTGGCATTCAATCTGGATCATGCCAACATGAGCAAGGTCGAGATGTACCAGTGTTTTATAAACTTCATCATTAATGAATATGCCCATAATCGCAGTACAATATTGATCGTCGACGAAGCGCAGAACTTGTCTGTAGAGGTACTGGAAGAACTGCGTATGCTGTCAAATATAAATGCAGACAAGGACCAGGCGCTGCAGATCATCCTGGTTGGACAACGGGAGTTGCGGGAAACCCTGCAACGCCCTGAACTGGCACAGTTCGCACAACGTATTTCCGTCGACTTCCACCTGCAACCACTTTCAGAAGATGAAACCATCACATATATAAGGCATCGCTTGCACACGGCCGGTGGTGACCCCGACATTTTTGATCTGCCAGCCTGTCAGACTGTTTATCACTACAGCGGCGGCGTGCCACGGCTGATCAATGTATTGTGTGACACTGCGCTGGTCTATGGCTATGCCGAGCAAGAGCAGCGGATCGATGCCAGACTGGTAACCGATGTCGCGCATGAAAAACAACAGGGCGGTATCTTTCCCACCCTTGGATCGGCTGCACAAGATACCAAATTGCAGACTGATACCAGGGGAGATGTAGCTGCCCCTGCGGAAGACCCCGAGGCACAGGCAGAAGCGCTCACCGAACTCGAGGACCAGCCAGCTGCACATAATTTTACCAGGGTTGAGGAACACCACGCCCCTGCGGTGGCTGCAGATGAGATCGAACTGCCGGCTGCTGCCACGGGAAGAGAAACTGCCCCTGCGGAAGACCCCGAGGTACAGGCAGAAGCGCTCACCGAACTCGAGGACCAGCCAGCTACAGATAGCTTTACCATGGATGAGGAACACCACACCCCTGCGGCGGCTGCAGAAGAGATCGAACTGCCGGCTGCTGCCACGGGAAGAGAAACTGCCCCTGCGGAAGGCCGCAAGGTACAGGCAGAAGCGCTCACCGAATTCGAGGACCAGCTAGCCGCAGACAGTTTCACCATGGATGAGGAGCACCAACCAGCAGAAGAACTGGATTCATTCGATACACCGCCCGCTAAAGATATGCTTCATGAGGGCGAGCCCGAGCCGGACACTCACAGCGAGATAGACTTCGGACCGGTAGAGGTAGAGCTTTTGATGGATGACAAGACTTACCGTTCGGAACACCGGGCTGCGAACAGAAAAGTGCGCCTGGCACTTTGTTCAGCCCATGAGGGATTGCGCAAGTACTTGTCAAAAATAATGGAAAATCATGGCATTGATGTTGTCATGTCAACACCGCTTGACCTGGAACACATCACGACCATTGACCCGGAAAAGTTTGATGTCCTTTTGATAGACCGGGGCGAAGATACACGGACATATTCACCGGATCTCGAGAATATTCTTGACCAATGGCCAGGCCCGCTTATTTACAATAATACAGAGGCCATGAAAACAGCCCTGCGGCAAAGAAACTATGAATTCGGGAAATCCCTTGCCAAGCGGATAGAGGTGATCGCTGAGGCATCAGGGGCAAGACTCGACCTGTGATAGCCAGCATGGGCTGATGCAAACAGTGCAGGATTACCTGAAAAGGTTATGAACAAACCATCCATCCTGGTGGTCGGCGGCGCCGGCTATATCGGCTCGCACATGGTTCTGGACCTGTTACGCGCCGGCTACCCGGTGGTCACGCTGGATAACCTGTCGCGCGGGCACCGCGCACTGCTCCCGGGCGGGGACTTTATGGAGGGCGACCTCGGTAACCCGGCTGACCTGCAGGCCGTCTTCAGCAAGTACCCGGTCGAGGCCGTGATGCACTTTGCAGCACACTCACAGGTCGGCGAGTCGGTCGAAAAACCACTTGAGTATTACCGCAACAATGTGGCCAACACGATCAGCCTGCTGGAGGCCATGCAGGCGGCGGATGTAAGACATTTCATTTTCTCCTCAAGCGCCGCTGTCTATGGCGAACCGCTGAAAACGCCCATTACCGAAGATCACCCCTGCGCCCCGACCAACCCCTATGGTGCCACCAAGCTGGCCGTCGAGCAGCTGTTGCGGGATGTCAGCCAGGCCTCCGGGATGCGCTACAGCATTTTGCGCTATTTCAATGCCGCCGGCGCTGACCGTTCCGGCGATATCGGCGAACGCCACCTGCCGGAGACCCACCTGATCCCGCTGGTGCTGCAGGTAGCAACCGGGGAACGTGAGTCGATCAGCATTTACGGTGAAGACTACCCGACACCCGACGGCACTTGCCTGCGCGACTACATCCATGTCTCCGACCTCACCCAGGCACACCTGCTGGCCCTGGAAGCCTTGCTGAAGGGTGGTGGCAACTCGACCTATAATCTGGGAAACAACACCGGCTACTCGGTTAAACAGATTATCGACACGGCACGCCGGATCACGGGGCATGCTATCCCGGCCGTATCCGTTGCACGCCGGGCAGGTGACCCGGCCGTGCTGATCGCCGACTCGACCCGGATACGCAAAGAATTGGGCTGGCGACCCGAGTATGAAAGTATCGAGGAGATCATCAG
>JBATIF010000385.1:0-8536 GCA_049667605.1 Gammaproteobacteria bacterium
GCGATGACCAGGCGGAAACCCTGTTGTTGCAGTTGCTGCGCGGCAGCGGCGTCAATGGCCTTGCGGCCATGCCGCGGCTCTGTGAGCTTGGTCGCGGGCATCTTCTGCGTCCCCTGCTGGCCTTTACCCGCCGGCAATTACACGTCTATGCCGAGGCAAATGGACTTCGCTGGATTGAAGACCCGAGCAACCGCGATCCGGCCTTCGACCGCAACTTCCTGCGCGCGCATATCTTCCCCGTGCTGCAGGAGCGCTGGCCCGCGGCGAGCGCCGCGCTGTCGCGCAGTGCGGCACATTGTGCCGAGGCAGCAGGGCTGTTGCAGCAACTGGCAGGGCGAGACCTGGTGGATATCCAGGGTGGCGGCAGGGACAGGCTGTCGCTGGCCGGGCTGGCCAGGTTGCCGCAGCAACGCCAGCGCAACGTGCTGCGTCACTGGATACGGCAGACAACCGCTACCATGCCGTCCACCGCGGTGCTGGCGCGCATCTGCAACGATATACTGCACAGCCGCCGGGATGCGGCACCCTGTGTCCGCTGGGGCGGTCATGAACTACGCCGTTACCGGGATGATTTGTATTTGTTAAAACAACGACCTGAAGCAGATAGCTCGAATGTTATAGAGTGGCAATTGCCGCTGCCCCTGTGCCTGCCGGATGCCGGCGGGGTGCTCAATGCCCGGCCAGAGACCGGCCGCGGGATCAGGGCCAGTGCCGCTGGAAGCGGCGTGCGGGTGAGCTGGCGCCGGGGCGGTGAACGCTGTCTACCGGCCGGCCGGGGACAGCACCACACGCTGAAGAAGTTATTCCAGGAACGCGGCATTCCACCCTGGGAGCGTTCGCGTATTCCGCTGATCTACATCGATGATCAGCTTGCCGCCGTGGCCGGATTATGGGTCTGCGAACCCTTCCACGCGCGGCCCTTCGAACCCGGCCTGCTGATCGACTGGCAACGCGGCTGAGGCATGCCCGCCCGTCGCGGCAAAAGTGCGCCATTGCCCCCGGCTGGCAATTGAGGAAGCCACGCCAATCTGGTAACGTGTCAGCCCGTCCTGCGACAATTGTGTCGCACCCTAACTCCAGGCAGTAGATGACCCGATTTATCTTCATTACCGGCGGTGTTGTGTCCTCGTTGGGCAAGGGCATCGCGGCGGCCTCGCTCGGCAGCCTGCTCGAAACCCGCGGTCTGAAGGTGACCCTGCTGAAACTTGATCCCTACATCAATGTCGACCCCGGTACCATGAGCCCGTTCCAGCACGGCGAGGTGTTCGTCACGCATGATGGTGCGGAGACCGACCTGGACCTGGGTCATTACGAGCGTTTTGTACGCACCACCATGACCCGCGACAACAACTTCACCACCGGGCAGATCTACGAGAACGTGATCCGCAAGGAACGGCGCGGGGATTACCTGGGTGCGACCGTGCAGGTGATCCCTCATATTACCGACGAGATCAAGCACAATATCCGCAAGGGTGCCGCGGGTGCGGACATTGCCATGGTGGAAATCGGCGGTACCGTCGGTGATATCGAATCACTGCCATTCCTCGAAGCTATCCGCCAGATGGGCGTGGAGCTGGGCCGCGAGCGTGCCCTGTTCATGCACCTGACACTGGTTCCATACATCGCTGCCTCGGGCGAAATCAAGACCAAGCCGACCCAGCACTCGGTCAAGGAATTGCGCTCCATCGGCATCCAGCCCGATGTGTTGCTGTGCCGTGCAGACAGGCCGTTACCCTCAGCCGAGCGCCGCAAGGTTGCCCTGTTTACCAATGTCGAGGAACGCGCCGTGATCTCGGCCGTTGACGTGGACAGCATTTACAAGATTCCTGTCCTGTTGCACGAGCAGCACCTCGACGACATCGTCGTCGAAAAGATGAACATTACAGCCGGACCGGCCAACCTGGCGGAATGGGAAAAGGTTATTCGCGACAGCGGACGGGCCGAGAGGGAAGTGACCATTGCGATGGTCGGCAAGTATGTCGAACTGACGGAATCCTACAAGTCACTGACAGAGGCTTTGCTGCATGCCGGCATCCATACCCTGACCAATATCAGAATCCGTTATATCGATTCCGAGACCATCGAGACCAATGGCGTCAGCGCACTGCAAGGGGTCGATGCGATCCTGGTCCCCGGCGGATTTGGTGAGCGCGGCGTGGAGGGCAAGATCGAGACCGTCCGCTACGCTCGTGAAAACAGGATTCCCTACCTCGGTATCTGCCTGGGTATGCAGGTGGCTGTTATCGAATTTGCGCGCAACGTCGCCGGTTTAAAGGGTGCGCATTCCACCGAATTCAAGCAAGACGCCGAGCACCCCGTGATTGCGCTGATTACCGAGTGGAGCCGTGAGGATGGCGGCCTCGAGCGGCGCAGCGAGGACTCCGATCTCGGCGGCACCATGCGGCTTGGCGGCCAGCAATGCAACCTGGACCCCGGCAGCCTGGCACACCGCCTCTATGGCAAGGATACGATCACAGAACGTCACCGGCATCGTTACGAGTTTAATAACCTGTATCGCAAACAGCTCGAAGACAAGGGTTTGCGCCTCTCGGGGGTGTCCCTCGATAACGAACTGGTCGAGGTTGTCGAAATCAGCGACCATCCCTGGTTTTTTGGATGCCAGTTCCATCCGGAATTCACCTCGACCCCGCGTGACGGTCATCCCCTGTTCAGCGGCTTCATTGAGGCGGCCTGTAGCTACCGCGAAAAACAGGGTTCTGAGCCGCTCACGGCAATTGCTCAGGCAGATGCGTAACGCCTGCTAAATCACGGGTTAACTTCTTATGAAATTATGTGGATTCAACGTGGGTATCGAGCAGCCCCTGTTCCTGATTGCAGGACCTTGTGTGATCGAGAGTGAGGCATTGATCATCGACACGGCCGGGAGACTGAAAGAAATCACCGCTACCCTCGGTATTCCGTTTATTTTCAAGTCATCCTTTGACAAGGCCAATCGCTCCTCACACAAAAGTTTTCGCGGTCCCGGTCTGGAGCAGGGGCTTGCTATTCTTGAAAAGGTGCAGTCACAGATCGGTGTACCGGTACTGACCGACGTGCATGAAGACACGCCCCTGAATGAAGTCGCTGCCGTGGTGGATGTGATGCAAACGCCGGCATTCCTCTGCAGGCAGACCAACTTTATCCAGGCAGTTGCCAGCCAGGGCAAGCCGGTGAATATAAAGAAAGGCCAGTTTCTCTCTCCCTGGGATATGAAGAACGTATCTGACAAGGCGCTGGCTACCGGTAATCAGCAGATCATGGTCTGCGAGCGTGGTGTGTCATTTGGTTATAACAACCTGGTGTCCGACATGCGCGGACTCGCCGTGATGCGCAATACCGGCGTCCCGGTTGTATTCGATGCCACGCACTCGGTGCAACTGCCTGGCGGGCAGGGCAGCAGTTCGGGCGGCCAGCGCGAATTTGTGCCGGTACTGGCGCGCGCCGCCGTTGCGGCAGGTATCTCCGGTATTTTTATGGAAACCCACCCGGACCCGGCCAAGGCGCTGAGTGACGGGCCCAATGCCTGGCCGCTGGAGCAGATGCGCAGCTTGCTGGTCACGCTGAAAATGCTCGATGATTCGATCAAGGCCGGGGAGCTGGCGGAAACAAGCCTGTTGAATTGATTAATCAGGATTCTCTGAATATTTAACAAATTACTGAATAATGGAGTAATAATGTCAGAAATATCAGCAGTACATGGACGTGAGATTATCGATTCCCGCGGCAACCCGACGGTCGAGGCCGAGGTCACCCTGAGCTCTGGCGCCAGCGGTCGTGCTGCTGTGCCATCCGGCGCATCGACCGGCAGCCGTGAAGCGGTGGAGCTGCGTGACGCTGATGCAAAACGCTACGGCGGTAAGGGCGTCAGCCAGGCCGTTAACAATATCAATACGGTAATCGGCGCGGCTGTGCTCGGCAAGGACGCCGGCGACCAGGCCGGGATTGACCGCCTGATGATCGAACTGGACGGGTCGGAGAACAAGGGACGCCTCGGCGCAAACGCCCTGCTGGCCGTATCACTGGCAAACGCACATGCCGTTGCGAATGATCAGGGCGTAGGCCTGTACCGGCTGCTCGGTGGTAATGCGGCGACCCAACTGCCGGTGCCGATGATGAACATCATCAATGGCGGTGCTCATGCAGACAACAGTGTCGATTTGCAGGAGTTCATGATCCTGCCGGTTGGTGCTGGCAGCTTGCGTGAAGCAGTACGTTACGGTACCGAGGTCTTTCACGCACTGAAGTCGGTGTTGCATAGCCGCGGTATGAATACAGCCGTCGGTGATGAAGGCGGTTTTGCACCGGACCTGCGTTCCAATGAGTCCGCCATCGAGGTCATTCTCGAGGCGATTCACAAGGCCGGCTTTACGGCGGGCAAGGATATTTATCTCGGCCTGGATGCCGCCAGTTCGGAGTTCTACCAGAATGGCAAATACGTGCTTGCCTCCGAGCGGCGCGAGTTTTCCGCCGGGGAATTCATCGACTATCTCGAGGGCTGGGTGGACCAGTACCCGATTATTACCATCGAAGACGGCCTCGATGAAGGTGACTGGGACGGCTGGAAGCTGTTGACGGAACGCCTCGCCAACAAGGTGCAACTGGTGGGCGATGACCTGTTCGTCACCAATACCGCCATCTTCAGGGAAGGCATCGACAAGGGTATTGCCAATTCCATCCTCATCAAGCCGAACCAGATAGGTACGCTGACGGAAACACTGGCTGCGATCCGCATGGCGGAAGAGGCCGGCTACACGGCTGTGGTCTCGCACCGCTCCGGTGAAACCGAGGACGTCACCATAGCCGATATCGCGGTTGCCACCACGGCGACGCAGATCAAGACCGGTTCCCTGTCGCGTTCCGACCGGGTTGCAAAATACAATCAACTCATACGTATTGAAGAACAGCTGGGTGATCGTGCCAGCTATGCAGGTATCAGCGCCTTCAGGCACCTGGCCGGGAATTGAGCCTTGCAGGACAGGTCATGAGACATGAAGAAGCTGCTCGTACTGCTGCTGATTCTGCTGGTCTACTTGCAGTACAGCCTGTGGATCGGGGACGGCAGCCTGCAGGATGTCTGGCGCCTGCACCGGGACGTGGAACGGCAACGCCAGGAAAATGCACAGCTGCGTGAGCGTAATGAAACACTCGATGCCGAGGTGCTCGACCTGCAGCAGGGACAGGAAGCCATCGAGGAGCATGCACGGGAGGATCTCGGCATGATCAAAAAAGGCGAGACCTTCTACCAGGTGGTCGAATAGCCGACCTTGCAGGAGCGGGTCTCATCCGCGATTATCCGCTGGCACAATACCCGATCACGGATGAGATCCGCTGCTACCGTGTTATCGTCTGTCTATGTCTGATGATCCGAAATTTCATGCAGTGATTCCGGCCGCCGGTGTGGGTGCGCGCATGGCGTCGGCGTTGCCCAAGCAATACCTGCAACTGGCGGGAAAAACGGTGCTCGAGCACAGCCTCGATGCCTTGCTGGCCTGTGAGCGGATTGACAGGGTCATGCTGGTGCTGGCTGATGCTGATGAATATTGGCCGTCGATTCAAAGCCGCTATAAAGACAGCCGCGTTGAAACTGTCAGTGGCGGTACCGAGCGCAGTCAGTCGGTACTGAATGGCCTTGAGCGCCTCGCGGAGACGGCGCATGAAAATGACTGGGTGCTGGTGCATGACGCGGTGCGTCCATGCCTGCTGCAAGATGACATTGATTCCCTGTTGAACGCGCTTGCAGGTGACCTGGTGGGCGGTCTGCTGGGCGTGCCGGCTACCGACACCATGAAGCAGGTCAGCGCGGAAGGTGACGTCACACAGACGCTGGAGCGTGATGGCTTATGGCGTGCCCTGACCCCGCAGATGTTTCGTCTCGGTGAACTGCGCGAGGCCTTGCGCCGGGCTATCACGGCTGGTGCGCAGGTGACCGATGAAGCATCCGCCATGGAACTGGCCGGCCAGCGGCCACGCATGATCCCGGGGCATGCGGATAATATCAAGATAACCCGTCCGGGCGATCTGCAACTGGCGGAGTTTTACCTGCAATCGAGGCAAAAATAATGAGAATCGGACAAGGATTCGATGCGCATGCGTTCAGGGACGGCGGCACGCTGGTGCTCGGCGGTGTGAGCATCCCGCATGGCCAGAGCCTCGAGGCGCACTCGGATGGGGATGTCGCATTACATGCGCTGTGTGATGCATTGCTGGGTGCGGCCGGTCTCGGCGACATCGGCAGGCATTTCCCGCCGGGGGATGCCGAGTTCAGTGACATCGACAGCCGGATCTTGTTGCGCCGGGTTGTCGTGCAGATCGCGGATCAGGGCTACAGACTGGTCAATGCCGACCTCACCATCGTTGCCCAGGCCCCGAAACTGGTCCCGTTCGTCGATGCGATGCGCATCAACATCAGCAGCGACTGCGAGGTGACTATCGACCAGGTCAATATCAAGGCGACCACCACCGAGCACATGGGTTTCACCGGCAGGGGTGAGGGCATCGCGGCCTTTGCCGTCGTCCTGCTGCAGGGATAACAGCCCCGGACCGGGATCTCAGTGCTGCAACACGCAATTCACGCACTCGCCTTCGCGTCGGGGCCAGCGACGGTCTCTGCCCGCCTGCGCACGACGCCGGAAGATTTTCGAGTCAGCGAAATCCCCCTGCTCGAGCCTGACGGCGCGGGTGAACATGCCTGGGTGCTGGTTCGCAAACGTCTGGAAAATACCGCTGCGGTGGCTGAACAACTGGCGAAGTTTTCCGGGGCAGCGCTGCGCGATGTCAGTTACGCCGGTATGAAAGATCGACACGCCGTTACCGAGCAGTGGTTCTCCGTGCAGCTGCCGGGACGTGACGACCCGGACTGGGCGAAAATGAATTCAGCGACGCTGACGATACTCAGGCATGCGCGGCATTCCCGCAAGCTGCGCCGCGGTGCATTGAAAGGCAATGCCTTTCGGCTGGTGCTGCGCGAGATCGGCGGCGAGCCGGATGAACTGAACCGGCGGCTTGAGCATATTGCCAGGGAGGGTGTCCCGAATTATTTCGGCGAGCAGCGCTTTGGACGCAATGGCGCCAACCTGCACACCGCCCTGCAGTTATTCAGCAACCCGCGCAAGCGGATCTCCCGGGCCCGGCGTGGCCTGGCGCTCTCGGCGGCGCGCTCGCTGCTGTTCAACCAGCTGCTGTCGCGGCGGATCGCGGCGCGCAACTGGAACCAGGCAATCGCCGGTGATGCGCTGCAACTGCAGGGTAGTCACAGCTACTTCATTGCTGAAAACATCGACGCGCAGCTGCTTGCGCGCATCGCAGGCCATGACGTTCATCCAACCGGGCCGCTGTATGGCCGCGGTGCAACCACTGTGCAGCTTGATGCCCTGCAACTGGAGACGGAAGTCCTTGCGGATTACCCGGAGTGGCTGGCAGGCCTGGAGGCGGCCGGACTGAAACAGGACAGGCGTGCACTGCGCGTGCCTGTCGAGGGACTGGAATGGCAGTGGACGAATGCGGATCAACTGGAGCTGGCGTTCTCGCTGCCTGCCGGCAGTTACGCAACCAGCGTACTGCGTGAACTCGTCGTCAATACCGGCTGACACAGCCCCGGTAGAATGAATTGTGCCCCTTCGTTTATGTATATCAGTGTAGGAGCCAGCGCCAGCTGGCGAACTGTTTTCGCAAGGTTTTCGCAAGGTTTTCGCGAGCTATCGCTCGCTCCTGCGCGCTGATCGGGGATGAGCGAGTGAGGAGCCGAGAGTTGCAGTGCAGCGCTTTGCAATCGCGGACGATGAACATGTGCGTCAGTGTGCGCGCAACAGCACGTACACGGCACCCGTGCCACCATCCCGATCCGGGGTGGAGCTGAAGGCAAGCACGTCATGGTGCTGGCGCAACCATGAATTCAACCGGTTTTTCAGTATCGGGGCATCACCCCCTGAACTGTAGCCCTTGCCATGGATAATACGGATACAACGAATATGCTGGTCGCGACAGCGGTTGATGAAGTGTGCGATGGCATTACGTGCAACGACAGTGGTCATGCCGTGCATGTCGAGCTCGGCCCCGATGGGCAGCTGGCCGCGCCTGAGCCGCTGCAGCTGGCGTTGTTGCACACCGCTGCGGGCAAAGAACAGGCTATCAGCTGCGCCGACCGTGCCTGCATCGAACCGGTCCGAGAAACCGGTCTCAACGGCAGCGTCTTCAAAGTCCGGCTGGCGTCGCGGCCGCGTCGAGAGCCGTTTGCGGAAGGGGGCGATCCTGTCGCTGCCAAGCGGCCGGGTGACAGCTGCACTGCGGCGAAACAGCTCGATGTCTTCCTGCGATGGTTTCTTTCGGTCGGCCATGGGTAGCGGCTATACAGGGTCCGTGTTTCTGTTTAGGAATCGATCATTGCATACCTTATACTACACGGCCTGATCGAGGTTGATACCACCTTTCATATTGATGAATATTCTGCTCAGTAACGATGATGGCTACCAGGCGCGTGGCCTGAAGGAGCTGGCCGCCGCGATGGCTGACCTGGGCTCCATTCACGTGGTCGCACCGG
>JBATIF010000386.1:0-3123 GCA_049667605.1 Gammaproteobacteria bacterium
CGTGATTGAATTTCTCGAGTCCATGAAGCTCGTGGCGATCTGGCATTATTTATCGATGGGGCTGGGCATCGCGGCGGCGTTGTTGCTGATCTATTTTCTGCAGAAGAAGCTGTTCTCCAGGGAAAAGTTGCTCGAGAAGCGAATCACAAAAGGACTGTGCCAGGATTGCGGGGCGCATTTACCGCCCGGGAGTTCTGCCTGTCCTATATGCGGTTTTAACCAGTACAGGCAATGCAGTCATTGCAACAAGGCAACGTATATCCACGGAAAATACTGCAAAGAGTGCGGAGCCGGGGAATAAAAAAGGGTGTCGGAGCACATTTTCCCCTGATATTGGAATGTGTGTGCTCTGACACCCTTTATTTCTAATTTTGCTACCAGGGAAGCTTGAGTTTCTCAACTTCATCCCGGTAAAAATCTTCCAGATTTTTCACAAGTGCTTTTGATATCGGCTTGCTTGTGCTTTTAAGATTTATCGTTAACTGGTCTATGCTTTTATTGCCGGGTATAACCGTGGATACGGCGTCATAAGCCAGGCAGAATGCAATCGCTGTTTGCGCGAGATCATCTCCTTGCGGAATTATAGTGTGCACCTTCTCGACCAGGCTGGCCCTGGTTCTTATATCCGATTTTGTCCAGCGACTCCTGATATCGTCAAATGTGCTTTCTTCATCGTACTTTCCCGACAGCCAGCCCGAGTCAAGCGGGACTTTGACGATGATGCCGACACCTTTTTCTTTTGCCAGGTCAAATGCACGCCCGCAATCCTGATGAAGAATATTGAAAAAAGCTTCTATGACTTCTCCGTTTGTGGTGCTCATAAATGTCTGCATTTCTTCACAGGTATCCAGGGATGCACCGTAAGCTTTTATTTTTCCCTGTTCCTTCAATTGCTCGAGGATTTCATAATGAGCATTGTTATTTCCGTCAAGGTACTCCGGCGGCGGATTATGAATAATGAGGGAGTCAACATAATCGGTCTGCAGTCTTGCAAGGCTTCTCTCGAGTGACTCGATGATGTGGCCGGCTTCAAAATTTATATCTCCGGTATCTGTGTGACCGAATTTTGTATTGATTACTATCCCGCTTCTGTCTGTTCCACCAAGGGCCTTGCCAAGACGAAGTTCACTGGTTCCATTACCGTAATTTGGAGCGCTATCGAAAAAATTGATTCCCAGATCCAGCGCTTTATGCACCAGCTCGACTGCTTCTTTTTCGGACATGCTCACCCAGTCCGAACCGGCCCCTAGCTGCCAGGTGCCGAGCCCGATTTCGGAAACCTTGCGGCCGGAATTTATGTAATTTCTGTATTTCATTCAAACTCCGGTAGATCAATAAAACCAGGGGGCCCGGCAAATCAACAGGCCAATTCTAAAAAGGAGGTGAAAGCATTTTTTCATTTTATTCAGAGCGAGACCCGCATCAAAGATGAATTCAATGCCTCAGTCCCTCTGTTTCTCAACCCCCTTGTTCTAATTCAGGGCAGCGTAATGAGTACGTAGCCCAATGCACGATAGTCGTTGATCTGCGCGGGGCCTGTGGCCGCCACGTCGACATAGTCCGGGAAGTCTTCAGGATCGACGCCGAACCAGCCGGCGTAGGTGCCGCAGACGTGCAGGTCGACGTCCTCGCCGGTCACCATCTCCCCGGCAATGGCGTCCAGTTCGGGATCGCTTTCAAGGTTCTTTGTCGTCAGGGCGAACTGTTCCTCGCCGTGGCTGACGACGGCGATCGGGAGCCCGGGAAAACGCACCCGCAGGCGCTCGATGTCAGCGCGCACGCCGGGCAGCAGCCTGCCCAGTGTATCCGCGTTGCCACTGACGATTTCGAAGACGACGCCACCTGGTGCTTCCTCCAGCGCCAGTAGCGCTTCGATATCGTCCGCAGCAACAGCGCTCGACTGGAACCCGGCAAGCGCGGCAAGCCAGGTGATTGTGAAAAGTATCATTCTCATGACGTGGGCCTTTTGTCGATGGCAGGTGCCAGGGGAGGTTCGTCAGATAGTCAAATCGGGATAGTGTAGCTGTATTGACAGGGTATTTCGTCTTTTTGACGAACATCTCATAGATTTATCAGGGTTTATTACGCGGCGGATCACCGAATTCAGGATCGCGGCTGATCCGTGAGGCCATCAAAAATCAACAGGGTCAGACTCCTTTGATCCACCAACTATTAGTCATATCAATCCAGTCTGACACTATTGATTTTCCCTTCTGAATAATTTACGGATAGTATTGCCGTAATGAGTACTAGTGAGCTTTATCCGGACTCTGTTTCCATCCTGGTGGCTGGCGTATGAGCCGGCAGTCACCTGCAAACATAGTCACGGCCTTCATCGATGCCATCGAGGCACGTGATTTCGAGCGTGCCAGAGAGTTCCTCTCGGATACACAGTTCACTTACCGCAGTCCTGTCTCAAAGACCGATAATGCGGATACCTGCATGGCCCTCATTTCCCGTATCGGCCCGATCCTCGAGCGGATCGAGCGACACCGGACCTTTGTCGACGGCAGTGATGTCTGCAGTATTCTGCACTACAGGACTACCATGGAAACCCTGAAGGATGTAGCCGTGGTCCAGTTGGCGACAGTGGCGGATGAAAAAATCATTGCCCTTGAAGTCTTTTTCGATGCCAGTGAATACAACAAGATGATTGTCAAATAACAATGGTCAACCGCGAGGGAAACAAAAGGGATAAAGGTGTCAGAGCACATTACCTCCCAAGCAATCTTCAACTAGTTGATTCCATAGTGTGATATTGCCACTTTGCCGCTCCCGGCATCCATACCTCCCGCGGCACTTGTACATCCCTGTACATCGCGCTAGCAATGACGGGTGAATTTGAATAAATCTTAAGTTTCCTTAAGTGATCAAGGGAGACTGACACTGTTGATCTCGATACGGGGAGGCAGATCACATGGATCGCACCGAACGCTTCTACAAGATCGACCAGCTGCTGAATGAGCGGCGCTCGGTGCCGATGGAGACATTGATCGAGGAGCTTGGGATTTCCCGGGCCACGGTCAAGCGCGATATCGAGTACATGCGCGACCGCTTGAGCGCACCGATCAGCTGGGACCGCTCACTGCGTGGTTACTGTTTCGACAAGTCCCTGCCCGGTGC
>JBATIF010000387.1:0-3609 GCA_049667605.1 Gammaproteobacteria bacterium
AAAGACAAGGCGACCGGCAAGGAACAGTCGATCCAGATCAAGGCCTCCAGCGGCCTGTCGGATGAAGAGATCAGCAAGATGGTCAAGGACGCCGAGGAGCATGCCGAGGAAGATCGCAAGTTCCACGAGCTGATCGATGTGCGCAACCAGGCCGATGGCCTGATACATGCTACCAAAAAGTCACTGGACGATTTCGGCGACAAGGTGGACGAGGCCGAGAAGACCGGCATCGAGGCAGCGATTACCGCGCTGGAAGAAGTCATCAAGGGTGACGACAAGGACGCCATCGAAGAAAAGACCAAGGCGCTGGGTGAGGTCTCCGGCAAGCTGGCCGAACGTGTCTACAAGGAGCAGGCCGAGCAGGGCGCAGGCCCCGGGGCCGAATCCGCGACAGCCGAGGCCGGCGGCGAAGACGATGTCGTCGACGCCGAGTTCGAGGAAGTAAAGGACAGCGATAGCAAGTAACGGCAACCCTGGATTCTCCCTCCCCCTCAGGGGGAGGGTTGGGGAGAGGGGATATATACAAGGCTTTTGCTTTAGATATGCCCTTATTAATAAAAGGTCCGGACCCGCTATCAGCGGTCCCGGACTTTCCTGTGTCTGGAAGACGCATTAATAAATGAAGCGAAACTGAAGACCTATGTCAAAACGCGATTACTACGAAGTGCTCGGCGTCTCTAAAAACGCGAGCGAGGCGGAGCTTAAAAAGGCCTACCGACGCGCCGCGCAGAAACATCACCCGGACCGCAACCCGGATGACGCCAATGCAGAAGCAAACTTCAAGGAATGCAAGGAGGCCTGGGAAGTCCTTGGCGACTCGCAGAAGCGTGCCGCTTATGACCAGTTTGGCCATGCCGGCGTCGATCCCTCCATGGGTGGTGGTCACGGCGGCTTTGGTGCCGGTGCTGGCGTCAACGATATCTTCGGTGATGTATTCGGCGACATCTTCGGTGGTGGCCGCCGCGGCGGCGGACAACGCGTCTATCGCGGCTCCGACCTGCGTTATAACCTGGAAATGTCGCTCGAGGATGCCGTCGCCGGCACCGAGGTAAAGATCCGCGTACCGACCATGGTGAGCTGTGAAGTCTGCAACGGCAGCGGCGCGAAGAAGGGCAGTTCGCCGACCAAGTGCACTACCTGCGATGGCCATGGCCAGGTGCGCATGCAGCAAGGCTTCTTTTCCCTGCAGCAGACCTGTCCGCACTGCCAGGGCAAGGGCACGGTCATCTCCGATCCCTGCAGCAGCTGCCATGGCAAGGGCCGCGTCCAGGAGCGCAAAACCCTGTCGGTGAAGGTGCCCGCCGGCGTCGATACCGGTGACCGCATCCGCCTTGCCGGGGAAGGCGAGGCCGGGGAGAGTGGCGGACCCGCCGGCGATCTCTATGTACAGGTGCAGGTCAAGCAGCACCCGATCTTCCATCGCGAGGAAAATAATCTCTATTGCGAAATGCCGATCAGTTTTGTCGACGCCGCGCTTGGCGGCGAGCTGGAAGTGCCCACCTTGAATGGAAGGGTAAGCCTGAAGATACCCGTGGAAACCCAGACCGGCAGGATGTTTCGTATCCGTGGCAAGGGCGTCAAGCCCGTGCGTGGCGGTCCCGTCGGCGACCTGATGTGCAAGGTAACGGTCGAAACCCCGGTGAAACTGAGCCGCAAGCAGAAAGACCTGCTACAGAAGTTTGCCAATGAAATGAAATCCGGCGGCAGTCGCCACAGCCCGCAGGCGCACTCCTGGATGGACAGCGTGAAGAGTTTTTTTGATGATCTGGCGGGGTAAGGCGTTTCCGCTTGCATACCCGCAAGCAATACCCTGCGGGGGCGGACAGCCTTCGCGCTAACGCCCGCTACAATCCGCAGGCCGGCTAGCTGGTTAAGGCCGTCCCCGGCATTCATCTATTCCCCGCCTGCCTGGCGCCAGGCTTATTCCGTCACCTGCTTCATCCTGAATAACCAGGCCTGGTCCCGGTTTCAGGTACTATCAGGAAAAACCGCGATCTGACGCCACGGTTTTGATCCTGAACCCGGGAATAATCAATGCAGCCCATCGTTTCCATAGCAAACCTGTCAAAGACCTACGCCAGCGGTTACCGGGCGCTGCAGAATGTCAGCCTGGACATCGAGCCGGGTGAGATCCTGGCGCTGCTCGGTCCCAACGGTGCGGGCAAGACCACGCTGATCTCGATTATCTGCGGGATCGTAAACGCAAGCAGCGGCTCGGTGACGGTCGACGGCCATGACATCGTGCGGGATTTCCGCGCCACCCGCAGCATCATCGGTCTGGTCCCGCAGGAGCTTACCCTTGGCGCCTTCGATACGGTGTGGAACACGCTGAGTTTCAGCCGCGGCCTGTTCGGAAAAAAACCGGGCCCCGCCTACCTCGAGCAGTTGCTGAAGGATCTGTCGCTGTGGGAGAAGAAGGACAGCTTGCTGATGACCCTGTCGGGCGGCATGAAGCGGCGCGTGTTGATCGGCAAGGCGCTGGCACACGAACCTTCGGTCCTGTTCCTCGACGAGCCCACGGCGGGCGTCGACGTGAAGCTGCGCAAGGATATGTGGGCCCTGGTTCGGCGCCTGCGCGAGACCGGCGTCACCATTATCCTGACCACTCACTACATCGAGGAGGCCGAGGAGATAGCCGATCGCGTCGGCGTCATCAACAATGGCGAACTCGTGGTGGTGGATAACAAGCAGGCATTGATGCACAAGCTCGGCAAAAGGCAATTGATCGTCGAACTGGAAGGGCCCGTGGGCAGCGTGCCCGGGGTGCTGGCCCCGTGGGCACTGGAACTTTCGGATGCTGGCAGCGAACTCACCTATACTTATGATCCGCATAGTGCGCACACCGGTATCAGCGGCTTGCTGGGCGCGCTCAGCGAATCCGGCCTGTCGATAAAAGACCTGAAAACCACAAAAAGCTCCCTCGAAGAAATATTCGTCAACCTGGTAACCACACAATCATGAACATTCATGCCGTCAAGGTCATCTACAAGTACGAAATGCTGCGTGCCTGGGAAACCCTGCTGCAGAGCCTTGCGTCACCGGTAATTTCCACGGCACTTTACTTCGTCGTGTTCGGTTCGGCCATCGGCTCGCGCATCGAGCAAATAGACGGCGTCTCCTATGGAACCTTCATTGTGCCTGGCCTGATGATGCTGGCGCTGCTGACCCAGAGTATTGCCAACGCATCGTTCGGTATATTCTTTCCGAAGTTCACCGGCACCATCTATGAAATCATGTCTGCGCCGGTATCGATGACCGAGATCCTGATAGGCTACGTCGGTGCCGCCGCCACCAAGTCACTGGTGATCGGCCTCGTCATTCTGGGAACAGCAGGATTCTTTGTACCGCTGGAGATCGCGCACCCGGTGTGGATGGCGGGGTTCCTGGTTTTGACCTGTATATCCTTCAGCCTGTTTGGTTTCATTATCGGCTTGTGGGCGGACAACTTCGAAAAGTTGCAGCTCATCCCGCTGCTGGTGATAACCCCGCTGGTGTTTCTCGGCGGCAGCTTTTACTCGGTCAGCATGCTGCCACCAACATGGCAGACCGTCACCCTGTTCAACCCGGTGGTTTACCTGATCAGTGGTTTTCGCTGGAGTTTTTTTGAAG
>JBATIF010000388.1:0-2200 GCA_049667605.1 Gammaproteobacteria bacterium
GACCCGAATGGCACTTACTTAAGAACCCTGCCACGGAAACACACGGAAGGACACGGAACCGTTTCCGGTCAGACAATTTATTTTTCCGTGTTTTTCCGTGTGCTTCCGTGGCCAATTGTACTCCATAAATTGATGAAACTGCTTAAGTAAGCACCATTCGACACCGACCCCTGTTTATTGCAAGAATTACGGTATCCTGCCAACAGCATCGGGAGTCAGTCTATATGACAAATAAAAAGCAGCAGACGATAGCAAGGGTGACCTCGCTGCTATCAGAACTGGACCAGCAGGAAAGTTTCCTCATCAATGAAATCGAGAAGCTTTCGCTTCAACCGGATAGTGAATCCATTAATTCCGGGCTACTCAGGCTTTTTGTCCATACTACATTCGATGAGGATGAGGCTGAAAATCACTGGGACAGGATATTTGAAAAACTTGAATATTACAGGAATGAGCTGAAGCATGACTTCGGATTGCGTGTCGCCATATTCGACTACTTTATCAATCTGAATAAAACCGTCTCCAGCCCCGTGCTGGTCGAGATGCGCGTAATTAAAGCGGCAGAAAAGATGGCCATGCTGGATGCGCTTACCGGCTTGTACAACCGTCGATATCTTGATATGACCCTGCTCAAAGAAGCCAGGAGGGCACTGAGACATGACAGTATTTTCAGCGTGGTGATGCTGGATGTCGATAATTTCAAAGCGATAAATGATTCATACGGCCATATCTTCGGCGATGAGGTGCTGAAAAGAATGGCGGCTGTGCTGACTGATATCAGCCGGGAAGAGGACATAGCGTGTCGCTATGGCGGTGAAGAGTTCGTTGTGGTGCTGCCCGAAACAGGTTCCGAAGGCGCCGTCAGGTTCGCTGAACGACTGCGCGACCGGATGCGAAAAGAAGAACCGTTCCTGTCAAAGCAAATAACGGTCAGCGGCGGGATTGCCACCTTCCCTCAAAACGCCACAGAACCTGCCCGTCTGCTGGAAATTGCAGACTCCGCCCTGTACAAGGCAAAGTTTTCCGGCAAGGATCGCATTTTAACCGGAGACTGATCATTGCATGGAATACAATCGACACCGGCCCCTTGTGCAAGGAGGAAGCAGCAACATTGGAACCCAGAATCAGCATGATCACACTCGGTGTTCGGGATCTTGCCGCGGCTATTGAGTTCTACGAAAAAGGGCTTGGCTTTCCCCGGATGGAATCACCGCCTGAAGTAGCATTCTTTACGCTCAATGGTACCTGGCTGGGTTTGTACGGCCGTGAATCACTGGCCGAAGATGCCCGGGTTTCGCCCGAGGGAGAAGGCTTCGAAGCATTTACGCTGGCTCACAACGTTGCTTCAGAAACAGAGGTTGATGAAGTGATATCCCTGGCCGTAGCAGCCGGCGCAACCTTGGTGAAGAAACCTCAAAAGGTGTTTTGGGGTGGCTATAGCGGTTACTTCAGCGATCTCGATGGCCACCTGTGGGAGGTGGCGCATAATCCCTTGTTCCGGGTGGGCCCGAAAGATGAAAGCGCATAACAGAAAACGGGCCGGATAAATCTTTCTGATGGAAAGAATGAGTGTCAGGCCACAATTAACCCTGATATAAGTCGTCAATGTGCGCTGACACACTTTCTCATTTAACTGTGTACTAATGAACAATCATGCTTGAAGTGGGCGTTGCCTCCGGTTCCCAGCTTGCTGCGGATGCAGGCGCACGCGTGGTGCGCGAGGGAGGAAACGCGGTTGATGCGGCCATTGCTGCCTCGCTGGTTTCCTGTGTGGTCGAGCCCGGTGTCTGCTCACTGGCTGCAAGTGGTTTTCTGACCATCTGGCCAGCGGGTGCCGACCCGGTAATGGTCGACGGGGCCGCAGTCATGCCCGGCATGGAACTGCCGAAGAGCCGTTTTGGGCAGGCCACCGCGGAAGTATTCATTGACTACGGCGGCGGCATGCGCACCACGGTAGGTTATGGCTCGGTGGCGGTCCCCGGTAACCTGGCCGCCTATGCGCTCGCATCCGAGCGCTATGGCAATGTACCGTGGCGCGTGCTGGTCGAGCCGGCCCGGGAGATTGCGCACGACGGCTTTCCCCTGACAGAGGCCTCCTACAATTACCTGCAACTGACGCATAAATCGATCTACGGCTGGAGCGAGCATGGCCTGAAAATGTTTTTGGATGCTGATGGCGAGCTCTGCAAGCCCGGCAGCA
>JBATIF010000389.1:0-2537 GCA_049667605.1 Gammaproteobacteria bacterium
CGGCCATACCGTCTTCGTGCGGCTCCCCCTGCACTTCTTCTGCAACGACGGACTCGGCCAGCACACCAGAGGCAACCGCCTCGTCACCGCGGTTACCGCGGCTCACCCTGACACGCGCAATCCGGTGTCCATCCATATCGAGGACAGAAATGCTGATATCTTCAATACTGATGCTGTCGCCAACCCTGGGCAAGCGGTCAAGGTGGCGGAATGCCACACCGCCGATGGTGGTCATGCGCGGGTCGTCGATGCCGAAATTACTCAAGTTGTTGAAATCGGTCAGCTTCATGTCACCGTCCACTTCGTAGGCGTCTTCGTCGCGCTCGTGATACAACTCCTGCCCCTCGACATCCCCGGAGATCTGGCCAAAGATGAAGGTCAGCACATCTTTCATGGTTACGAAGCCCTCGACTCCGCCAAACTCGTTGAGGACAGCTGCGGCACGGGCATTGTTCGCTGTAAAGAAGTCGAACATCTCATCGACTTTCTTGGTAAGGGGCACCACCACCGGCGAGTGCATGATGTCAGCCGGTTCCAGTGACGACAGGTCGGTATCGTCCAGCACCAGCCGCAGGACATCCTCGGCATGGACAAAGCCCACCAGGTTGTCACGATGCTCCCGGAATACCGGGACCCGCGGATGGCGGTAGGTGCGAAACCGTTCGATCATTTCGGGCACCGTCATGTCCGCATTGAGAAAAGCTGTACGGGTCCGCGGGGTCATGATTTCGACGACCTCCGTATCACCTGCCTCGAGCAGGTTGTAAATCAGGGCGCGCTCGGTTGCATTGAGTTCCCCATCCTTGGCAACTTCTTCCACCAGGGTGCGGAATTCGTCAAGATGGAGAATGTTGTCGGCGGCCTTTTCCTCGCCAACAATCATGCTGGTGATGCGGTCGGCAACACTGCGTATCACCCAGACCAGTGGCGCAACCAGCCTGACCCATAAACTCATGGGGGTGGCCACCATCCTGGTGCTGACGCTCACCGGGTTGGTTACCGAAATGGTCTTCGGGGTGACCTCGCCAAACAGCAGCAGCAACGGCACCATCACCAGCACGCTGATCCAGCCGGCGCGCTCGACGCTGTACAAGGTAACCAGTATGCCCGTCATGTTTGCGGCTGCGGCAATGTTCACCAGCTCGTTGCCGCAAAGGATCGAGATAATCAGCCGGCGCGGCTGGTCCAGCAAGGCATGCAGGGTCTCGGTATGGCGATTGCGTTCACGGCGAAGTTTCTGCAGATCCAGACGAGACAGGGAAAACAACGCGGTTTCCGACCCGGAAAAGAATGCAGAACCACACAGCAGGACCACCTGGATGCCGAGGCGGACGACCATATCGGGCTCTGCCAGGCGCGCGCTGTCAAAGACAAAGAATGCCTTTATGGCCTCCCATTGCTGGAATATTTCCTGCAGAATACTTTCCATATCTTCAACACCCGGATAGCGTCAGTGCGCGCCTTTTTCCCCCTGCCTGCACACCCTGGCGGTCTACGCCTGCCAAGGATTTCCCGACAAGGCGGGGACAGGCACCTGCATGGCAATCACCACCCGCGCATGCAGACTCCTTGGTCAGCACACTCCAAGCCGTGAAAATCCTGAGGCAAAGCCAAAAGCCTAACAGCAAGAAACCAGCCGATACTTGATGAGGGTCAATCAATACGTCATTATAAGCTGATATTATTACCAGCTAGCTCACAGGGAGACAACCACACAATGGATAAACCTGCAACCGGCACCGGGCAGACCAGGACACCGCGCAAACGCAGCACCGCCAGTCCGCAAAACCGCAAAAAAGCGCCAGCAACCCGTGCCCTTGCGCCGGAGAAAGGCTCCACGGCAACACGCACTGCTAAATCAGCGGCAGCGATCAACCTCGATGATCCGCAGCTCTACCTGAACCGGGAGCTGACCTGGCTGGAGTTCAATCGCCGTGTACTGCACATGGCCGCTGATGATGCCACCCCCCTGCTGGAACGCGTCAAGTTCGTCGCGATCGTCAGTGCCAATCTCGATGAATTCTTCATGAAACGGGTCGGCGGCCTTAAACAGCAAATCGCGGCCGGTATCCGCACGCCATCCGTTGACGGTCGGACCCCGCAGGAACAACTCGAGGAAAGTCAGGCGATTGTGCGCGACTTACACGGTGAGCAGAACCGGGTTTACCGGGAACTGCTTGTGCTGCTGGATGCCAAGGGCATACGGACCAGCCGCTATGACGACCTGAAACAGGAAGAACAACAGCAACTGCGCAAGGAATTCATCACCAACATTTTCCCGCTGCTGACCCCCCTTGCCATGGATCCCGGGCACCCGTTCCCCTTCATTTCCAACCTGGCCCTGAATCTCCTGGTCTCACTGCGCTACCCGGGCGGCAGCGCCAACCACTATGCACGTGTCAAGGTACCCATGCTGAAGGATATCGCACCACGGTTCCTGTGTGTGGGCAACAGCACAACCTTTGTGAAACTCGAGGATGTCATCAGCCACAATCTCGACCTGCTGTTCCCGTCCATGGAAATCACCTCCTGTGAAC
>JBATIF010000390.1:0-19279 GCA_049667605.1 Gammaproteobacteria bacterium
TGCTGGTATTGCCCAAGTTGCTGGCACTGATCCTGGTGGTGCCGCTGCTTACGGTGTTCGCCGATGTGCTTGCTGTATTCGGCGGGATGGTACAGGCAAACCTGCAACTCGGACTCGGGTTTAACGCCTTTCTTTACCAGCTTGAAGAGGCGGTCAGCTTTTCCACATTCACGATCGGTATTGGCAAGGCACCGGTATTTGCTGCCATCATCGCTGTCGTCGGCTGTTATCAGGGCCTCCAGGTGAAAGGCAGTGCGGAGAGTGTCGGCAGGCACACGACCATCAGTGTTGTTCAGTCCATCTTCCTGGTGATCGTTACGGATGCCATGTTCTCGGTGCTGTTCAGCATCATGGGAGTGTGACGGACATGATCTCTGGCGGGGCCGGCACGCTGAAAGCAGGCGTTGCACCTGAAAGGGAAGTGCTGATCAGTATCCGTAATCTGAGGACGGTATTCGGTACCCGGGTCATTCATGACGGTATTGACCTGGATGTTTATCGGGGTGAGGTGCTGGCGCTTGTGGGTGGCAGTGGCAGTGGCAAGACCGTGTTGTTGCGCGAAATGATCATGCTGCACGCAATGGACGGGGGCTCTATTGAGTTATTCGGTACCGGAATTACCGGAATTTCAGAGTCTATGGCCCGGCAACTGCGCAGTCGACTGGGTGTTTTGTTCCAGCGAGGGGCTTTGTTCAGTGGCCTGACGGTACTGGAGAATGTCGGGTTCCCGTTACGCGAACATACCCGGCTTGACGATAAGGTAATCGATGCGCTGGCGCGCGTGAAAATAATCCAGGCAGGCCTGGGGCCGGAAGCGGCTTCACTCTATCCGGGTGAATTGAGCGGTGGCATGACCAAGCGAGCAGCGCTGGCGCGGGCAATGGTGCTGGATCCGGAGTTGCTATTCCTGGATGAACCGACTTCCGGGCTGGATCCTAACAGCGCTGGTTCATTTGATGAACTGGTACTGAAGCTGAAGGATTTGCTCGGGCTTACCATATTGATGGTGACCCACGACCTGGACTCTTTATGGAAAGTTGCCGACCGTGTGGCAGTATTGGGTGATGGTAAACTACAGGGTGTCGACTCGATGGAGAACTTGTCAAAGTCCAGTGAGCCACACATCCGTGAGTATTTTGAAGGTCCCCGGGCCAGGAATGCGCAGGAGCGAGAATGGGACGGCAGGTAAATTACGCAATGGTCGGGTTGTTTGTCATCCTGCTGGGGGCTGCCTGGCTGGCCATCAGCCTGTGGCTTGCCCTGGGTGATTTTTCTACCAGTTACACCCGCTATCATGTTTTTATGAGTGAATCGGTTTCCGGTTTGCATCTGGATGCAGCGGTTAAATACCGTGGCGTGGAAATTGGCAGGGTGCGTGATATCAGTCTCAATCCGCTGAACCCTGAACAGGTGCAGCTGACACTGGACATTGAAACCGGTATTCCTATCAAGCAGGATACCGTCGCGGTTCTGACGGTACAGGGTGTGACCGGCATTGCTTTTGTGGACCTGGGCGGCGGGAGCCGGGATTCGCCACTATTGAAAGCAGACAATGATCAACTCTACCCGGTCATAAAAACAGGTCCGTCTTTTTTCTTCAGGCTCGACCAGTCAGGTAGTGAGTTAATTGCACACCTGAACGTGCTGGCACGTGGCTTTACGGAATTACTGGATGATGAGAGCAGGCAGGCCATCAAGCAAGCAGTTCTGAATATCAGGGATATCTCCGCTGCGGTTGCCGGGCAGAAGGCCGAATTGGCAAGCAGCATGGCAAGTGTACCGGCACTGCTTGTCCAGATCGATGAAACTGCCGCGAAATTCGAGCTGATGGCAAGCAAGGTGGCTGTTACCAGCGAGAATATTAACCGCTATGTCAGCAAGAGTGGTGCGGGCGTGCAGCAATTCAGCCAGCAGACCTTGCCGGAATTCGCTGCACTCATCAGCGAGCTGCGCCGCTTGACAGATACGATGCGGGGTTTTGGACGGGAACTCGAGCAAGATCCGCGCGTGTTGCTGTATGGGCGCGGTTTCGAAGCACCAGGACCGGGGGAATAACCGATGCGTGTGATCTGCAGCTTTGTTTGCCTTGTGACAGCCGTTGTCTTGCTGAACGCTTGCTCGATATTGCCCAAGCCCGCACCCGTCGCCATCAACCAGTACCTGTTCGAGTATGCATCCGCATCGCAGGCAGAGCGAAAAATCACAACGGACGCGCCGGTAATCGTCATCGCCGTCCCCAGGGCGTATGCCGGTTACGACAGCACGCGCATTGCCTACAAGCGTGAAGATTATGGCTTGCGTTACTACACTCTCAGCCGCTGGGCAGATACACCTGCGCGCATGCTCGCGCCCCTGCTGGCCGCTGCCGTGCAGGCGACCGGGCAGTTTCATGCCCTCTATGCGACACCGGGTTTGGTTGCCGCGGACCTGCGGCTCGATACAGAGCTGGTTCGTTTTTACCAGGATTTCAGAAGCACGCCCAGTGAAATACGTATTACCCTGCGCGCCCGGCTGATTGACCATGACAAGGGCAGGGTCATCGCCAGCTGGCTGGTTGATCGCACTACACCGGCTGAAAGCGATGATGCCTATGGCGGGGTTGTCGCGGCGAACCGGCTGCTTGGCCAGGTGCTGGATGAACTGGCGCGCTTTTGTGCAAGCGTCCGGCCCTGATTGCCTCGGCGTGCCACTGCCATGTTAACGAATATTCGTGTGCTGCTGGTAAAAACCAGCCACCCGGGAAATATCGGCGCTGCTGCACGAGCCATGAAAACCATGGGACTGACCCGGTTGTTCCTCGTCGAGCCGGCGCGCTACCCTGATGCGGAGGCAACTGCGCGCGCCTCCGGTGCGAATGATGTGCTGGCAAACGCACAGGTTTGTAAAGATGTCGACGAGGCGTTGCAGGGTTGCCGGCTTGTGATTGGCGCCAGTGCACGCTCGCGCAGTATCCCGGTCCCGCTGATCGACCCGGACAATTGCGCGCAGATGTTGCGCATGGAAAGCGAGGCAGCCGAGGTGGCGCTGCTATTCGGTTGCGAGCGCTCGGGGCTGAGTAACGAGGACATTGACCGCTGTAATTACCTGGTGCAGATCCCCACCGGTTCCTCCTACAGTTCGCTCAACCTGGCGGCCGCAGTACAGATTATCTGTTATGAAATATTCAAGGCCCATGCCGGCCAGACTGCGCTGCAAGCTTCGCTTGAGCATGTGCCGGTAGCAGCAGACGAGATGGAGCGGTTTTACCGGCATCTCGAAGAAACGCTGATAGCACTTGATTTCCTCGACCGTTCAAACCCGCGGATGTTGATGCGCCGCTTGCGCCGTCTATACACCCGTGCACGTCCGGACATGAATGAAGTGAATATCCTGCGCGGCATCCTCACGGCAGCCGGGAAGGGCACTAAACAGGATGATGGCTGACGGTTATCCTGTCCACACAGGCCACGGTGGCATACACTTGGTGGACGGCAGTGTGAATGCCGCAGGCAGCTTTTGCAGTTGCTGATGGTATCTGCACATCCAGGCTAACTTAATGTAAATAAAAGACTATGTTTGACAGAATCCGTGAAGATGTGCGCTCGGCGCTGGAGCGTGACCCGGCAGCCCGTAATTCCCTGGACGTGCTGACGACCTACCCGGGTATTCATGCCGTGTTATTTCACCGCCTGAATCATTTCCTCTGGTCGCATGGTTTCAACTGGCTTGCGCGCTTTCTGTCCAATATCCCGCGCTGGTATACGGGCATTGAAATCCATCCGGGTGCGGTCATCGGGCGGCGGTTTTTTATTGATCATGGCATGGGCGTGGTGATCGGAGAGACAACCGAGATTGGCGACGATTGCACCCTCTATCACGGTGTTACCCTCGGCGGTATCAGATGGGACAAGGGCAAGCGCCATCCGACGCTGGGAAACAATGTCGTCATCGGTGCGGGTGCCAAGGTGCTGGGACCGATTCACATCGGTGATAATTCGCGTATCGGCTCCAATGCGGTTGTACTCAACAGTGTTGTCGCCGGATCAACCGTTGTCGGAGTCCCGGGCCGGCTGGTAGCCGTGGTAAAGAGGGAGGAGCCTGCAGTACCGGATGAAAAGCGCCAGGCAATTGCAAAGAAGATGGGTTTTGATGCCTACGGCGCCACCAGCGACATGCCGGACCCGGTTGCAACGGCAGTCAACGGTATCCTCGACCATATCCACGTCATGGACAAGCGCATGGAAGAAATGTGCAAGGGTTTACAAGACCTCGGTGCAGAAGTCGGTGATCTGAATTTACCCGATATCGATTCATGCGAGTTAAAGCATACAGAGGATGAGGGAATTCATGAGCTCGATGATGGTTCCGGCAAGCGCAAGGCTGATATGTCCGCTGATTCTTGACCTGCCGCAGCCCATGTGACAAATTGAATCACCCACACTATCCGGATCTGAAATCTTGAAACTGACAAGCAAAGGGCGTTATGCCGTAACCGCGATACTCGACCTTGCTTTTCATTCAGGAGCGGGCCCGGTGTCCCTGGCTGAAATTTCAAAACGTCAGGATATTTCACTCTCCTATCTCGAGCAGTTGTTTACCCGGTTGCGCAAGCACCAGCTCGTATGCAGTACGCGCGGTCCGGGGGGCGGCTACGCCCTGCAGCGGCCACCGCAGCAGATTGCAGTGGCGGACGTGATTTCAGCCGTTGATGAAATTGTTGCCACGGGCTGCGCCAGCGATGCAGATTGCAAGGATGGGGAGCAATGTCTTGCCCACGAGTTATGGGTTGAACTCAGCCAGCAGATTCATGGCTTTCTCGATGACATCAGTATCCAGGACCTGATGGACGAGGGAAGTATTCAGCAGGTTGCCCGGCGCCAGGACAGCGATACCGGTATCCAGGTGACGCTCCCTCCCGGGCAATAAAGCGCCGGAGTAAGTCCCCGACAGCCTGTTTCCAGGCTGAAAAAACCACATTTTCGAGCATTATTTCCGGTATTTGTGACCCGTGTCACACCCGCATGCGCACCAGTTCTCGGCGAATCGCCTTGCATTGCCGATAGGATAATAGGCAATGAAACACAACATGCAGGTGATCGACATGCACAAATGGTTTGTAATACTGGCGGTGATTCTTTTTGCGGGTGACCCGAGCCTCGGTTTTCTGGAGCATATCCAGGGCGGCAGGGACATCCTGATTGCGCTCACGGTTTCCCTTGTTGCAGCTCCCTGGGTGGTTGCACAGTTTGACAACTGATCCTGCCGGCTAAAGGAGCCAGGCCATATCCATCAAGCCACTGAACCTGGTGGATGTGCTGAGCATTACCCATTCCAGGCTGCGAAAAACGCCTACGCTTTCACCCACACCAGCAGGCGGTTGTTAACCGGCATCTCATGGTCGGCCTTCAGGCGCAATCCATTGATAGCAGCAAGTGCATCCAGATCCTCGAAATTTCGCAGACCGCTTCGCGGGTCCCGCTCCTTTAACCACTGTTCAAAACTTTCATTGCTGGCGCTGGTGAACCGTCCCTGGTAGTTGAAAGGCCCGTACAGGCAGAAGCTTCCGCCATCAGCCAGCAGCTTGCCGATGCCGCGGAACATATCCTCGACAGCCGTCCAGGCCATGATGTGAGCGGTATTGGCACTGAAGACCCCGTCGTAAACAGTTTCCGGCCACGGGCCCTGAATGACGTCCAGTGCCAGCGGGGGCAATACATTGTCCAGGGCGGCTTCGTCCCGCCAGGCACTGATGCTTGCATGGTTGCATGTCATGTCACTGGTTTGCCACACCAGGTGGGGGAGTTCACGGGAGAAATAAACGGCATGTTGCCCGCTGCCGCTGCCGATTTCGAGAATCTTTTTACTGTGTGAAAACTCATCACGAATCACGCCCAGAATGGGCGTCTTGTTTTGCTCGCAGGCTTCCGAATACTGCTTCATGGTTCAGCGCACCACGGTAAAAAAAGTATAAAAGATACCAGGCCGGCCTCGTACGAGACCGGCCTGGCATTGCAGGCGGGCATTACGCCTGCTCTTATTCGACGGTAATCTTCCGCGCCTCGGGTTTTTCCTGTTTCGGGATGCGGATTTCAAGTACGCCGTCGGTGACAGTCGCACTGATGGCCTCCGTGTTGACTGTATCCGGGAGAGTGAACTGGCGGACGAAACTGCCATGGGTGCGTTCCCTGCGGCGATAGTTTTCAGCGTTATCCTCGCTCTCGATGCTGCGTTGACCGTTGACGGTCAACACGCTGTCTTCCAGCAATATATCGATATTCTCGCGCGCGACACCCGGGATGTCCGCCTCGACAACATAGCGGTTGTCTTCCTCGCGTATATCCACCGCGGGGGTCCAGTCGTGTGCCTGGTTTGCCGCTTCGGTGTGGGCATTGGAAAAATAGCGGTTCAGTTCGTTATCAAACTGCCGGAACAGGTTGACGGGTTTGTAATGGACTAAAGACATGATTCTGCCTCCTGAAATAAAGTGTTAGTCACGATTGACATAGTCTCTAGATAGGGGTGCAGCGGAAGATTTCAAGTGTCGTCGGGCATTTTTTTCTGTCCGACTATCCCCGACCTGTCAGCTGCCGGCGGGCAAGCCCGGAAAGACGCGGCCGGGGTACAGGCGTGCTGCATGTTGCTGAATTTTTATAAATTCCAGTGGTGGTCTTGCAGCTTGATTTTTTTGGATCTTCCCCTGATCGAGTGGGTAAGTTGATCAATTAGACGTGACGCGTTCCTGCTGACGGCAAGGTTGTTGGTCGAATTCATTCGACCAGCGGTGTTTCATCCCGGCAGGCATGCCGCAGTGAGATCCTTGAACAAAGGATAACGGCCGCGGATAACCCTGGTGATGCAAAAGACTTGATGGTGCAGGAAATAACGCCCTGCACAATGCGTCGCAGGACATGGTGACCTTCTTGTCTGCAAAAGCAATAATGGCTGTTGGCCGAATGAATTCGGCCCTGCAACGGTAATCTACCCACTCGATTTGGAGAAAAGCTGAATTTTTAACCAGCCTGCGCTTCAAGGGCTGACTGCAGATAGGTGCGCAGCCCCTTGCGGGTGACTTTGTCCAGGTGGCTGAATTGAATGCCAACGTGAAAATCGTCATGGGAGAAGCGTTCAAAGTGCACCAGGCTTGCATCGCATTCCACTGCAAGTGCGCCAAGGCCTGCTCGCGGCAACTCGAAAAGCAGCTTGACCATAACACCGTTTACCAGGTCGGGTGTTCGCAGGTCCTCGGGGAGAATGCTGTGAATCGTTTGCAGCCCACAGGAAAATTTCAGACCGCCTTCGGACAGGTCTCGTATAAGGCCGGCTGAAAAATTACCACCTGGAAGACCCACGCTGCAGTGAATTTCCACCTTGATCCGGGGGTATTCTCTTGCAATCCTCTGGTGTTGCTTGTTTATTTCCATAATTGCTTTGCCATGCTGCATGCAGTGTGATTGGTGTACCTTGCCCGGCAGGAATGCTGAGGATGCAGTTCGGGCAAACAGGATTATTCGCCCGCGATTATCTCTGTTGTCGTTCATGGGTGCAATCATTCCCTGACGTGGCGCGCGCCGTTGTTTTGCCCTGGCCATGTCCGACGCTGATGAAATATCTACTATCTTTCTCGCAAGATATATATGATGGAACTTCCTGGCAATAACGGCAACAAGCGGAGGCTGCTAGCGGATGCGAGAAAACTATACGGCTGACCAGATACTCGGGTTTGCAAAGGATTACTGGCCGCAGGTGCGCAGCCCGGCCCATGAATTCGTGGTCTATCTGAACCGCGTTCGCGACCTGGGTTTTTCCCGGGCGCGCGAGGCCATGGCCGGCTACAACCTGAGCCCGGGCGAATTCGATATCCTTGTGACACTGCGTTGTACCGCGTTCCCCCACGTTCTCAAGCCGGCACAATTGCAGCAATCCGTACTCATTACCTCGGGCGGCCTGACCAAGCTGCTCTATCAGCTGGAGGCCCGCGGCCTGGTGAGGCGCTCGGTACAGGCGCATGACAAACGCAGCAAGCTGGTCCACCTCACTGCAAAGGGAAAGAAACTCATCGAGCGTGCCACCAGGACCGTGATGCAGGCGGACCGCAAGTGGCTCGACGAGGCGCTGACCGGGCGCGAACTGGAGCAGCTGAAAAAACTGCTGGGCAAACTGGCCAGGGCGCTGGAAGCACGCAAATGAAACTATTTATTTCATACAGGTTCAGAGCAGGGAAGCTGCCGGAATCATAAAAATGATGAAAGCCCGTTATCCCATTGTGTCCCGTTGCGCAAGCTTGTGCCTTGCATTGTCGCTGACTGCGTGCGCGACTTTTAACCAGCCCGGCAGGATCGATACCCCGTTGCCTGATACATTTTCCATGACAGGGGCATCGCCGCTGGCGGATCGCTGGTGGGAAATGTTCACCGACCCCGAACTGGACGCCCTCGTGGACACCGCGCTGCGTGACAACCTGTCCCTGCGTGCCACCTGGGACCGGCTCGCCCAGGCCGATGCCATTGCCCGCCGTGACGGGGCGGCACGCCTGCCCGCAGTCAACCTGAATAGCTCTGCCGAGCAGACCAGTGGAGAAGATATCAACAGGATCAATGACTATGCAGTGGGCGTGGCGGCCTCCTATGAACTCGATCTCTGGGGCCGGGTGCGTTCGACGGCACAGGCTGCAGAGTTCGATGCCCGGGGCGCGGCCGCGGCGTTGAACACCGCGGCTATTTCGCTATCTGCCGAGGTGGCCGGTCGCTGGTATCAGCTGGTGGAGCAGCGCGGTCAACTTGCATTGCTGCAGCAGCAGGCTACCTACAACGAACAGGTCGAGGAACTGGTTACGCTGCGTTTTCGCATGGGGCTGGCACAGGCAGCCGATGTGCTGCGCCAGCGTCAACTGGTGGAGCAGACGCGCGGCGACAGTGAAGACGTGCTCGCGCAAATCAGGGTGCTGGAGAACCAGCTGGCGGTATTGCTGGGCAAGGCGCCCGGCAGCATGAGCTTCGCCGCCCGCCAGACCCTCGATGCCCTGCCGGCATTACCGGACACCGGACTGCCGCTTGAATTGATCGAGCGCCGCCCGGATATTCGCGAGGCCTTTTACCGGGTGCATGCGGCTGATGAGCGCGTCGCCGCCGCTATTGCAGAGCGCTACCCGCGCATCGATTTAAGCGCCGGGGTCAGCACCCTGGCGACGTCCCCGGGCGACCTGTTTTCCAGCTGGCTTGCCAACCTGGCGGCACGCCTGGCTGTGCCGCTGTTCGATGCGGGACGCCGGATGGCGGAAGTGGACCGTAACCGTGCCGTTGTATCGGAACAGCTGAATGCCTACGAGGACACCGTGTTGCTGGCTTTGCAGGATGTCGAGGACGCGCTGGCGCGGGAGTACCACCAGCATAAAAAAATTGCCAGCCTGGAACGTCGTCTGCAGTTGGCGGACGCAGTGATCCTGCGCCTGCGTGATCGTTATATCCAGGGTGCCACCGATTACCTCGATATCCTCGACACCCTGGTCAACCAGCAGGACCTGTCGCGCCGGCTGTTGACCGCGCGGCGCGAGCTGCTGGATTTTCGTATTGAACTGGCGCGCGCGCTCGCGGGCGGCTGGGATTTGCAGCGTCCGCAAGCGCGGACTCTGGTGGATGCAGGTGCATGATATGAAGGCAGAGCGGGACAATCCAATAATACGGCTGGTGCGCGCCGGCTCACGTTTTTTGATGCCCGTCGGCGTGCTGCTGCTGGCCGTTATCCTGTTTATGGTGATGATGAAAAGCGCGCCTCGCGCCGAGCGCACCCCCCGGCCGCAGCTGGCGCGGCTGGTCGAGACGGTGAGCGCCAGCCACGGCGAACAACAGGTTACGATTTCGGCGCTGGGGACCGTGCAGGCTGCGCAGCATGTGCTCCTGCGGCCGCAGGTGGACGGTGAGGTGGTGGAAGTCAGCCCGCAGCTGGTGCCTGGCGGCTACTTTCAGGCCGGCAAGCGCATGCTGCGCATCGATGCCTCCGACTACAGGCTTGCCGTACAGCAACGCGAAAGCGACCTGGCCAGGGCAAGGGCCGAACTGGCGATGGAACAGGGTAACCAGGCTGTCGCCCGGCGTGAAAACGAGATCCTCGGTGAAGTTCTCAGCGACCAGCAAAGCAGCCTGGTGCTGCGCAAGCCGCAGCTTGCCATGGCACGTGCCTCGGTGACGGCAGCGCAGGCGGCCCTTGACGACGCGCACCTTGCGCTGTCGCGCACCATCATCATGGCGCCCTTCGATGCCCTGGTGCTGTCGGAATCCGTCGACCTCGGCACGCGGCTCACCAGCCAGAGTGAAATTGCGACACTGGTGGGCACCGATGTGTACTGGGTGGAGTTGTCCGTTCCAGGCAGCCAGTTGAAGTGGATTACACTGCCCGGCGTCGATGATGACAGGGGTGCAGCGGTCAGGCTTTACCAGGATGCCGTCTGGGGTCCCGGGCAGTATCGCAGCGGCCGCGTTATCCGCCTGCTGGGTGAGGTAGGTGATGCAGGGCGCATGGCGCGGGTGCTGGTTGCCGTTGATGACCCGCTGGCCATCAAGGCGGAAAATGCCGGCACACCGCGTCTGTTGATCGGCGCCTATCTGCGCGCGGAGATTACCGGGCGTACCCTGCCCGCTGCGGTGGCATTAAAACGCGAATGGCTGCGCGACAGCGACCATGTCTGGATCATGGGCGCAGACGATCAACTTGAAATACGCCCGCTGCAGATTGCCTATCGCGGCAGCGACGAGGTATTCGTCACCGCTGGACTCGACGATGGCGAGCGCATCGTGACCACCGGGATTGCCGCGGTTGCGGCGGGCATGCCCCTGCGCGTGGATAGCGGCGGCACCGACGCCGTGGCTGAGACCGCCGTGAATGACTGAGCAGCCTGAAAAACGACACGGCCCGCTGGCCTGGATGACCCATCACCGGGTGGCGCCCAACCTGCTGATGCTGGTGCTGATCCTCGGCGGACTCTTTATGAGCACCAAGATAAAGCAGGAAGTGTTCCCCGAATTTGAACTCGACAGGGTCAGCATTCGCGTCGCCTTGCCGGGCGCGAGCCCGCAAGAGGTGGAAGAGGGCGTCATCCTGGCTATAGAGGAAGAGCTTCGCGACCTGGACGGCATCGATGAAATACAGGCCACCGCGGGCGAGGGCAGCGCATCGATCGTGATAGAAATGGAAGTCGGTGCCGAACATGCAAAAATCTACCAGGATATACAGCAGGCCGTGGACCGCGTGGATACCTTCCCCGACGATGCGGAGGAGCCGCGCATTAGCATGGATACGCGTCGCCGCAGCGTACTCGATCTGCAGCTCTACGGGGAGGTGGATGAATGGAACCTGCGCCAGGCGGCGGAGCAGGTGCGCGATCGCCTGCTGCAACAGTCCGGTATTACCCAGGTTGAACTGGAGGGCGTGCGCGACCTGGAGATTCACCTGGAGGTGTCCCAGGCACGTCTGCGTGAATACGGCCTGACGCTGGAAGACATCGCGCGCACCGTGGAACAGGCTGCCCTGGACCGCTCCGGCGGTTCCGTGGAAACCCGTGGCGGTGAAATCCTGCTGCGGGTGCAGGAACGCCGTGAGTGGGCGCACGAGTTCGGCGAGATTCCCGTTGTCGTCGATGCCAGGGGTGCGGCGGTGCGGCTCGGGGACGTGGCCGACATCAGGGAGGGCTTCGAACAAAGCGACACCTTTGCCACCTTCAACGGCAAGCGCGCCATCGGCCTCAGGGTATACCGCGTCGGCGAGCAGACACCGGCCAGTGTGTCAGAGGCAACGCGCGCGGCCCTGCCCGGAATCATTGCGGAACTGCCGCCGGCGATCACGGCGGTCATCGAGGACGACGACTCGGAAATCTACCAGCAACGGGTAAACCTGCTGCTCAAAAACGGCTTCATCGGCCTGCTGCTGGTGCTGGTGCTGCTCAGCCTGTTCCTCGAATTCAAGCTTGCCTTCTGGGTGACGGTGGGTATTCCCACGGCATTCCTCGGCACCTTGCTGTTCCTGCCGGTGCTGGGCGCTTCACTCAACATGGTGTCGCTGTTCGCCTTCATCCTTGCGCTGGGCATCGTGGTGGACGACGCGATCGTCGCGGGCGAAAACATTTATGAATATCGCCAGCGCGGTATGGACAATCTGCAAGCCGCCATCCGCGGCGCCCACGACATCGCCGTGCCCATCTCGTTTTCCATCCTCACCAACATGGTTGCGTTCCTGCCGATGATGACGGTGCCCGGCAGCTTCGGCAAGATCTGGGCGGTCATACCACTGGTCGTCATTACGGCCTTCGTGATTTCCTGGGTGGAGGCGCTGTTCATCCTGCCTGCGCACCTGGCGCACACGCGCAGCCAGTCCAGCAGCAAGCTGGGTGCTCGCCTGCACGCCTGGCAACAGTCCTTTTCACTCAGCTTTCGCCACTTCATACAGGATGTGTACGGGCCGCTGCTGGATGCTGCCATCCGTTTTCGCTACCTGACCGTGGCATTGATGATCGCCATCCTGTTGCTGGTGCTCGCGCTGCCCATGAGCGGGCGCATGGGCTTCATTCTCATGCCAAAAGTGGAAAGCGATTATGCCCTGGCAACGGCCACCCTGCCGGTCGGCAGCCCGCCCCGGGATGCTCGCAGCGTGCGTGACCGCCTGGTGAATGCGGCGAGCGCGGTCATTGACGCTAACGGCGGCGAGCAGCTGGGCTCGGGAGTTTTTGCGCTGGTGCGCGAGAACAGTGTCGAGGTGCGTGTCTACCTGCAGCCGGCCGGACAGCGGCCGCTGTCGACGCAGCAGGTAACCGGCCTGTGGCGCAAACAGGCCGGGGATATCCCCGGGCTTGAAAAGTTACGTTACGCATCCGATTCCGGCGGTCCCGGCAGGGGTCCCTCGGTGAGCATCGAGCTCAGTCATAGCGACATCACCGCGCTGGAGAACGCCGCTGCCGAGCTGGCGGCGATGCTCGAGGAATTCAGCAGTGCCAAGGACGTGGACAACGGTTTTGCACCCGGCAAGGTGCAGCTTGACTTTCATCCCACCACCGAGGCACTCAGCCTGGGACTCAGCTCCGCGGAAATCGCCCGCCAGGTGCGCGCCGCCTTTTACGGCGCCGAGGCCCTGAAGCAGCAGCGTGGTCGCAACGAGGTCACCGTCATGGCACGGCTGCCCGAGGTGGAACGCCAGAGCGAGGCCGACGTGGAAAACCTGATCCTTATTCTCCCCGGTGGCGGCGAAGTACCCCTGTACCAGGTGGCCAGCGTGGATCGCGGCCGCGCCTATACCGAGATCACCCGCCGTGACGCGCGCCGCACGGTGACCGTCACCGCCAACGTGGAACCGATCAGCGATACCAGCCGGATCTTGGCCAGCGTGGAGGCGGAACTCCTGCCGCGGCTGGTCGCCGACTACCCGGGTATCAGCTATTCCTTCGAGGGCCGCCAGGCCCATATGCGCGATGCCGTGCAGAGCTTTTTCTCTTCGGTGACCATCGCGCTGATCATTATCTACTTTCTGCTGGCGATACCGTTTCGCAGCTATATCCAGCCGCTGATCATCATGATGGCGATCCCGTTCGGCGTGGTCGGCGCCATCCTCGGCCATCAGCTCATGGGTTACAGCCTGTCCATCATTTCCATCATGGGCATCATTGCGCTGGGCGGTGTGCTGATCAACGACTCGCTGGTGATGATCGACTATGCCAACAAGCAACGGCTTACCGGTCTCGACGCTTTTCATGCCATACACCAGGCCGGCATCCGCCGCTTCCGCCCGATCCTGCTGACGACGCTGACCACCTTCGGCGGCCTCGCGCCGATGATCTTCGAGACCTCGCGGCAGGCACGCTTCCTGATTCCGATGGCGCTCTCGCTGGGCTACGGCATTCTCTTCGGAACTGCCATCATCCTGCTGCTGACGCCCTGCCTTTACATGATCATCGAAGACATCAAGCACCTCGCAGGGATTGATGTGGAACCGGCGGCGGGCGAGGTGTCCGTCGGGGCGGTCGACTAGGAAACTGTGGTTGTGCAGCGGGTAGCCACTGTTTTCCCGGCTGCAGCAGGCGCTGGTGTTGTTCGCCGGTGCCGGGTCCTTGACTGGTTTATTTTGCAGGGCTGGCCAGTGCGGACCGGGTCCATTCGGACTCGGCAATCCAGTTGATGAATTTCTTGCGGGGCATTGGCCTGCCGATATGGTAACCCTGGCCATGATGGCAGCCCATGCCGACCAGCTGCTGCAGGGTCCACTCGTCTTCGATGCCTTCCGCGATCACGCTGAGATCAAAGTTTTCCCCGAGGTTGATCATGGTCTGCACAATGCGTCCATTGTTTGCGTCCTTTGCCATCTCCCTGATGAACGACTGGTCGATTTTCAGTTCATGCACCGGCAGATTCTTCAGATAGCTGAATGATGAATAGCCGGTACCGAAATCATCAATCGACAGTTTGATGCCGAGCTCACGCAGGCCTTGCAGGGTTTCGATGCTGACTTCAGGGTCTGTCATAATCGCACTTTCAGTCACCTCGATCATCAGCTTGTCGGGCGGGGAATCCCAGGTTCGCAAGGCACGCTTTACCAGTTCGATCAGCTCGGTTTCAATCAGGGTGATTGCTGACAGGTTTATCGCTATCCTGAATTCAGGCCACAGGTGCCTGAATTCAATACTCTGGCGCAAGGCTGTGTTGAGACACCACAATGTCATGGGAAATATCAGGCCGTTCTGCTCAGCCAGCGTGATGAACTCGTCCGGGCCGATGAACCCGTGCTTGGGGTCGTTCCAGCGAATCAGTGCCTCGGCACCGATCAACTGATGTGTATTTAAATCGACCTTGGGCTGATAGTAGAGTTCAAACTCGTTGTTACTCACGGCGCGTTCCAGGTCAGATACCTTTACGCCCTTTGATGTTTTCTTGTGCCGGTTTAGTTCGGCCAGCTTGTAGGGCTGGTAGCTTTCACGTGCCGCGTACATGGCCAGGTCTGCCTGCTGCAGCAGTGTCTCACTGGTCTCGCCGTGTTCGGGATGGATCACGATACCGATATGTATCTTGATATTGATGGAAGATCCGTCATCCAGGGTGATTACGTCGAGTTCCGAAACCAGCTTGTTGGCTGCCAGTTCCGCGAGGTATGGACTCTTCAGGTTTGGCAATATCAGTGCGAATTCGTCGATACCGACACGACCGGCAAGGTCCTGCTGACGCTTGATCGACAGTATCTTTTCGCCGATCTGCTGCAGCACCCTGTCAGCGGTGCTGAAGCCGTAACCGGCATTGATCGACCTGAAGCCTCTTATATTCAGCAGTAATACGGCGAGGCTGGAGTCTTTTTGACTATGCTCACGGATCTCGCGGTCAAGGTCGGAAATAAATTCCGCACGTCCCGCCATGCCTCTGGGTGTGTCCATCTGTCTGCTGTTGCCGGTTGTGCCTGCGCGATGCCCGGATTACAGGTAGTAGTCGCCTGGATCGAAATCGTAGTCTTCAGGGTCGAGGGCATGGGCAATATTAAGCCGATCGCCCGGGGCAGCCTCGTGGTGCTTCATCAGGTCGAGAATGGGCGGCTGTTCATAGGGCTCCTTGTCGGCATCCAGTATCAGCAGCAGTTTTGGGCTGAGGCGACGCACGCGGTTCTGGGAGAGAACGATTCCGACCTGCCCGGAAGTCAGTTCAACCACGGTACCGGTTGGATAGATACCCTGGCACTGGATAAACTGCTCTACCAGGTCTTCCTGGAAATCGATGCCGCGCCACTTGTAAAGTTCCTGGATTGCGTCAAGTGCGGAAACTGCTTTCTTGTGGGGCCGCTCACTGGTCATGGCATCGTAGCAGTCGACGATGGCGGCGATCCGGCCGCACACGGGAATAGCTTCGCCCTCGAGTTGTTGCGGGTAGCCCTTGCCGTTGAGACGCTCATGATGGGTTGCGAGCATTGCCAGCACGGTGCTGGAGACATTTCCGGCCGCTGTCAGTATTTCCACGCCTATGGTGACGTGCTGCTGCATCTGCCTGAATTCCTCTTTCGTCAAATAATTTTTTTTGTACAGGATCTCCTCGGGAACCTTGAGCTTGCCAATATCCAGCAGCAGGGTGCCCATGGCCACGTCCTTGAGTTCTTCCTTGGGGTAACCGAGATGACGGCAGAACGAGGCGGCCAGTGCGCAGGAATCGATAGCATGGGAATAACTGTAGTTGTCCTTGGCCTTCAACTGACGCAATAGCATAAAGGCATCGGGATTGCGCAGAACGCTGTCGGTTATCTCGCCGACCGCCTCCGTGACTGCCGGGATATTCAGTGTGCCCTTGGTGGAGATGTCATGGAACAGGTCCTGAACCAGGGTTTGTGATTTATTGTGGCTTGCCCTGGCGTGCTGCAGTTCATCCTCTACGGAGGTGATGTCTTCATAGCTCTGCTTGGGGTGCGCAAGCCTGTTAACCCGGGCCAGGTCCCGCATGTTCACTTTAGCGGCGGGGATATACCCCTGGTAGGTATGCGGTGTATCGAGGCCGCGCTCGATGTTGATAAAAACGAACTCGCACAATTCCCGCAGGATCTCGATATCCTCTGGCCCCTTCAGCATGAATCCCTGGAACAGGAACGGGGTTTCAGTCCAGGGGCGGTCGAGTTGCTGGACGTACATCCCCTCCGTCAGGTTCACGGGGCTGATGCGTTTCGTAAAGGCAGGGTTTTCCTCGTTATCCGTATCGTCTGGGACAGGGTTCATATTGCTCATTGGTGCAGTCCTTATAATTGTCAGGCTAAATGCAGGGGTCGATGCCAAAAGTATCGGCATATTGGCTGTGCGCTTGAGCCGGCACATGCCACCGCCATGCGATGCCCATGGTGTGCACGAGTCTGGATGAATAACTTGCTATAACTATTTGATATGAATAATGTATAGAGGCACGTTTCAGAACGCCGCAGCGGCTATCCAGGCGGCAAAATATTGCCCTGTGAGGTCCGGGCCAGCGCCAGGCAACCGTGCTGCTCCCTGACCCGGCCTGCGGGTTGCAGCAGCCAGCGCCTGCTGGCGAATAGCTAATACAAGGCAAGGCCCGCGATGCACAGGTCTGCCCGGAACGCCCGGCCGATGGCGACAATGCCGATGCGCTCGAGTTGCCCAAGATCAAGCGGGGCACTGATGCGATGGCCCTCGAACCCGGTGAATGGCAGGCGCACCGTGTGCCAGCCTGCAGGGGCAGTGAACGAGGCGCGGTAGGATTGCCACGGCATCCGGATATCAGCGCTGCGCAGGTGCAGGTTATAGACTTCATTATTCCCGTACACCTCCAGCTGCACACCCCGGTAGGCTGTTGCATCGAGTGGAGTTTTACCCTTGAGATCGAGTGCCGCCTGCACGAAGCCGCCGTTGTTTTCCAGCCTGACATCGCCGCGCAGGTGCAGGCAGGCCCGGCCCTCGATGTTGTCCAGTGTCAATTGCCCACTGGATACCCCGCCCATCACGGTATCCGTAACCGGGCGCCAGCTCGTACCCAGCGCCGAGCGAAAATCGCCCGTGCGGCGGTCATCGATTATTAACACTTCATCGGCCATAACGTTTGCATAGTTCCATAAAGACAGGATCAACAGCGCAGTGAGCCTGGTAAATGAGCGCATCACTTTTCTCATCGATCGATCTACCAACCCGAGGAACCGGGTTCCCCCTTGAATGGACCGACGATCTCCGCGGTAATCCAGCCGCCATAAAAGCCCCCCGTTTGTGCGCGCACGCGTTCGCCATCGACATAACATTCAAGCCGGCCCGGATAAAATGCAAGATAATTCCCGATCGCTGTGAATTCATCAAACGGCGCCGGATAGCTCCAGGCGGCATGCCCCACGCAATCCGACGCTGTACAGACAGTGAAATAGCTTGCCTGGCCCTTCCATTCACAAAAGCTGCTGCCGGGATCGGGACGCAGGCAGTCGAGCTGGACGGATTCGGGCGGCAGGTAAAAGGTCGGCGGGCTGGCAGTCTCCAGCACCCGCCTGGCTGCACGGGTCTCGGCGACGAGTACGCCATTCAGCCTGACCTGGACCAGGCGCGTGTCAGCGACGATTGCCGGCGGCCGAGGATAATCCCACACAGACTCCTGCCCGGGGCCGGGTTCCACTGCTGCGGCGGGCCGTGCCTGGCCGCGTAGCTGCCAGCTGCCGCGGGCGCGCGTGAGGTTATCGTTATCCATACACAATCAGTCGCTATTGATTCCAGTAGCCAGGCTACCGCTGGATTTAGCGTTGCAATGCCTGCATCGGTGCAGCCTTGCCTGTGAGAGGACCATCATATTACAAATATCTCCAGGACCGGGGGTCAGCGCCTTGGTATCAGTTTGGCATGCTCGTTATAATGAAACCGACAAGTACATTCGATATGGGTTCAATCCGTTTTTCAGACAACCGACCAGGTGGTGTGCGTGGGCAAGCGTTTCGAGGGCAGGAGATACAAGGGGCAGGTGATGTTCGAGCATGGCCGCCGGCCCTGCCTGGGGATCCTGGTCGTCAACCTGGGAACACCCGATGAGCCGACGCCGGCTGCGGTCAGGCGTTACCTGGCGGAGTTTTTATCCGATTCGCGCGTCGTCGAGATCCCTCGGCTGCTGTGGAAAATTATCCTTCACGGCATCATCCTGCGCACCCGGCCTGCCAAGTCCGCACGGGCCTATCAGCGGGTCTGGAACGAGTCGGGCTCGCCGCTGATGGCGATTTCCTCCGGGCTTGCAGACAAGCTGGGTATGGAAATGCAAGCACGCATTCCCGGCAAGTGCCATGTCGTTCTTGCCATGCGCTACGGTCAGCCTTCCATTCAACAGGGTCTGGAAAAACTGCAGTCAGAAGGTGCGGAACGCATCATGGTTTTACCGCTTTACCCGCAATACTCGGGTGCCACAACCGGCACGGTTGCCGATGCCGTGTTTGCAAACCTGTCACGCTGGCGCTGGGTTCCGGAACTGAGACTGCTGGGGGCCTATCACGATGATCCGCATTATATTCATGCCCTGGCCGAGTCGGTTCGTGCGCATGTGCGTGACAAGGGACAGGGTGACAGGTTGCTGATCTCATTTCATGGCATGCCAAAGAGAACGCTGCTGGCAGGTGATCCGTACTTTTGTCACTGTCACAAGACCGCACGCCTGCTTGCCGCCGAGCTGGATTTGCATCAAGACCAGTGGGAGATGGCATTTCAGTCCCGCTTTGGTGCGGCCGAGTGGTTGCAGCCGTATGTTGCGGAGCGCCTGGTACAACTGCCCCTTGAAGGTGTCAAGCACCTCACGGTTGTCTGCCCCGGTTTTGCTGCCGATTGCCTGGAGAC